>NZ_JAJFEB020000003.1:0-457335 GCF_020709765.2 Clostridium pacaense
ACAGTAAAGTCACAAATGCACTGAAAAACCTTGTAAAACCGTACTTTTTAGGCCATAAATATTAACGACACTTTAATGGCAGAGGGAAACCCGGCAGGCTAAATAAGACGCCTGCCGGGTTGGACTTGGCACTGGTTCCTATTCCTTGGTATCTTTGGGCGGACAGCACAGGGCCTGGTGGGCGGCAATGGTAGCTAATGTGTCACCCAGCTGCATGAAGATGGAACTGATCAGTGCGATTTCCTCAGGGCTTTTGCCCTCGGCAATGCAGCATGCCAAAGTCGATACGGAAAGAGCAAGTTCACAGGATTGCATGATATTCACCTCACATAATGGTATGCGGGGGAAAGGGGATGTAGAATACATACCGGTTTTTCACCGGATGGAATTGGCTGTCATTCCCTCTTTATTAAATGGTTCTATCAGTTCTGCTGCAAGAACCGTATTCTGAATATACGGATTACTGGCCGGGACCAGGAGATGGAGGCTTTCAGGTTTCATATAGGGTTATAACATAATTTAGTAGATGAAACGATTTAACATGGGTGATAAAAGTTTTATCAAATTTTCCGTGTGCTGCTGCGCACAATCAGCTTTAAATCAAAGTGTGATATGACAGGTTCCGCATCCTCGTGTTCCGCTGCATGAATCAGGATCCTGGCCGCTTCTTTCCCCATGTCAAAGATAGGCTGATGTACGGTGGTCAGTGGGACACTGAGTATGCCTGATACAAAATGGTCATCGTAACCTACCACAGAGACGTCATCCGGGACAGAAAGGTTATATTTGGCCAGCCCGTTATACACACCGCAGGCCATCAGGTCATTAAATGCAAATACAGCGGTAAATTCTTTATCACTTAGGTAATCAATCCCATCCAGCCCGGACTCGTAGGTGTAATTCCCCACATACACCATATCATCGTCCCATTCCATTCCATAATCATCAAAGGCCTTTTTGCAGCCTTTCAGTCGGCTGTCAGAACCTTCCAGGTAGCTGGGGCCTGTGAGGAAAGCTATTTTTCTGTGTCCCAGCGACAGAAGGTGCCGGGTAGCCATATATCCTCCCTTTACATGGTCGGAAATCACAGCGTTGACAGGCGGACGATAGGATGTCAGGTCCATCTGGACAACCGGGATATTCAAGGAAAGAATCAGTTCAACGTGGTCTGAATTGGATACAGGCGGATTGGGCGGGGTTGACACTACGGAGATACCGTCAATACACTTTGTGCGTAATGTCTCGATATACTGCCTTTCCCGCTCATAGTTAAAGTTGGTGGAACACAGGATCATGCTCCATCCGCATTCCTGGCAGGTATCCTCAAGGCCCTTTGCATAAGTGGCATAGTAGTCATTGCGGATATCCGGCACAATAAGTCCGATTGTATAGCTGCGGTTGGTTTTCAGGCTGACGGCAGCTGAATTTGGCCGATAGCCCATCTCACGGGCAATGGTCAGGATGCGCTCCTTTGTCTGGGGGGCGATTCTGGAAGGCCGGTTGTTCAATACCAGGGATATGGTTGCGGGAGAAAGGCCGGCCGCCTGTGCGATATCTTTTATGGTGACTTTCATTATATTGATTCCTCCTAGATAAAACTTTTATCAAAAGTTTAACACTTAAATGGAAAAAAAGCAAAGGATATTAAAAAATAAAAGCAAAATAGAAAAATATACATAAATAAGTGGCTGATAAACAAGAAAAAATAAGAAAATGCACAAAAAATTATTGACAAATCGTTTTATCATATGCTAATATAAGACTCATAAGATAAAACGATTTATCATACAAATGGCCATTGTATCATTGATTGTTTCTTACTCACCATCAACATTATTAAAGAAGGACGGTTAAAAGATTATGAATCAGAAAAGAAGGATTATTATTGACTGCGACCCAGGACATGACGATGCGGTTGCCATTATTCTGGCAGCCAGGAACCCCAAGCTGGAGCTTTTGGGAATCACCACTGTAAATGGAAACCAGACCCTGGAAAAGGTCACCAGGAATGCGCTGAATGTATGCCAATACCTGGACATTGATGTTCCGGTTTGCAAGGGGCTGGCAGGACCCATTGTACGGGCTGCTGTTCCTGCGGAGGAAAGGATTCATGGGGATACTGGTCTGAATGGCCCTGTATTCGGGCCACTGACAAAGGAACTGGACCCTCGCCACGCAGTCGATTTTATTATTGAAACAGTGATGGATTCCAGTGAACCGGTCACACTTGTACCCACAGGCCCTCTGAGCAATATTGGTATGGCTATCCGTAAAGAGCCAAGGATTTTGAATAACATAGACGAGATTGTCCTGATGGGAGGGGCATATCAACATGGAAATGTGACGCCGGCAGCAGAGTTTAATATATATGCTGATGCTGAGGCCGCACATGTGGTGTTCAGCTGTGGGCGTCCCATCGTCATGATGGGACTTGATTTGACACGGCAGGCCCTTTGTTATCCTGAGATAGTTGACAGGATGGCCAAGATAGATACGAAGGCAGGCAAACTTTTTGTGGATTTGATGAGATTTTTCTGTATGACCCAGAAAAAGGTATTTGGATGGGAGGGAGGCCCGCTTCATGATTCCACTACCATTGCTTATCTGCTTGACCCAACCTGTATAGAGGTAAAGGCAATGCATACGGAGATTGATATAACGGGAGGACCGAGTCAGGGCAGGACGAATTGCGACTTTTTTAACCTGACGGACAAGGTGAAGAATACAAAGGTTGCTGTTAAACTGGATGCAGAGAAGTTCTGGGATATAGTGGAGGACAGCTTGAAACTGTATGATTAGTTAAATATAAGGAGGGGTTACATAATGAAAAAAAAGATATTGGCTTTTTTACTATGTTGTGCAATGGTAGTGGGAATAACTGCATGCAAAGGCTCTGAAAAACAGACACAGGCGGATACAGGAAACGAAGCTCCTGCGGCAGCCTCAGAGGAACAGGGGAAGGAAGCTGAGGCGGGCCGGGAGCCTGTAAAGGTTGCACTTATTTATTCTGGTTTCCTGGGAGATAAATCCTTTAATGACCTGGCCCATGACGGGGCCATGAAGGCAAAGGAGATGTATGGGATAGAAGTACAGGAACTGGAATCAGGGGAGGCAGCTGACTGGGAGGCTAATTTCGTGGCCATGGCTGATGCAGACTACGATTTGGTAATAGGTGTGTCAACGCAGTTTTTGGATATTATGAAGAAACACTGCCCTGATTATCCAGATACCAAGTTTGCGCTGATTGATGGTGTCAGTGATGCGGGCGATAACGTGGTTTCCACGCTGTTTGCACAGAACGAAGGCTCGTTCCTTGCAGGTGCGGCTGCTGCCATGTTTACTACCAAGACTGAAATTGAAGGCGTGAATGATAAAAAGATTATCGGGTGGGTAGGAGGAATGGATATTCCGGTTCTTCATGACTTCTTTACAGGATATGAGCAGGGCGCCAAATATATTGACCCGGAGATTGAGGTGCTTCAGTCCTTTGCAGGAACATTTACTGATGCCCTGAAAGGCAAGGAACTGGCAACCGCACAGATTAATCAGGGCGCGGATATCATCATGAATGTGGCCAATATCACGGGCATCGGGGCTATGGAAGCTGCATCGGAACTTAATGTATATGCAATTGGTGTGGATACTAACCAGGACAGCCTGTATCCTGGGCATATCCTCACTTCCATGCAGAAAAGGGTGGATATATGTACGTTCCAGATGATTGAATCCGTTGTCAATGGCACATATGAGGGCGGTTCCATAACCTATATGGATCTGGCCCACGATGGTGTTGGCCTGACTGATTTTTCTGTCATGAAAGAAGCGTTGGGGGATAAGTTCCCTCAGGACATTGAGGACAAGGTGGAAGAACTGAAAGGAAAGATTGCAAGTGGGGAAATCGTAGTCAATTCTTATGAAGGGTATGGAAACCCTGAAAAGTAAAGATGTATTTATGGCACGAACTGCCCGGAGGAACTGCCCGGAGGAGGTCTCCGGGCACTTTTTGCAGGGAGAAGGAGGGTGTACATGGAAAACAGCAGTTATATTGTGGAAATGACGGATATAGATAAAAGCTTTCCAGCGGTCCATGCCGTGGATGGAGGGCAGTTCAACCTGAAAAAAGGAGAAATCCATTCTTTGATTGGGGAAAATGGGGCGGGAAAATCTACTATGATGAAGATGCTTTATGGCCTGTACCAGCCAGACGGAGGAACCATCAGGATATACGGAAAGGAAATGACACATCTGACGCCGGGGATTTCTATTGAACAGGGAATTGGTATGGTCCATCAGGAGTTCATGCTGGTGGATGACCTGACTGTCCTGGAAAATGTAATCCTGGGTTTTGAACCCAGGAAAGGTGTTACCATTGATTTTGAAACATCCAGGGCTAAAATACAGAAATATGTGGACAGTTATCACATGGATATACAGCCAAATAAGAAAATAAACCAGATTTCCGTAGGGGAGGCCCAAAGAGTGGAAATCATTAAGACCCTGTACCGCGGGGCGGATGTACTGATCCTGGACGAGCCCACGGCAGTGCTTACTCCGTTAGAGTGTAAGAAATTTTTTGAAATACTCCAGGAATTGAGAAATGATGGGAAATCCATTATTTTTATTTCCCATAAATTAAATGAAGTCATGGAAATATCGGATCGGATTACCGTTATGAGGGGCGGAAGATTTATCGCAACGGTTAATAAGAGTGAAACAAATACCACAGAGCTTGCCAAGATGATGGTTGGGCGTGAGGTTTTTCTGAATATTGAAAAGGAAAAGACAGATATTGGAAAGCCGATTCTGGAGATTAAGGATGTCTGGACCTCCGGGGAGAAGGAGATGTCAAAGATAAGAGGCGTATCCTTTGATGTGCGTGCAGGGGAAATTGTCGGCATTGCAGGCGTTGACGGTAATGGGCAAAGTGAGCTGGTTGAGGCGGTTGCAGGGCTGCGCAGGGTTGAGAAGGGGAAAATCCTCCTGGATGGGGAGGACATAACGAATTACAGTCCCAAAAAGGCAAGGCTTGCAGGACTGACGCACATACCGGAGGACCGCAACCTGAGGGGGCTGAACAGGGCGATGACAATTGAGGACAACCTGATTGCCTGGAAATTTGAAGATGCTCCGTTTGCCAGCGGGATAACCAGGCATAAAAAGGTGGTTAGACAATACGCTGAGAAACTGATTCCCCAGTTTGATATCCGTCCAACAGAACCGGATGTGATTGCACAGTCACTGTCCGGCGGGAATGCACAGAAAATTGTAGTTGCCAGGGAGGTGGATGCGGATGGAAAACTTCTGATTGCATCCCAGCCATCCAGGGGTGTGGACATTGGTGCCATAGAATTAATCAGGAAGATTCTGAACGATGTAAAAAAGAGCGGAAAAGGAATCCTGTTGGTGTCGGCTGATCTGGAAGAGGTTTTAGCACTTTCTGATAGGATTGTCGTAATGTATGAAGGCAGGATCATGGGGATTGTGGACAGTGATGAGGCCACAACGGATAATGTAGGACTCCTGATGCTGGGGGAGACACAAGGACAAAATAAGGAGGTATCCTGATATGGCGGAAAAAAAGGAAAACCGGTATGTAACCCTGCTGCTTACACTGGTCCTGTCAATGGCAGTTGGGGCAGTGTTCATGATGATTGTCGGATATCATCCCCTGGAGGCATATATCCAGCTATTTAAAGGGGCGTTTGTGGGAAAGGTCAATCTGGGTACAACCTTGCAGAAATTCGTGCCAATCCTGCTGACCGGTGTTGGCTTTTCCATTGCTGCCAAGGTGGGATGCTTTAACGCCGGTATTGAAGGGGAACTATATCTGGGGGCTATTGCTGCTGCATGGGCAGGTCATTATCTGCACGGCATTCCGGCTCCCCTGCATCTGGTTATATGCTTTATGACAGCAGCTGCGGCAGGCGCTTTGTGGGCCGCCATACCTGCAATCCTGAAGGTCAGGTGGAAAGTAAATGAAATCTGTGTATGTATACTGGCTACCTATGTTGCAAAATATCTGACTTCCTGGCTGTGCAACGGACCTATGAGTGCAAAGACGGGAATCCCTCAGACACTCAGTGTTTCGGAGGGGGTCATGCTTGCCAAAATCATGCGGCCAAGCCAGGCCAATACAGGACTGTTTGTGGCCCTTCTGCTGGTTGCGGGGGCAATATGGCTGATATACAGGTCCACGCTGGGATATAAATTCACAACCGTGGGACTTAACATACATCACGCTGAATACATAGGGATTAATGCGCGCAGGACAGTCATCCAGGGAATGATGTTGTCCGGGGCGTTCGGGGGAATTGCAGGCGCAATCGAATCATTGGGGGTTTATGGTTATTTCCTGGATAATTTTTCACTGAACATTGCCAATGACGGCATGCTATCTTCTATGATTGTGTGGAATGATATCTGCCTGGTCCCAATCATGTCATTCTTTGTGGCTGCGTTAAAAGCAGGAGCGCTTTCCATGGAACGGTTTGCTGGTGTTCCCAGGTCTATTGTTGATACAATCACTGCGGTATTCATTATTTTCGCAACCATGGAAACCCTGTTTACATTTCATAAAAAGAAAAAGGCTGTAAAGAGCGGGGCAGGGGACCAAAAGAACGCTGACAAAGGAGGTGAACGTAAATGAGCAATATTTTCGATTATACGTTAATTTATGCAACTATCCGGTCTGCGACCCCTATTCTGTTTGCGGCTCTGTGTGCCACCATAACACAGCAGGCAGATATCCTTAACATCGGTACTGAGGGAATCATGCTGACATCAGCCTTTGTGGCGGTGCTCACAAGCTTTGTTACTGGAAGCTGGCTGGTGGCCATCGTTGCCGCAATCATCAGCGGGATTGCAATTGCAATGATCATGGCGGTAGCCAACATCAAGTACAATGCCCATATCTGTGCGGTAGGCATTGCTGTCAATATGTTTGCGCTTGCCATCACAAAGTTTGGTATAAAGCAGTTTCTTGGAACCTCTGGTACATTTACCAGCCCTGAGATAGTGCCGATACCAAGAATCCATATAACGGCCCTGGAACAGAATGCCGTGCTTAATGGCATATTTAATAACTGGTGTGTCACGGAAGTGTTTGGAATCATCATGGTGGGGGTCCTTTGGTTCCTTTTGTTCCGGACGGTCTGGGGGCTTCGGGTTCGCTGCGTGGGCCGCCTTCCTATGGCGGCTGAGACTGCGGGCATCAATGTAAGGAATTTAAAGTACCAGGTAATGATTATCTCCGGCATCATGGGCGGACTGGCTGGCGCCCATCTGTCCCTGGGATATTCACAGATGTTTGCTGAGAACATTACAAATGGCAGAGGTTTCATGGGGGTGGCAGCCATGAACTTTGGCGCGATGAATCCTATCCTTGTCTGGATGGGAACCCTGATATTCGGATTCATTGACTCTGTGGGGGCCAGGCTTCAGTCCTATGGACTTCCTTCTCAGTTCATCCTGATGCTTCCTTATGTCTTCACAATTACAGTGCTTGTCCTGGCAATGTGGAGAAAGGGTATAAAGGACGAAAAGGCTAAGAGCTCTTTGTGAGGATGATGGGGAATATGAGGAAGGGATGGTGGTATGAATGGGAGCGCAGGCATTACAACAGAGAAAAAAGGTGATATTGGATGTGGATACGGGATCCGATGACGCAATTGCAATTATGCTGGCGGCGTTATCTCCGGAATTGGATGTCCTGGGGATTACCGTAACATGGGGGAACCGCCCTGTGGGGAACTGTGTGGAGAATACCCTGAGGGTCTTAGGGCTTCTGGGAAAGGAAAATGAGATACCTGTGTATAAAGGATGTCCTCAGCCAATGGTGCGTTACCTGACAAAGCAGAGAAATGGAGCATTGGAGAAGGATGGAATCAGCGTATGGAAGGATGGGAAGGAATTTTCTATACATCCGGCTTATCTGGATTTGCCGCCGGCAAAAGTCAAGGCTCGTCCGTCCCATGCATGTTCCTATCTGGTGGAGACACTGCTGCGGACAGAGGAAAAGATTACAATAATTCCGGTAGGACCTCCTACTAATCTGGCAATAGCAATCAGGATGGAACCATCCATTATAACCCGTATGGAAGAAGTTGTTTTTATGGGAGGGGCTGTTGGGATGGGGAACATAACCCCATGTGCAGAAGCTAATTTTTACCACGACCCTGAAGCGGCTAAGATTATTATTGACAGCGGCGTCCCATGCAGGATAATTGGGCTGAATGCAACACATTCCGCTGAACTGGACCTGGAAGATGCAGCCAGCCTCAGGGCCCTTAAAACACCGGCAGCCAGACTTGCAGCCAGCTTGCTTGAGATGCGGATTGAGGCATTGGGGGTAATGGGGGATGGCAACGGACATTCAGATGCTGTCCACGATGCCCTGGCAGTGGCCAGCGTTATTATGCCGGAGGTGATTACGGATATGAGACGGAGCCGGTGCGATATTGATGTGAATGGCGGGGCAGCAGACGGCCAGCTGATTGTGGATACGCGTATCAGACATGAAAAGGATGGACTGCCCAACATACAGGTTGCCTATAAAGCAGATAAGGAAATGTTTTTCGGATTGCTCTGTGACAGGCTTGGATGTTGTCATACGAAAATATAAAGTCATTTCCGTTATGATATTAGAGGGGGTTACGTCCTCCAATCCTGGCGCCTTGCGGTAGACTTCTGTGGGGACATGGCGTCCCACGCCAGCATCATCTCATTGGAAATCAAGGGCAGATAAAAATATAATGCGGTATGTGTACGGATGGATTGGACACATACCGCATTTGCATTGTGCCTGATTTTAATATGCAGGAATATGCGGTCTTATTTTCCGGTCATTTTATCGTTTTATCGCTTTTGTATCAACTGCTATTGTAATCGCCATATAAATCCGCTATAATGAATACATTCTTATTTATCTAAAAACAGTACCTCCATCAGATTCATATCTTCATCAACCGGCATTTTGCCTGGTCCTCATATCAACCCCATCAGAAAAAGCGATTATCACTTGAAGTAAAAATCAAACTCCCATATAATGAAAGGTATGGACAAAACACATTTTCACAGAAGGAAAGACAAATGACACAATATGAAATTTTAAAACAATACTTTGGATATGACACATTCAGGGACGGACAGGATGTGCTGATTAACAGCATCTTAGAGGGGCGGGATGTGCTGGGCGTCATGCCCACGGGCGCGGGCAAGTCCCTGTGCTATCAGATCCCGGCCCTTATGATGGACGGGATTACCCTGGTCATCTCACCTTTAATATCCCTGATGAAGGACCAGGTGAGCAACCTGAACCAGGTGGGTATCCTGGCTGCCTTTATTAACAGTTCCCTGACCGCGTCCCAGTATATAAAGGTGCTGGAACTGGCGAGGGCCGGCCGGTATCCCATTATCTATGTGGCGCCGGAGCGGCTGATGTCCGAGGATTTCCTCCGGTTCGCCCTGGATGGACGGGTTAAGATATCCATGGTTGCGGTGGACGAGGCCCACTGTGTGTCCCAATGGGGGCAGGACTTCAGGCCAAGCTATCTGAAGATTGTGGATTTTATAAACCAGCTGCCGGTGAGGCCCATTGTAAGCGCGTTTACCGCAACGGCCACGGCGGAGGTCAGGGACGATATCATCGATATCCTTATGCTCAGGAACCCCAATGTGATGACGACCGGATTTGACCGTTCCAATCTTTATTTTGCCGTCCAAAGCCCAAAGGATAAGTATGCCACCCTGGTGAACTATCTGGAACGCCATAAGGGGGAGAGCGGGATCATCTACTGCCTGACCAGGAAGGTGGTGGAGGAAGTCTGCAGCCAGCTTATGCGGGAAGGATTTTCCATGACCAGGTATCATGCCGGTTTAAGTGACAGCGAACGCAAGCGTAACCAGGAAGATTTCATCTATGACAGGGCACAGATCATGGTGGCGACCAATGCCTTCGGTATGGGAATCGACAAGTCCAATGTCAGGTTCGTGGTGCATTACAATATGCCGAAGAATATGGAATCCTATTATCAGGAAGCAGGAAGGGCCGGACGTGACGGTGAGCCTTCGGAGTGTATCCTTTTATACGGAGGACAGGATGTGGTGACAAACCAGTTCTTTATTGACCATAACCAGGATAACGAGGCGCTGGATCCGTTGACCCGTGAGATTGTCATGGAGCGGGACAGGGAACGGCTGCGCAAGATGACATTTTACTGTTTTACCAATGAGTGCCTGAGGGATTACATACTGCGCTACTTCGGGGAATACGGCAGCAATTACTGCGGGAACTGCTCTAACTGCCTGAGCCAGTTTGAAGAGGTGGACGTGACGGAGATTGCCAGGGGGCTGATTGGGTGTGTTGAGAACTGCCGGCAGAGGTATGGGACCAATGTGATCATTGATACGGTCCATGGGGCCAATACGGCGAAAATCCGGAATTACAGGATGGATGAAAGTGCATTTTACGGAGCGCTGTCAAAGGTTCCCACTTATAAACTGCGGCAGGTGATGAACCATCTGATGTTAAAAGAATACCTGGCAGTGACAAATGATGAGTATGCGATTGTGAAGCTGACCGGCAATTCCAGACGGGTAATGGAAGACGGCGAGCCGGTTACGATGAAGATGGCAAAGGAGCTGGAACATCCGGCGAAGATAAAGGAAGGGAAGAAGCCTAAGAAGGGAAAGGCTGCCGGCATATCACTTCTGGATTCGGACGAAGGATTATTTGAAAAGCTGCGGGCGCTGCGGACGGAAATCGCCAAAGAGGAAGGCGTGCCGCCCTATATTGTGTTCTCGGATAAGACCCTGGTCTCCATGTGCATGGTTAAGCCCGGGACAAAGTCTGAGATGCTTTCGGTATCCGGGGTCGGGGAATTTAAGTTTGAGAAGTACGGAGAGCGTTTTTTGGAGTGTGTAAAAGCAGAGGTGGGGGAAAGGAAGCCTGCATCTGCGCTGCCGGTCAACAGGCAGGAAAATGAAAAAAATGGTAGGAACAGCCCGGAGGACTGGATGGATGAGCCGTCCTATTATAGTGACGATGATCTGTATTTTACCAGCGACAGTGATGACTTTGAAGACTGGAACCTGGAGACGGCCATGGCTGCCTGGGAAACTGGAAGCCAGGAAAGGGAAGCAGAGGGCCATAAGCCTGCATCCCATGGCGGGGCCGTGGAGATGGGTACGGTTAAGAAGAAGGGCAAAAAGTCTAAGACAGAGTTCGTGATGACAGAGGAACTGGCAGAACAGATCCATTATTCGGAACGCGTCTCCCTCAGTGATTTCATCGGACAGATGAATGATCTGCGTGACGGGGAGGCCATGAAGCGGCTGACCATAAAATCAGTGGAGCAGTGGCTGATGGACAAGGGATGTTTTGAAGTGTGGTTTTTAAACGGGACTCCCCGGAAGCGCCTGACGGACAAGGGGGAGGAGTTTGGGATCATGGCGGAGAAGAGGCTTAGTGAGAAGGGAAATGAATATGATGTGTTTTTTTATTCGGAAGAGGCACAGCGCAGCATCGTGGAATGGCTGTCACGGAGTGGATGGGACCGTGAATGATTTAATCCGGATAAATTGTCAATAACTTAACACAATCCAGCAGGGCAGACCATGGACAGTCTGCCCTTTTCTCCCCTGTTTTGTCTGGATTGCTTGTTCATCATGCATAAACATATTTTGCTTTATTACATTTCCGTGATATAATAACAGAAAAATACAGAAAGTGGAACCGTTGGGGATATGGGGATGCAAAAGAATAAAAAGTGGTATCGAAGGTTTTGTTTCACAGCCTTTTTCCTGTTAATCAATGTATTGGCTGTTCTGGTATTGGGCAAAAGGGAGGCCCTGTCTGTGGATGCCGGCATGTCGGAACATGCAGAAGCTTCCATGGAGGGGGTGGAGGACGTGATGGGGAACTACATACATTCCTTCAGGCTGTTTGCCCACATGATGGCCCGCGAGATTGAGGAACATCCGGACCCGGATGCAATCTGGGATTATCTGAAGGAGATGGATTCCCGGATGCTGGAGATTGAGGGGGACACATTTGACGGGCTTTATATGTATTACAAAGGACGGTACCTGTACAGCTGGGATACCCCGTATTCAGAGTATGAGGATACGGGCTATGAGGCAACGTCACGTCCATGGTATACGGATGCGGTGAAGGGGGATGGACGGATTGTGTTCACGCCGCCTTATATGAGTTATGCAAACCACTACATACTTTCCACCATTTCTCAGCTGCAGCCGGATGGGGAAACCGTGTTTGCCTACGATATACGCATGGGGGACATACAGGAGCTTGTGTCCTCAATGAAGGCGTATGACGGGGAGCAGATGCTGTTGTTTGATAACAATGGAACGGTTATCGGAAGTATGGATGAGGATTATCTGGGCGGGAACCTGTATACGTCCCAGGCAGAGGCAAAGTCCGCGCTGAACGCTTCCATGGAGGCTTCCCTGGAACTGTCCGGGGAACAGCGGGAGAAGATGGATGAGCAGATCCAGTCGGCATCTGCCTTCCATGCGTTCCGCGCAAGCCTTAACAGCGGTCTGCCAAGGCTGCTGGAGCAGGAGGGGACGGCACTGCGTGTAAAGCTTGGGAACAGGGATTACTATGGTTACCTGCGCCACGGGGATATGTACCATGTCATCATACTGGTGCCTGTACTGTCCATGCTGAAGGCCACGGTACAGGTCTGGCTTGTTCCGTTCCTGCTCCTGGAACTGCTGCTCATCTATGGGGCAGGGCGTGTCACCAAGGAACAGAAGAACAGGGAGCTGCGCGCGGCTTATGTGGAACTGGGGCAGATGCAGAAGCGTCTGGAGCTTGCCCTGACGGCGGCCCAGAGGGCTGCTGCGGTTGATGACCTGACGGGCCTGATGAATTTTAAGTCATTCCGTGAAAATGTATCCAAATGCATTGAAGCCATGGAACCGGATCAGAGCGGTATCCTTATCATGCTGGACGGCGACCATTTTAAACTGATTAATGATAACTACGGACACCTGGTGGGCGATGAGGTGATTAAACTATCGGCCCAGATGATAATCGGGCGTATCAGGACAATCGACCTTGCGTCCCGGCTCCATGGGGATGAGTTTTCCATATTTGTGGCCAATACAAATGATTATTCGGTTGCCGCGCGGATTGTGGAGGATATCAACCATACCCTGTCAGGGGAGGCGGTTAGGAGGAATATCCCGCCCATAACACTGTCCGCGGGTGCCGTGATTGCACATGGAGGGGACAGCTACGCGGAGCTGGCAAAGCTGGCAGATGCCGCCCTGTACCGGGCCAAGGAAACCCATGACGGCGGGTTCGCCAGTGCGGCCGTTTCCTGACTATGAGGATGATCCTATGAAATTACACCAATTACAATACTTCTGCGCCGCATGCAGAAGCGGCAACATAACCAGGGCTGCTGCTGAGCTTCATGTCTCCCAGCCCTCTATCTCCATGGCAATCAGGGAACTGGAAAATGAGTTTGGGGTCCTGCTTCTTCAAAGGAACAACAAGGGGTTTGAGATAACCCGGGAAGGCACGTATTTTTATGAAAGGGCCATGGTGCTGCTGGAACAGGCGGATGAGCTGAACCAGATGATGTGCGATATGGGGAACCAGAGGAAACGGATTAATCTGGGTATTCCTCCCATGATCGGAACCTTCCTGTTTCCAAAAATGTACAGGGAATTCAGGAAAGCCTTCCCGGAGGTCATGCTCAACTCCCGGGAAGGCGGAAGCCGGTATCTCCTGGAAATGCTGGATGACAGTACCCTGGATTTCGCCATCCTGCCCACCAACCAGCTGTCGGAAGACGCTTATAATATCCTGAAGATGACGGATACGGAAACCGTGTTCTGCGTGTCAAAGGACCATCCTCTGGCCAACCATGAAACCGTTTCAATCCAGGAGATAAAAGAGGAGCCGCTCATCATGTTTAATGACGGCTTTTATCAGAATGTGGTGATTAAGGAGAGGTTTGAAAAGGAAGGCTACCGGCCGAACATACTGCATTATTCCAGCCAGTTCTATACCATCAGGGAGTTCATATCCGACGGGATTACAGGCGGGTTCATGTTCCGGGACATAGCCCAGGCCGTGCCGGATATCAAGGGCATATCCCTGGAGGACCCGCTGCATATCCAGATTGGACTGGTCTGGAAAAAGAACCAGCATATGTTCCATGATGCTGCAAGGTTCCTGGAATTCACGAAGAAGTATGTAAAATCCAATATGTAACGTGATTGATCATCCGGGAGCGCAGGCATCACGGGCTGTACAACACAATATAGGTAATGCAGTTCCATGGGCAGTTCCATGGCAAATGGCCTGGACAGGAAAACGTCCGGTTCCGGAAGGGGGATAAAAAAGCGTGAAACGGCTTTTGGGTCTGGGTGCATTTAAGAATGCCCCCATCCGTAAGAAGTTGATACTGTCCACATGGCTGGTGGCGATTGTGCCCATTGTGGTCATATTTGCAGTGGTTTTCTTTGTGTTTGTCAATACGGGGGCGGAGAGCGCCAGGCGCCAGGCCCAGCTTTTACTGGATAAGACCGTGGAGGAGATGGACGGGTATTATAACCAGGCCCAGGAAAGCCTGGGCTTCATGGTCACGGATATGAATGTGCAGACAGCCATTGATAATTATGTGGCGGGCACATATAAGGAGCAGCTTGACCTGCGGGATTTCCTTCGGAACAGGCTTGCCAATGTGTCCACGGTGGGAAGACGGACAGGCGCCATCGCCATCTATATCAGGGAGGCGGACAAGACGTATTCCAGGGATTTTTCGGACCAGCCGCTGTCCAGGATATATGGCGGGATGCCCTGGTTTTCGGACCTGCTGTCAGGAAGGGAAGCATTTGTGCGGACCGAAGGAATCTCCGTGCAGGATAAGAGGCCGGTCTGGATCCTGGCCTCCAACATCATCAGCGTGCGCAACGGGGAGGTTCTGGGCCTGGTTTATATGGAACTGGATAAGCAGGCCATGATCCAGCCCTTTTATGACCTGGTGTCCGGGGATGGGGATTCCATTGTGTTTGAAGGCAACAGGATCATCTCAGGACAGGAACGGACGGAGGGAGGGTTTGTGTCCCTGTACTCCTATTCACGGATGTTTGACAGCCAGGTGGAGTACAGGCTCCAGATGAAGGAGCTGCGCCAGGGGTACACGGCGGCCTTTGTGTACTTCATGGCAGGCATGGCGGTGCTGGTGCTCCTGATTTATCTGATGGACAGGTTGCTGGCGGACTGGGTGGCCGGCAGGATCATACGGCTGGGGGAAGCCACCAGACGGATTGCGGCCGGGGACCTGGAGGTGGAGGTTAAGGACGGGCTGAAGGATGAAATCGGGGAACTTGCGCGCAGCTTCAACACCATGGCAAGGGATATGAAACAGCTGATTGAAAATGAGTACCTGGTGAAGATTGAGAGCCAGCAGGCAACCCTGCGCGCCCTCCAGAGCCAGATCAATCCCCATTTTGTCTATAATACGCTGGAGAGCATTTCCATGATGGCCCTGGTCAGGGACCACTATGAAATCGTGGATATGACCCAGGCATTTTCCATGATGATGCGCTATTCCATGGAGCCGTCCCCTCTGGTAACGGTACAGGAGGAACTGGAAAATGTAAGGAATTATGTGACCATCCAGAAAATCCGTTTCCCGGACCGGTTCCGGATGGAATACCGGGTGGAGGAATCGTGCCTGCAGGAAAAACTGCCCCGGCTTACCATACAGCCATTGGTGGAAAATGCCTTCCGGCACGGGTTTGAGGACACGCCCAACCATAAGCGCATCCTGGTTTCCATCTGCAGGCGGAGGGGATTTTTGGAGCTGAGGATATTTAATGACGGGACCACGGTTTCCCATGAACGGTTATTAAGGGTGCGGTTCCT
Organism: Clostridium pacaense; assembly: GCF_020709765.2. NCBI lineage: Bacteria > Bacillati > Bacillota > Clostridia > Eubacteriales > Clostridiaceae > Clostridium > Clostridium pacaense. The sequence goes on from NZ_JAJFEB020000003.1 coordinate 15,908, forward strand.
GCTGGACCCGGACTGCCAGGAGAACACCATGGACTGTTACGCGCTGCGCAATTTAAGCCGGAGGTTAAGGCTTCTGTTCGGGGAAAGGAGCCGGGTGACCCTGCGTTCCGGCGCAGGGACCGGGACCATTGTGTCCCTGAGGATTCCATTGGAAAGGGGGGAGGAGCATGAAACGGATCCTGGTGTGTGAGGATGAGGATTTAATCCGCAAGGGCATCTGTAAAATCGTGGAGAGCGTGTGCCAGGATGTCCAGGTACAGGAGTGCGATAACGGGATGGAGGGCTATAAGGCCATCGCAATGTGGAATCCCCATGTGGTGATCACGGATATCCGCATGCCTGTGATGGATGGCCTGGCAATGATTGAAAAGGCCCAGGCTGACGGGGCCAGGTGCAGCTATGTGATCATCAGCGCGTACCGGGACTTTGAATACGCCAGGACGGCTATCCGCTGCGGTGTGCGGGAATATCTCTTAAAGCCCCTGAACCGGTTTGAGGTGGCGGCCTGCCTGGAACGCCTTCTGGATATAAAGGCAGAGGTGAGGACGGCAAATGGCAGCGGTAAGACGGAGGCCGCGGATGATGGGGGAAGCATCGGGAAGGCAATCCAGTACATAGAGAATAATTTTTACCGCAGTATCAGCCTGGAGGAGGTGAGCCAGGCGGTCCACATGAATACGGCTTATTTCTCCACGCTGTTTAAGAAGCAGACCGGGAAAAAATACATTGATTATGTGACGGACCTGCGCATGGAGAAGGCGCGCAAGCTGATTCTCAACACGGACCTTAAGATTGGAGCCATTGCGGAGATGGTGGGATATGGGAGTACCAAGCATTTTACAAGGATTTATAAAGAAAAATTTGGGACCACACCCAATGCGGACCGTTGATATAGACAAAATATTAACATGTTATCGTCAAAAACTATAAAAATAGCACTAAAACCAAATTTTACGTCCCTTCAACTTTGGAGGGACTTTGTTTATAATTTAAGTATGATAGTTGAAACGGGACCATATGATCCGCAGCACAGGCTGCGCAGAGAAGAGGAGGTATTTTATGAAAAAAACACTTGCGGTCATGATGTCGGCGCTGATGGTGGGAGGGTTGGCACTCAGCGGCTGCGGAGGCGGCCAGACAGCCACCACGGCAGCGCCCACGGAGGCGGCTAAGACAGAGGCGGCCGGGACAGAGTCCGCGGCAGAATCAGCTGCACCGGTGGCCGCTTCAGGGGAACAGGTGACGATTACGATCAGCAACTGGCTGGAGGCGGAGGAGGCCACATCGGCAATCTTTAAGGAACTGCTGGATGATTTCATGGCTGCCAACCCGGATATCAAGGTTGAGTCCCAGGCCATCCCATTTAACCAGTACAAGGACCAGGTCCTGATTGCAGGCACCTCAGGCAATGCAGCGGACGTAATCATGGGGAATTCACAGATGATGAGCGCCTTTAACGGGGCAGGCATCCTGGCTGAACTGGATTCCCTGGCTTCCAAGGATGTGCTGGATGATATCTATCCCGGTTACCTGTCCGGCACTACATATGGCGGCAAGGTAAAGGCGCTGTCATGGGCGCCCCACCCCATTGCCATGTATTACAACAAGGATTTATTTACCAAGGCAGGCCTGGACCCTGAGAAGGCGCCTGCAACCTGGGATGAGATGACGGAGGCTGCCAAGGCAGTGGCAGCGCTTGGCAAGGACGATTCCGGCAATACCATCTACGGCCTGGGGCTTCCCACGGGCAAGGTTGCACACACGGGAACTGTGTTTAACGGTATCTTCTATACCTTTGGCGGACATTTTGTGGATAAGGACGGGATGGTTGACCTGAATAATGAAGGCAATGTGGCAGCCCTGACCTGGACCAAGGAGCTGGTGGATGCCAAGGTGATTCCGGCAGGACTTGAGATTAAGGATTTACGCGGATTGTTCGCATCCGGCCAGATCGGCATCATATTTGACGGTGACATGGGTCGCGGCGCGTTCCGGGCCAGCAGCGGTATCGGCGAGGAATTTGATAAGAAAATGGGAATCGCCATTATCCCGGCAGGAGAGACAGGCAGAAGCGAGACCGTGTATACAGAGCACCAGCTGGCTGTATTTGAGAAATCAGAGCACAAGGAAGCAGCCATCCGCCTGGTAGAGTACCTGATTGGCAAGGATGCAATGTTAAAGTACCACAAGTCCAATGCGGTCCTCTCTGCAAGGAAATCCATAGCAACACTTCCTGAGATGAATGAGGATTATTTCATGGAGGTATTTAACAAGCAGTCTGAAACAGCCAGCCCGCTTCCGGCCACCAATGCCATGTTTGATAATGCCATGAACGAGGTGACAAAGGCCATTGAGCGTATTGTTGTCAATAATGAGGACATTGCCACGGTGCTGGACGAGACAAATGCAACAATCAGAGAGATGTATGGACAGTAAATAAAACGTGAATCCAGAAGTCAGGGAAGCATCAGTCTGAATCAGGAGCGGCTGCAGATCATCCTGCATCCGCTCCGCTTTTATCAATGGGAGGTCTGGCATGGGAACAAAGAAAAAAGTCAACTGGTTTATGGTGATGCTTCTGGTGCCCGCGGTGGCAATGCTCATGGTCACCATCATCATACCTGTGTTTGTTGTGATTGGGATGAGTTTTTACCATTACAACCTGTTGGACATGAATAATATCACATGGAATGATTTTGCCAATTACAAGGCGGTGTTTAAGGATGCGGAGTTCATCCGTACCTTTGGGCGGACCCTTATCTATGTGTGCAGTACGGTGGCAGCCCAATTTTTTATCGGCCTGGGCGTGGCGCTTCTGCTTAACAGCAAAAATCTGAAGGGAAGGAAGCTGTTCCGGAGCCTCCTGTTCCTTCCGTGGACGATCCCGTCCCTGGTGGTGGCGGTTACCTGGATGTTCATATTCCAGCCGCAGTATGGCATTGTGAACTATCTGCTGAACCTGGGGGATTACAGTGTCCTTGGAAGTCCGGGGACAGCCATGGCCGGCGTGGTGATATCCGCGGTCTGGAAGCAGATGCCCCTTATGATGATCATGCTTCTATCCGGGTTACAGACCGTTCCCGAGGATTTAAAGGAGGCGGCTGAGATAGACGGGGCCACGGGACTTCAGAAGTTTTTATGTATCACGGTTCCCTGTATCATGCCGGTTGTGAGGACAGTGACCCTTACCTCCATCGTGTCCAACTTCCAGATGTTCGTGCTGTTCTTCACCATGACAGGAGGAGGTCCGGTAAGGGCCACCACCACGTTGCCGCTGTACACCTATGAGACAGCATTCTCAGGCTTTAACCTGGGTAAGGGCGCTGCCATCGGTGTGTGCTGGCTGGTGTTCCTGATTATCTTCTCCACTATTTACAACAAGGTCCTTTCCGCCAAGGAAGTGGAATATTAAGGAGGTGCGCGGATGAAAAAGAAAACATGGCAGTCCATTCTTAAATATGTATCCATAACAGCCATTACCATATGCTTTGTTTTTCCCATTTACTGGATGCTGCTCACCTCCATCAAGCCCAATGAAGCCATCTTGAAGCTTCCGCCCCAGTTTGTCCCGGTGACCACCACCATGGCCAATTACAGGGGAATCCTGACGGACGGCAAGTTCCTTGTATTCTACAGGAACAATGTGATCGTATCGGGAATCACCACCCTGGTGACCCTTATCCTGGCGGTATTGGCAGCCTATTCATTTTCCAGGTACCGGTTCAGGGGGAGCCGGTTTGTGATGATGCTGTTTCTTTCCACCCAGATGTTCCCGGCCATGACCCTTCTCATAGCCCTTTACAACATGTACTTCCGTCTGGGGCTCTTGAATACCTATACGGCCCTGGTGCTGGCCTGCTCCACCAATGCCCTGCCCATGTCGGTGTGGATACTCAAAGGATTTTTTGACACCATATCCAAGTCCCTGGAGGAGGCTGCCTATATTGACGGCTGCTCCAAGGGAAGGACCCTCATGCAGGTCATCCTGCCCCTGGTAAAGCCGGGTATCCTGGCAGTGGGACTGTACTCCTTCCTGATTTCCTGGGAGGATTTCCTCTGGGGCCTGACCCTGGTCAACAAGACCGGGATGCGCACCCTTGCCTCCGGTATCGCAATGACCTATCTGGGCGAATACAATTACGATTGGGGAAGGGTCATGGCGGCAGCGGTGGGCGCGGCCATCCCCATCCTGGTCATATTCATCTTTTTGCAGAAATACATGATAGCGGGCCTTACCGCAGGGGCGGTGAAGGAATAGGCCTGGATAAAGGAACGGTGGTTTGAGAAATGGAGGAAGTCATGAAACAGAAGCAGAATATAGTATTTTTCTTTTCCGACCAGCAGCGGGCGGACACCCTGGGATGCAACGGGCAGCCCCTGCCGGTCACACCGTGCCTGGACCGGTTTGCATGTGAGGACGCGGTGAATTTTTCCAATGCATTCACGCCCCAGCCAGTGTGCGGCCCGGCCAGGGCCATGCTTCAGACCGGGCTGTATCCGACACAGACCGGCTGTTACCGCAACGCGGTCTCCCTTCCGGCGGAGCAGAAAACCCTGGCCGGATACCTGAGGGAGGCGGGCTACCGGGTGGCTTATGTGGGAAAATGGCATCTGGCTTCGGATGAGCATGAGAACCACTATGAAACCATTCCGGTTCCCCTTGAACGGCGGGGAGGGTATGATGATTACTGGATGGCCGCGGATGTGCTGGAGTTTACTTCCCATGGATATGGCGGCTATGTGTTTGACAAGGATGGCAATAAACTGGAGTTTACCGGCTACAGGACAGACTGTCTGACCGATTACGCGGTCCGTTACATTGAGGAGTATGACAGCGGGGAACCGTTTTTCCTGATGGTTTCCCATATTGAACCGCACCATCAGAATGACAGGGGGGATTATGAGGGGCCGGAGGGAAGCAGGGAGCGGTTCGGGGATTTTGTGCCTCCGGCCGACCTGGAACCTGGAAAAGGGGACTGGGAAAAGTTTTACCCGGATTACCTGGGCTGCTGCCATGCACTGGATACTAATTTCGGCCGTGTGGTTGAGGCATTGAAGGAAAAGGGGATTTACGGACAGACCATGGTGGTTTATGCCAGCGACCACGGCTGCCACTTCCGCACCCGCTCGGATGAGGTGGTGGAACATGGTTATGATGACTATAAGCGCAACAGTTTTGAGGGAACCATCCATGTCCCCCTGCTGATTAAAGGGGATGGGTTCAGGAAAGGCGTAAACGAGGAACGGGTGGTAAGCCTTCTGGATTTGCCGAGGACCATCCTGACAGCGGCCGGGATTGAAACCGGGAAACTGGACCTTCAGGGACGTCCCCTCCAGGAGGTGGATGCCCCTGACTGGGAAGAGGAGGTCTATATCCAGATCAGTGAAAGCTTTGTGGGCCGGGCCTTGCGCACCAGACGGTATAAATATGTGGTATATGCCCCTGAGGCCAACCCCTGGACGGAAAGCGGAAGTCCTGTTTATCAGGAGAAATATCTGTTTGACCTGGAACGGGATCCGCTGGAGAGGGATAACCTTATTGCAGAGCCTGGGTATGGGGCGGTGAAGGAGCGTCTGCGGGAACGGATTATGAAGCTGGGGGTTAAGGCCGGGGAGGATTTTTGTGTGAAATGAAACCAGCAGAAAGGGTATGGCTGTTTCTGGTATGGATTATACCATGAGGCGGTTATGCCTTTTCTTTTTTTGCCATTTTTTCCATCTTCAATTTTGCCATAAGATTTTCTGATGATTTAATCAGAAAAAAATATTTTACTTATGACGGATAAAAGATTACGATATAGGCAGACAAAAAACAAGGAGGGGTATGGCATTGAAGACACATAAGATTGCTGTAATCGCAGGTGATGGAATTGGGCCTGAAGTGCTGGCTGAGGGGGTCAGGGTCTTAAAGCAGGTGGCGGAATGCGACGGAGGATTTTCGTTTGAATTTACATATTTTCCGTGGGGATGCGAGTACTATTTAAAGACAGGGAAAATGATGGATGAGGACGGGATTGGGAAGCTGAAACAGTTTGACGCCATCTTCTTAGGGGCAGTGGGATATCCCGGTGTGCCGGACCACATCTCACTGTGGGATCTGCTCCTGAACATACGCAAAAGCTTTGACCAGTACGTGAACCTGCGGCCGGTAAAGCTGCTGGAAGGGGCGCCGTGTCCCCTGAAGGATGTGGACAGGAAAGACGTTGACATGATATTTGTGAGGGAGAACAGCGAGGGCGAATACGCGGGGAGCGGCAGCTGGCTGTTTAAGGGAAAACCTCATGAAGTGGTGCTTCAGGAGGGCGTATTCTCCAGGCACGGATGTGAACGCATCATCCGTTATGCCTATGATCTGGCAAGGGAAAAGGGCAGGACCCTGACCAGTATCAGCAAGGGGAATGCCCTGAATTATTCCATGGTTTTCTGGGATCAGATATTTAAGGAGGTGGGAGCGGATTACCCGGATGTGAAGACATTTTCCTATCTGGTAGACGCGGCCAGCATGTTCATGGTAAAGGATCCGGGACGGTTTGAGATAGTTGTCACCTCCAACCTGTTCGGGGATATCCTGACGGATCTGGGCGCTGCAATTGCAGGGGGCATGGGACTGGCGGCAGGAGCAAACCTGAACCCGGAACGGGAGTTCCCGTCCATGTTCGAACCGATCCATGGCTCTGCGCCGGATATTGCGGGACAGGGAAAGGCCAATCCCCTGGCCACGGTCTGGTCTGCAAGCCAGATGCTGGATTTCTTTGGATACAGACAGTGGGGGGAAAGGCTGATTGATATCATCGAGGAGATCCTGAAGGAGAAAAAGGTACTTACACCTGACCTTGACGGCACGGCAACCACAAGCCAGGTGGGGGACGAAGTTATTTCAAAGCTGAGGCAGTAAAAGCAAGACTATTATATGGAGGGTGCATATGTGGAGAGATAAGAACTGGGGAGATTATAAGTTCCATTTGGTGATTTTGGTTTGCTGTATCCTGGCAGAGGCTGTTGGCCCTATCAAGATACCGGTTGGCGGGGTTACGGTTACACTTCTTCCGCTGCTGTATTCCATGATTTTCGTTCTGATTGTTTATATGATTAAGCCAATCCGGTTTGTGAAGGAAAAGCAGGCAGAAATCGGTTCGGCGCTTCTGACACTGAGCGTGGCATTCCTGATGGCAAAGCTGGGAATTACCAGCGGCGCTTCCATTAAGGATGTAATCAGCGCGGGTCCTGTGCTGATCCTGCAGAACCTGGGAAATGTGGGGACCCTGCTGGTTGCACTTCCCATTGCCCTTCTTCTTGGAATGGGGCGTGAGGCTGTGGGCATGACCCATGCAATGAGCCGTGAACCTAACGTGGCCCTGATTTCCGATATGTTTGGGGCTGACTCCGCTGAGTTTAAGGGGGTCATGACCTGTTATATCGTGGGTACTATTTTCGGTACCATTTTCATGAGTATCGTACCGCCCATATTTGTGAGCCTTGGCATCTTTTCACCGGAATCAGCTGCCATGGCAGTGGGGGCGGGCAGTGCGTCCATGATGACGGCCGGTCTGGCCGGTGTCATGGAGGCGGCGCCCACAGCGAATCCGGATGTGCTGACTGCATTTGCCAGTATCAGCAATGTGATTTCTTCATCGATTTCAGTGTATCTGGGACTGTTCATCACAGTGCCGCTGGGGAACGTTATCTATAAGGCCATGAAAAAAGGAAAATAGGGGGATTTCATATGGATAAGGAGAACAGAGTCAGTTTTGGGAGTGAGTTTTTTGATTGGGTCATGACATTCATTATCGTGGCAATCCTGTCAGTTGCCTGTAACATTGTGGGCTATGGCGGAATACTTCTGGAGTCCATACCGGGGATGCTTATCTTTGCTGTCATCAGCCTGGCAGGGCTGACGGTGAAGCATTTTGTTCCTGGAAACCTTCCGGCGGTTGCTTACATAGCGCTGATCGGCATGCTGGTGGCAATGCCATTTTCACCCATATCCGGGTTTGTCATCTACTGGGCTAATAAGGTGGCGCTGATGGCGGTCGTGACACCGATCCTTGCATACGCAGGCGTGATTGTTGGCCGCGACTGGCGGGAGTTCGTGAAGATCGGCTGGAAGGGAATCGTTGTCTCGCTGCTGGTCATCCTGGGCACGTTCTTTGTTTCGGGCGGCATGGCGGAAGTGATGGGACGGATGTTTGGCATGTGACGGATTGTGCAGGGATTGCGGGTTAAACGGTTAAGCTTGGATTGGCGCGGTGGATTGTGCGTCATGCGGCGGAAAGGAGAGGGAACATGGAGAATTTCCCATTATTGGAAATAGAGGGGACACCCTATGAGATTGGATATAGGCACGGCGAGGTTTTTAAGGAAAAGATAGCAGGGACCATCCAATGCTACCGGGAAATGTTTAAGGATTATTCAGATTTGGAATGGGAGCGGGCAAAGGAACTTTCCACCCGGTTTACGGATATCATCCGTGATTACAATCCGGATTATCTGGAGGAGATAAAAGGCGTTGCGGCTGGTTCCGGGTTTTCGTTTGAGGATATCCTTGCACTTAACTGCCGGAGTGAACTGGTATTCGTGGGCAACGAGATGGATAAGGCGGACGGCGGATGTACGTCCATCGGAATCAGCAGCGACGCAGGGGCGGGAGGCGACGCCTTCCTGGCCCATAACTGGGACTGGAAGACCAGCCAGAGGGCGTCCATGGTCATGATGAAAATCAGGCAGAAGAACGGAAAGCCGGATATCTTCATGGTGACTGAGGCAGGGATTATCGGAAAGACCGGTTTTAACAGCGCCGGTATCTGCCTGTACCTGAATGCCCTGTCCACCAACCAGGCCCCTAAGGGGCTTCCGCTCCACCTGGCCATGAGGGGAATCCTGGACTGCGGCTCACTGGCAGAGGCCATCGGCGCCGCCACCAGGTTCCCGCTGGGGTGCTGTGCCAACTTTATGATTGGCCACAAAAACGGGGAGTGCGCTGACATTGAGATAGAGAACGAGGATTTTGATGTGCTGTATCCAAGGGATGGAATCCTGGTCCACACGAATCACTTTGTCAGCCCCCGCCTTCCTATCCTGCCCAGGAAGGACACGTCCAAGCAGAAGTTCCCGGATACCTTCGTACGGCTGGGAAGGGCGGATAAGCTGCTGAGGAAGAAAGGCAGGGATATATCGGAGAAGGATATCATGGAAGTGCTCAGGGACCATGTGGAATATCCGTCCAGTATCTGCAGACATGAGGATCTGACTGCGCCAAAGGGGAAACGGATGGGGACCGTCTTCTCCATGGTGGTCAACCTGACCCAGGGGAGGATTTATTTCTGTAAGGGGAATCCTTGTGAGCAGGGGTATGAGGAGTATGGGATTTAAATCCGGAGGATATGGGATTTATCGGTTAAGGAAAGACGCGTTGGTTATATGAGACAGATTGTGCTGCCCGGGAACGGGCAGCCTTTTTTAGTTCGTATAAAAGATAGCCTGTGATAAGATATTCCATGATTATTTGTGCATAATATACTATTTATATAGAAAAATAACAAGAAATATAATAATACAGCTAAAAATTCGTATATAAGTATAAGCGCCGGTCTGCTAAAATTCTGTTATAACCATTTACAGACAAGAGGAGGATGTATCATGAGGAAAAATTTTGTAAAGCGCACATCGGCCCTGGCATTAGCTGCATTCATGGCAGCATCAGCCGCAGGCTGTTCATCGGGAGGCAGCAGCCAGACCACGGCAGCGCCGGACACAACGGCCCAGGCAGCTGCATCCGGAGGGGAGACACAGGCAGGTGGGGACAAGGGAGGAACAGAAGCCACAGGTGAGCAGGTTACCATACGTCTGGTACACTATATGGGCGAGCAGGCCAAGAGGGATGCTCTGGACGCAATGCTGAGCGCATTCAACGAGGCCCATCCTGAGATCCATGTGGATGTGGAGGTGGTTGCATCCTCATCCTATATTGCAACTTATAAAAATTATATTGCAGCGGGGGAGGCGCCGGACATCATGTTCGGAAAACCCCAGACCATGCAGGAGTTTGTGGACGGCGGATACTTCATGGACCTTAAGGATGAGGAGTGTATGACCAATGTGCTGCCCATGCTGGTGGATGAGTGTACGGTGAACGGCGGCGTATACGGCTTCCCTATTGATGCGCAGGTAAAGGCAACCTTCTATAATAAGAAAATGTTTGAGGAGGCAGGGGTGGAGGTGCCCACTACCAAGGAGGATTTCTTCAAGGTATGTGATACATTCATGGACAAGGGGGTTTATCCCATGGTCCATCCCTACAACTTCATACACGGCGTGTTCCATGAACTGGATTCCTTCTTTACCAGCATGGCAGCGGGTACGGGCAATGAAAATGTGTGGATTGATTCACAGAACGGCGTAAAGGATTTATCCGGCAACCCAACGGTAGTGGAAGCCATGGAGATGTTCTCAAAGTTTGCCTCCTATAAAGATGCAGGGGATACGGCGGTTGACCAGACCCAGGGCATCCAGAACTTCGCGGCAGGCCAGAGGCCCATGTACATGAACGGCGGATGGCTGATGGGGGATGTGATTGCTGCAAACCCGGACGGGGATTTCGGCATGTTCCCCACGCCATGGTCTGATAATCCGGAGGAAAACAAGCTTTGGATCGGCATTGATGATGTGTTTGTGGTTTCCCAGCAGACCGAGCATAAGGATGAGGTCATGACACTGCTTAACTTCTTTGCCAGTGAGGAAAGCTCCAAGACCTGGATGGGCACTGCCAAACTGATGACCAGCAACGTCACGGTTCCGACAGATGATGCCGATGCGTTCATCAAGGAAATAAAGAACTATATTGACAACGACATGATTGTATCCAAGAGCCTGGTGCCGGATTATACTTCTGAGTATTCCACTGCGTTCCGCACCAAACTGCAGGAATTTGTCACACTGGACGACAGCCAGAGGGATGTGACAAAGCTGCTTAAAGATATTGATGATGAGATAGGGTCCATCCGGCAGTAGTTTTTCAACTTCATATAGACCGGTGGGTTGTCAATGACAGGTAACACGCTGGTACGGAAGTCCAGGGAGGTCCGGTTGCCGGGCCTCCCTGATACACTATAGTGAAATGGAGGAAAGAATGAACCATAAGACGAAAAAAAGGTTTCAGGAATTTACATTCATATTGCCGGCCTTGATCATGTTTTCCATTTTCGTGGCCTATCCCTTTTTGCAGGGGTTTCCCATATCATTTACAAAGTGGGATGGCATGAGTCCGGGTAAGACATTCGTAGGTATGAGCAATTACCTGAGGATCTTTAAGGATGGGAATGTCATCAATGCCACAAAGAATACCCTTGTATTCACAGCCGTGACCATGGTAGGCTCCAATCTTTTAGGCCTCTTGTTTGCCCTGATGATATCCAGGGTATCAAAGCTGAATAATGTGCTCAGGACCTGTATCTTTGTACCCTACTGTCTCAGCCTGGTACTGTCATCCTACATATGGAGGTATGTGTACAGCGATGTCTTCTATGATATTTTCGGAGTCCCCAGTCCCTTAGGAAACACCACCTGGGTCATGCTGGGCCTGGCCGTGATTTCCGTGTGGAGGGATGCCGGTTACTGCATGGTGGTGTATATTGCGGCCATACAGGGCGTTTCCACGGATTACTATGAGGCGGCTGACTTAGAAGGGGCCACGGGCTGGCAGAAATTTAAGGATATAACATTTCCCATGATTGCCCCGGCGGTCACCACTAACTTTACCCTGCTCCTGGCATGGGGCATGAAGGTGTTTGATTATCCCATGGCGGCAACGGCGGGCGGCCCGGGACGGGCTTCGGAGACAGTTGCCATGCTGATTTATAATAACCTGTTTACATACTTCCGGGCTGGCTACGGCCAGGCCATTGCAGTGGTGTTCACCATTGCCATATTTGCCGTGAGTACCATTGTGTCCAGGACCCTGAGGGCCAGGGAGGTGGAAATATAATGAAACAAACCGTAAAAGACAGGCTGTTCCTGGTTTTCAAGCTGGCTGTTACCTTATTTGTCATCAGCCCGTTTTACATTGCAATCATCTATTCTGTTAAGTCCAAGCCTGAGATGGTAAGCAACCGGCTGGCATTTCCAAAGGTAATCCACTGGGACAATTTTACAAGGGCCGTGGAGACCTCGGGGTTTGGGCTGGCCATGAAAAACAGCCTTGTGACCACGGTGGCGTCCGTGCTGGTCATCACATTAATCTGCACCATGTCGGCGTATATGATTGCAAGAAAGAATAACCGGCTTTACAATTCCATTTATTACATTTTTGTGGGAGCCATGATCATTCCCTTCCAGTCCATCATGACGCCTCTGTATATTGATATGACAAAATGGGGGCTGCTCAACACACTCCATGGATTCATCATGGCTAAGATAGGGTTTCAGATTGCATTTACAGTGCTGCTGGTATCGGGATTCGTAAAGAGTATACCCAGGGAGCTGGAGGAGGCCGCGGCCATTGACGGAGCCGGTCTTTATTCCATATTTTTCAGGATTGTGTTCCCGCTGATGAAGCCCATCATCCTTACATCCGTGGTACTGAACACCCTGAATGTGTGGAATGATTTCCAGATGTCCCTGACCCTTCTTCAGAAAAAGGCGGTCCGCAATGTACCCCTGACCCAGTATTTCTTTTTTGGTGAGAACAGCATTGAACTGGGGCTGGCATTTGCCCTGTTCATCCTGTCCATGATTCCCATACTGATCCTGTACCTGAGCCTGCAGAAATATATTATCGGCGGCATTACATCCGGGGCAGTGAAGGGATGATCATGCCTGTTTGAAAGCCCCCGCACGCGTTGACAGGATGAAGGCCGGTTGGTATATTGGGAAAATAAAAGCGGGTCCCGACAGGTGTTCCCGCAGAAGCGGAGGTACGGGGATGGAACAGCCGGGGAACAGGATACATTTCAGGAAGACATTATATTGTAAAATGATTGTGGTCACCCTTATGCTGGGAATCACGTTCTTTATTGCCCTGCTGTGGATATATAAAGCCAGCTGCAGCCGGTTTGAGGAAGAACTGACCTATCATTCGGATACGCTCACAGGACAGATATGCCAGAACGTGGACATTACCTTAAAGGAACTGGCAGAGAAGACCGTTCCGCTGACAGCCACCAACGAGCGGTTCGGCGCCCTGCTCAGCGGGGTGAGGGAGGAGGATAAGGGAAAGGAGATCCCTTTCCAGCGCCTGAGGATCCGGAACCATCTGGAAGAAATGCTGAGCATAAATGATATCAACTGGATTGCGGTGATTGACAGGAGGAATGAGGTTTATATGGCATACCGTGATTCCAGGCCCAAGAGCGCTGTGCCCGGAAGCATCGAGCTTCTTTCCCTGTACATGGATAACAAGGAAAACCTTTCGGACAGGCCCGGCAATATTGTGTGGCTTACAAGTGCCAATGAGGATGGGATCGTGCTGATGCGCAGCCTCTTTGACACCAATACCATGCAGTTCTGCGGATACATTGCAGCCGAGGTGAAGAACAAATCCCTGAAAGCCATATTTGAACACATTGACAGCAGTAAAGTGGGAAGCTTCACCCTCTATGACAGGAATGGGATTCCCATATATTCAACGGATCCTTCCTATGGACAGGGAACCTGGTCCGGGGAAGACCTGCCAAATACGGAGCAGTCCTCCCAGGGACGCCAGCGCAGCTATCTTTACGCTGAATACCCCATTAACAGGGGGAAGCTGAAGATTGCCCATGTCATTGACATGACGGAAAAGAACAAGCGGTTTTCAGACCTTTTATATCTTATATCGGGAATCGGGCTGCTTGTATTCCTGGTAATCATCATTTCCCTTTGGCTTATGTTCGGGAACATGGCAAAGAACCTGAAAATACTTCTGGAAAATATACACCGGGTATCCAAGGGGGACTTTGAACTGGAGCCTACCTTGTTCCGCAAAGGGGATGAGATGGATGTGCTTGCATTTAATATCCAGGAAATGTCAGGCAGGATTAAGGCATTGATGGACCAGGTAGTGCGTGATAAGGAGATACAGCAGCAGAACCAGTACCAGCTGCTGGAATTCCGCTATCATGAGCTACAGTCCCAGGTCAACCCGCATTTCCTGTTTAACATCCTGCAGTCCATTAACGGGATTGCGCAGATTAACGGGGACAGGCAGGTCAGCAGGCTGATATGCATGCTGTCCAAGTTCTTCCGGGGAAACCTGGAGCGCAGGAATGTTTCATGCCAGCTCAGGGAAGAGCTGGAGTATTCCAAGAACTATCTGGAACTGTATAAGGATATATATCCTGACAGGCTGGACATTGAATGGGATGTGGATGAACGTTTCCTTGATGTGGGGATACCTACCTATATTTTGCAGCCCATTGTTGAAAACTCCCTGGTCCATGGCATGGAGCCGATGATTGGGACCTGTACCATCCGGATTCGGATCCGGGAGCAGGGGGGCTGCCTTGTCATCTCTGTATGGGATGACGGCCAGGGAATCACACCCGAAAAACTGAAACAGTTGATGGCCGGGACGGGTGAGTCCAGGCATATAGGGATACGGAATGTGCAGGACCGTATCCAGATGCTTTACGGAAAGGAATATGGACTTACCATCCGGTCAGAATACCACGAATATACGGAAGTCAGGCTCAGGCTGCCGCTGAGGTGTGGATCATGACCGGATTTTACCAGCGGTACACACTGAGGCGGGAAAGGGGGGAAGAAGGATGTATTCAGTCGTAATCATAGACGACAATAAGATTGCAGTGGAGGCAATTGCCAAATCCACGGACTGGGAAAAATGCGGCTGCCGCGTGGCCGGGACGGCATATGATGGGATTGCGGGACTGGAGCTGATCCACGATGCGGCGCCGGACATTGTGATAATTGACATACAGATGCCTGGCTTTAACGGGCTGGATGTGATTAAGAAGATTAAGGGGGCCAGAAAGGATACCCAGTTCATCATCATTTCCGGGTACAGCCAGTTTGAATATGCCCAGCAGGCCATACGTTATGGGGTATGCGACTATCTTCTGAAGCCTATCATGACAGAGGAAATGGAGCAGGCGCTTATGCATGTGGCAGACACGCTGCGCAAGAAAGAGGCGGAGTCGGTACCTGCCCATATGGACAGCTTGGAGGCACGGCTTTATGCAATCCGTTCCGGCAGGCAAGGCTACTCATCCATGGTTTCCCAGGCAATCAGCTATGTGGACCGGAATATCAACCGCAATATCTCGCTCAGTGACGTATGCGACGAGCTGCTGGTATCCATGTCACATTTCAGTAAATGCTTCAAAAAGGAAACAGGGGCAGGATTTTCCTCCTATGTCACCATGATGAAGATGGAAAATGCCCGTATCCTGCTTAGGAATCCCAAGAACAGGGTCAATGAAGTCGCCCGCATGCTTGGGTACAGTGATTACGCATATTTTTTCCAGGTTTTTAAGAAGCAGTTTGGCTATGCGCCCAGCGATATAAAATTCAATGTAAAAAAGGAGGGCAAGAAAAATGATTCAGATGCCGGAGAATAAAAGGAATGTGCCGCAGGTCCTCACCTGTCTGGATGGCACGGATGTTAAGGACAGCAGGACATGGTTTGAAAAACGCAGGCCGGAAATCCTGGAACTGTTCCAACGTGAGGAGTATGGACGTCTGCCGGACATGGGTGATGTGGAAATAAAAATCCGGGTGGCGGATTCCAGGCAGGGAGCGGAAATCATGGAGGGCCGGGCGCTGCGCCGGACAGTGGAAGTGGAGGCCATCCGGGGAGGGAACCATTTTAGTTTTAATTTTGTTGTGTTCATCCCGGTGGGACAAAGCCGGCCGGTACCGGCATTCATAACAATCTGCAACCGCGGGATCAGGGACAGCGACCCTGCCAGACATTTCCTCAGTCCGTTCTATCCTGCTGAGACAATCATATCCAGGGGATATGCCTGCGCGGCCTTTTGCACCCAGGAGGTTGCGCCGGATTATGATGAGGGATTTGGTACCTGTTTCCACAGGCTGTTCCCGGAATACAGGGAGGACCGGCCTGCCGATGCATGGGGCGCCATAACCGCGTGGGCCTGGGCTGCCAGCCGGATTATGGATTACTTTGAAACAGACCCGCTGATTGATGAGAAGAGGGTGGCCGTGGCAGGACACTCCAGGGGCGGCAAGACAGCCCTGTGGTGCACGGCAATGGACAGGCGTTTTGCCATGGCTGTCAGCAGCTGTGCAGGAAACAGCGGGGACGCCATTGCGCGGGGATCCAGGGGCGAACGGATTAAGGACATTGCGGTCCGCTTCCCCTATTGGTTCTGCCCTAATTACCAGAAGTATAAGGACAATGAGGAAGCGCTTCCCTTTGACCAGCACATGCTGCTGGCCCTCATTGCCCCCAGGCTGGTATATACCACATCCAAGACATTTGACAGCTGGGCGGACCCGGAAGGCCAGTTTGAATCCTGTGTACAGGCAGACCCGGTCTACCAGCTTCTTGGCGTGCCGGGGATGGCTGAGAGGGAAATGCCCCTTCCGGAGCATCCGCTCCATGAGGGCAGGATTGGGCATCACCGTAAGACCGGGAATCATGATATGGATGAGTATGACTGGAACTGTTTTATGGATTTTGCAGATAGACATATGAAGTGATAAGGGCTGGTGTGCGGTTACGGGCCGGATGCAGAAGGCATTTACCGCCAGGTGAAAGTATTCCTGTGAAACTGTAAAGTTTCCTCCATCTGGTACGATAATATAAATAACAGGAATTTACTATCGGCCAAGAGGGAGGATACAGGATGAGGATACAGTTCAGTGCGGGCCAGCCCCGCAATACGGTCATCAATGCTGCGAGGGTCAACGCATCCTTTGCAAAAAGAGGGGCTGCCGGCAGCAGGGAAAGTCAGGGGAACAGGGCCAGGAAGGACCGCCTTACGCTCTCGCCCCAGGGGAAGCTGATGAGCATGATAGACAACCTGACAAAGCAGAAGCAGTCCATCATGGACCGGAAAAACAGCCTGATTGAGGAGACGCTTAAAAACGGCGGGAAGGTGGAGGATATTAAGGACCAGCTGAAAAATTATGGCAGGCAGCTGGCTGATATCGATAAGCAGATTACGGGACTCTATGCCCAGCAGGCCAAAGAGGCCGCAGGACAGGAGGATAAGAAAAAGTCAGGAAAATCCCATGCCGCCAGGACGGAAGAACAGGCTGAGACAGAATATCTGAGCAATCTGGCCAACTTGTCGGACGGCATAAAGCATGCGGAGACGGTTTCCTCGGTGAAAAACCGTGTTGAGGGAGAGGTTCATGTAAAGGAAGCGGAGCTTGGCATGGGTGAACTTCATGTGGATGTGCTGTCCGGCAAGGGAGAGGGTGTCACGGTCAAGGACATGATTGATAATGAGATGGGCGCCCTGGAAAGAAAGGAAAAGGAGATTGCCGGGTTAAGGGACCAGGCGGACCAGCTGGCTGAAAGCCAGGGCAGGGAACTGAAGGAGTCTGTGGATGAACTGAAGGAGAGCAAAGAGGACGCCAGCCACGCGGGTGAGGAGGAACCGTCCAAGGGGATGCTGACGGAAGGACAGGAATAAGGTTATCAATAAAAGGGCTGATGCAAAGAGACTGCCGGGGGTGATGAAAACCCAGGCGGATCCGTCTTTTTGCCAGCCCTTTTATGTGTCAGCCTTTTATGCGTCAGCCCTAAGGAATCCGCCAGAGGTACCCACTTAGGAATAAGCACGCCCCACTATACCAGCCCGGCCCTATACAGTTCCCAGGCAATCCGCGCGCTTTCCTCCAATTCTTCCAGACAATAGAATGCATCCATGATTGTTTTGCCGGGAACCACCGGTCCGTGGTTTTTCAGCAGATAGCCGTCGCTGTCACTGACCCGCTCACGGAATGCTGAGAAAAGGGCTTCGGAGCCAGGCTTTTCATAGGGAACCAGGCCCACGGTCCCCAGCTTCATTTTCAGATAGGGTGTGTGGTCCGGTATGCAGTCCTGCTCTGATTGGGCAGGGACAAAGCTCCAGAGCACGGAGTAGGTGCTGTGGGTGTGGATGACCGCGCCTATGTCCGCGGATTTCCCATAGAGCGCCAGATGAAGGGGCCACTCCTTGCTGGGCTTTTTGTCCGATACAGATGTGCCGTCCATTCTGACAGCCGTGAAATCTTCCCTGCGCATGGTGCCGAAACAGGAGCCGCTGGCGCTGATATAGACCAGGTCATTGTGCCTGAAGCTCATGTTAGCGGAAGAACCAGCGGTCTTTCCCCGTTCAAACAGGCTGTGGGCAGCCCATACCGCTGAATCCAGCTTTTCTTGTAATATTAAGTCTTCCATGATTGCCTCCCTGTATTAGTTATTTGGTTTTGCTGTCATGGCCAGGGCACGTCCGAAGAAGTCCTCCTGTCCAAAGTTCCCGCTCTTAAGGATCAGGCGGATATCCGGTCTTTCTGCCGGAACCATGATCGGTACGCCGGGGGCCACGCTTTCGCCCATCCAGTAGGAGGAAAAGCCCAGTCCCTTGGTAACTGCCCCCGAGGTTTCGCCCCCGGCGGATATGATCCTGGTATATCCGGCTTTTACTGCGCGGGCAGCCAGTTCGGCGGCCGCTCCTTCCAGCATGGCGGCTACCTTTTCGGCGCCTAGTTTCTGGTATTCCCTTACCTTATCCGGGGTGTCGGAACTGTATACGAGGACAGCGGCTGTTTCACTGCTGTGTTCCTTTATAAACCTCCATGCGTCATCAACGGTCTGCCTTCCCTCCAGCATTTCCCTTGGGTTCAGATGGCAGCAGGGGCCGCCCTGGCTCTGATACCATGCAATCTGTGAAAGGGTGGCCTTGGAACAGCTGCCCGCCAGAAGAAGGGCCATTCCTGCTGTGGCATTATCAGGAATCTTTCCCTGGGAGGAAAGCTTTTTGGTCCATTGCCTGGCCAGTGGTTCCAAAAGACCGCTGCCTCCTGTAAGAAGCGCAAGATGCCCGAACATGGAGGCAATCCGTTCACCGTCCTTATCCGTCCTGTAGTCCGGGATGATATAGAATGGTTCGCCGGGCTGTCTGTCCCCGGTTTCTCCGGAACCTGACCCTGCCATGAATCCATCGGCTCCCTGCTCCCCCACGCAGCGGCAGGAATACCGGCTCTGAGGTTCCATCAGCTTATCAATCCTGCTGTCCCACATGGGGGTGAGCGGATGGTTTTTCATGTGGCTTTCGTGGAGGGGGATACCGCCCACCATAAGCCTGCCGTCCTCCACGGTCCGGCCATTGACCGGAAGGGCAGGGCACAGAATGGTGTAAGGCACCTTCATAAGGTCCATCAGGGCGTCTGCAACAGGCCCGATATTGCCTTTGGGTGTGGAATCAAAGGTAGAGCAGTATTTAAAATAAATCTGTTCCACTCCCTGGCTGAGCAGGAAACGGGCCGCCTCAAGGCTGTCGGACACGGCCCGTGCAGTCTCCTGGGTCCTGGATTTAAGTGCGATTACCACGGCCTGTGCCTCTTCCTCCTGCCCTCCTGTCTCATTGTCCGGTGCCTGTATGTCTGGAATACCGTTATAAAGCCGTACGCTCATCCCTCCCTTGACCAGGAACGAAGCCGCATCGCTGGCTCCGGTAAAATCATCGGCAATACATCCTAAAACCGCCATCTGTAGTCCTCCTTTTAATCTGTCCTTCTAACCTGTCTTTCTGACATATGATACTGCATTTCCCTTTATTATACAGCAAATTTCATGCCAGGCACAGCAAATTGGAAAAAACCCGCGTATGCGGCTTTTTCTGTTGACTTTAAATCGCAGGTTATTATATAATCAGGCAAATGCAACATCGATGCAACACTTTTGATGAAACCGTGGGGAGGTAGTGTATGATCCGTCTTCTGTTTATTGTCCCGTATCCTGAATTAAGAGAAAAGGTAGAGCATGTCATATCCCATCATCCGGAGAAAAAGCGGCTTAACGCGGACATACAGGTCATGACGGTGGAGGATACGCCGGATATCCCGGCAGATGAGTATGATGCCATCATTGCCAGGGGATACACGGCCCAGAAGACAGTGGCCAAATACAAACAGGTGCCCACCATCGGACTGTCCATATCCGGGTATGACATGGTAAGGGCCATCTCGGAGTGCTGTGAGAAGTATCATCCAAAAAAGGTGGCTGTCCTTGGGTTTGGCGGGCAGATGTATGAGGTGAAGAACATATGCCGTTTTTTCAAAATCGATGTGGAGGTCCATGCGCCGGTCCGCCATGAAGACCTGGCGGCAAAGCTTGACCAGGCCATTGCGGCTGGCTGTGATGCCCTGATTGGGGGATATTCCGCCAATATCCTGGCGCGCCAGAAGGATTTTCCGGCTGTGGTGATACGGACAGGCGAGGATACGGTGCTTCAGGCAGTGGATGAGGCAATCCATACCGTGGACCAGATACGCCATCAGAGGATCATTTCCCAGATGTATAAAACCATCATCTATTCCTCCAAGGACGGCCTGCTTTATGTGGATGCAGCCGGGGTCATCCAGGTCCGCAACCGGGTCATCCGTCAGATGAACGGGGACATCAGCCTGATGGACCGTCCGTTGAAGCAGGCCCTTCCGTACCTGTATAAAATGTTCCATTCCGTGATTACCAGCGGACAGGAGGAGAGCGGCAGGATCCTCACCATCCCCGGAACAAAGGTCACGGTGTCGGTCAGCTGTACCCCGGTCATTGCCAATAAGGAAATCTCAGGGGTGGTATTCTTCCTGTCCGACATCACAATGATCCAGAACCTGGAAAGCCAGATACGCCGCAAACTCAGCGAGCGCGGATTCCAGGCCAAATATACGTTCCAGGATATCATCCACCAGAGCCGGGTCATTGACCAGACCATTGAGACAGCCAGGCGGTATGCCGCGTCTGATTCCAACGTGATCATTGTAGGGGAAACAGGAACAGGCAAGGAACTGTTTGCCCAGGGTATCCATAACAGCAGCAGCCGGAATAACGGCCCGTTCGTGGCCATCAACTGTGCTGCCCTTCCGGAGAACCTTCTGGAGAGCGAACTGTTCGGATATGTGGAAGGCGCCTTTACCGGGACCAGCAAAGGCGGGAAGATGGGGCTTTTTGAGCAGGCCCATGGCGGAACCCTGTTCCTGGATGAGGTGGGGGAGATATCCCTTCCCATTCAGAGCAAGCTCCTGCGAGTCCTCCAGGAGCGCCAGGTGCGCAGGATTGGTGACAATAAGGTGATTGACGTGAATGTGCGTATTATTTCCGCCACCAATAAGAGCATATCAAAGCTCTCTGACAAGGGGCAGTTCCGCAGGGACCTGGTGTACCGTCTGGATGTGCTGCGCCTGTTCCTGCCGCCTTTAAGGGAGCGGGAAAATGACGTGGAGCTTCTGTTCCTCCATCTCCTGCAGGTCCAGGGACGGGAAACCAGGACACCCTTGCCTCAGTTGGAGCCGGGCGCCCTTTCCCTTCTGCATCAATATCCGTTCATCGGTAATATCCGGGAACTGAAGAATATGGTGGAGCGGGCCAGCGTGCTGAAAACCGGGAATATCATTACCAGGAAAAACCTTCAGGATGCCCTTTATCCTCCGGATCTGGATATGGATCCGGATTCAGGCGGATCCCTCATGCTGTCTGCCAGGGAGGGGATAAAGGACGCTGCCGCGCTAAGCGAACCGGAAAGGCTGCGCCAGGCCCTGGAACAATGCAATGGCAGCCGCACCCGGGCAGCCAGGCTTCTTGGCATGGACCGGTCAACCTTATGGAGGAAAATGCAGAAGTACGGGATGTAGCTGGAAAGGACGGCTCTAAAACCGTTTCGGAATATAGTCTTTATAAGGAAAATCAGAGGTAACATGGGAAGAGTGATGCAAAATGTTGCAATATTTAAAGTAAATGTTGCAGGCGTTGCATCGCTTTTTCTGTTTTACAGCCAAAGGATATCAGTTCCGTGCAAGCAGATAATTCTTTTTTCCCTAATTTTATATAATGTTTATAATTGCATCAAAAAAGTTGGCATGAAGTTTGCTTTTTAATCTGGCAACAAAACTTGCTGTCCGGTTTCGGTGAATCAGTTATGCTAGTGCTCCATCCGGCCAGAAACCATACTCCCAGCACTGCCTATTTTGCCATCTGCTGCGTTGTCGTCAGTCAGCGGAGGACCCACTCCGCTTCCTTCCTCCGCCTTGCAGGCTGACAAAATATCCAGCACTGGCAGTATGGTTTCTGGCCGGATGGAGAACTAGGAGTACCTGATGAAAAGAAATCCGGCAGTAAAATACAAATTTGGGAGGGTTGGTTTTATGTCAACATCATATGTACTTATTGTTTTTGCACTTGTAATCCTGTTAATGATTTTCCTCATCTCCAAATGCAAGGTCAATGCGGCAATGGGAATCCTGATTGCCGCCCTGATACTGGCAATTGCACTGGGAACCCCATGGGCTGAAATCGAGGGAACCATAAACAGCGGCTTCTCAGGAACCATCAAAAGCGTGGCAATCGTCATCTTCCTCGGATGTACCATGGGTACGGTCCTGGAGAAAACAGGGGCGGCTGTGCGTATTACTAAATGGGCCATCAAGCTGGTTGGTGAGAAGAACATGATCTGGGCCATTGCCCTCAGTTCCTTTATCCTGGGCATACCGATTTTTGCCGATACCGTGGTCATCCTGTTAATCCCCATCGTATCTCTGTTAGCAGTACAGACCAAGAAATCCATGATGAGCTACGGCGCGGCCCTTTACCTGGGCGCCCTGGTAACCGCTTCCCTGGTACCTCCCACACCAGGACCAGTGTCCGCCGCAGCCCTGTTAAACGTACCTCTGGGCCAGGCAATCCTGTGGGGACTTATCGTTGCAATCCCTAGTGTGGTGGGTGCAACCATTTACTGTATGACACTGAAGACACCGGTGCTTCCAAAGGAGGAATTCCTGAAGGCGGCCCAGGAGACAGAACACATGGAACTTCCATCCCTGTCCAAGTCCCTGCTTCCAATCCTGTTCCCCCTGTTCTTAATCCTGGCGAATACGGTTGCATCTGTCATGATGCCGGAGACACCGGTGGCAAACTTCTTTGCATTCATCGGAAGCCCGCTGGCAGCGCTGTTTACAGGATGTATCCTTTCCCTGCTTCTGACAGGTAAGGAATGGAAGAGCAAGAAAGTATTAAATGACTGGGTAAATGAAGGAATCGTTGCAGCTGCAATGCCTATCGTTGTAACCGGTATGGGCGGCGCCCTTGCAACCTTTGTAAAGAACGCCGGCGTTGCTGAGAAGATTGCGGACATCATCGTACAGTCCTCCTTCCCTGCCATCCTGATTCCAATCATCATCGCGGCCATCATCCATGTGGTAACCGGATCCAATGCACTTGGCGTCATGACAGCGGCAGCGCTGGTAGAGCCGATGCTGGCAACCCTGGGCATTTCCCCGGTCGCAGCCTTCCTGGCATGCGGAACAGGCGCCCTGATGTTTAAACATGCCAATTCATCCGGATTCTGGGTAACCGTATCCATGTCCAATATGGATGTGAACCAGGGCATCCGCGCGGTTGGCGGCGCGTCCACGGTGGCTGGGTTCATCGGCGCCATATTTACCTGTATCCTGTTTGCGCTGCATGTAATCTAACCTGGCAAGTAATCGAATCCGGCACAGATGGAAATCCAAACAGGGAGCATTTCCCTGAAGAAAGGAACCAGAAAGGAAACTGATAAATGGAAAAATTTGTAACACGGGCAGCACGCCTGAACAAAGCATACGACATCGAGTTAATTGAACGTGAACTGGAATGCGGCGAGGATGACATCATTGTAAGGAATCATATGATGGGAATCTGCGGCTCAGACAAAAGCTTTTACAGGGGATCCATGCCGCCCCAGACAGCGGAGTTCCGCCAGCCGCCGGAATTCCCATTCCTCCTCGGACATGAGAGCGGGGGGACCGTTGTTGCGGTCGGGGACCGTGTCAGCGACTATAAAGTGGGCGATAAGGTGATGGCATTTGGCTGGAACAATAACTTTGCCGACTACTTCAAATCCAAGGAATTCCAGCTTCAGCCGGTTCCGGAGGGACTGGATATGGATATAGCCGCCCTGGGTGAACCAACGGCCTGCGCCATGTATTCCGGGCTTAACACAGGCGTACAGCTGGGGGATACGGTGGTAATCATGGGCGGCGGCTATGCCGGACAAATCATTGCCCAGTGTTCCAAATTAAAGGGTGCCTATCAGGTGATTGTGGTGGATGTGCTGGAGGGCAAGCTTGACCTGGCAAAATCCCTGGGAGCGGATGTGGTGATTAATTCCAGGGAGGAGGACCCGGTGGCAAAGGTAAAGGCCCTGACCGGAGGACGCGGCGCGGACGTGGTGGTTGAGGCTGCCGGAACAGCGGAATCCTTTAATGCGGCAAGTGCAATGATACGCCACAACGGCAAGTTCGTATTCTACAGCTGGGTAACCACACCGGTGACCCTGAATATCAGCCGCTGGCATGATGACGGCCTGGAATTCGTAAATACCTGTCTGGTGCACCACACATGGCAGCAGCGCTATGTATGGGTTCCCGACACCCTGCGCCCCATCATCCAGGGAACGGTCAGGATTGCGCCGTTGATTACCAATGAGTTTAAGCTGGCTGACATAAAGGCCGGATTTGACCTGGCGGACAAGGACGATGCCGCAATTAAGATTGTATTCCGTCCATGAGAACGCACGCAGATAAGCCAATGAATCAATAAAGGAGAGTATCATAATTATGGATTATACCAACTTAATCAACAATAACAATGGAAAGACATCAAAGGTGGGAATCATCGGGGCTACCCGGGGATATGGCTATACACTGCTTGCCCAGATTCCCAAGGTAAAGCATATGCAGCTTCGGGTCATCAGCTCCAGGCACACGGACGAATGCCTGGAGGTGCTGAAGGAAATCGGATACGATGAAACCAATATCGTAATCTGCGGAACCAGGGAGCAGATTGACCAGGCGCCAGAGGATGCAATCCTGATTGTCAGCGATTACCGTCTGGTGATGGAATGCGGGGTCACGGCCCTTGTGGAATGTACCGGCAATACGGCAGTAAGCTCTGACGCAGCCCTTTCGGCCCTTCGCAGAGGCATCAACGTCTACATGGTTTCCAAGGAAACGGACAGCGTGTGCGGTCCCCTCCTAAACCAGGTGGCTGCTGAGAACGGCGCGGTATATTCCCTGGTTAACGGCGACCAGCCAAGGAACCTTTTAGACCTCTATTCATGGGCAATGCTTCTGGGGCTTGAGGTGGTATGCGCAGGAAAGGCCAGCGAGTACGACTTTGTCTGGGACAGGGAGACAGGTGAATTTACCCTGACGGACGGAACCGGAGTCACCCAGCCGTTACCGGAAATGATGGACCACTGGCGTTACAAAGGCGTTGAGACACTTGAAGCCCGCCGCAGGATGCTGGAAAAATACACAGGCGTCATATCCGCCGACCTTTGCGAGATGAACCTTGTGTCCAACATAACCGGATTCGTACCGTCCTCGCCGTTCTTAAGCTATCCCATTGCCAAGACCAGCGAGCTTGCGGACATTTTCATTCCTGAGGAGGACGGCGGCATCTTAAAGAAAACAGGAGTTGTGGATGTGTTCTATAATCTGCGGGGAACGGATGAGGCCAGCTTCTGCGGAGGTGAATTCATCATCGTCAGATGTGAGAATGAGAAGATGTGGGATATCCTGAAGGGCAAAGGCCATGTGATGAGTAAAAACGGCAAGTACTGCTGCATCTACTATCCATATCACTATATGGGCCTTGAAACCCCGGTATCCATCCTGTTAGGGGACTTAATGGGAATCGGCACGCACCCGGAATGCCGCCAGGTATCTGTCCTGGCCGGAGTGGCTGACCGGGATCTGCCAAAAGGCACTGAACTTAAGGTGCAGGGACACCATCATTCCATAGACGGCCTGATTCCTGAGCTTCTTGAGAGCAGTTCCGTTGGGCATCTGGCGCCATTCTATCTGTTGAACGGCACGACCCTGCTGCGGGATGTGAAGAAGGGGGACCCCGTCACACTGGAAGACGTGGAGCTGACCCATCTGGAGACATATAAGCTGTATGCCAAAGGATTGGAAATCTGATGGATGGAGGAAATCTAATCCCTAAATACCGATAGCAGCCATCCTTGCAAGTACTCTCTTTGTCCTTGCCCCCATATCCGTTTCACTGAACTTTTGCAGCAGCAGGTCAGAAACGATGGCGCCGTCTTTGGTGAACAGCACCCTGTCAGCCTTGGCGGCGACCAGCGCATCGTGGGTCACGAGCAGGATTGCGGTGCCATTCCTGTTGATATCCACAAGCAGCCCCATGATTTCCTCCGCTGATTTTGAGTTAAGGGCGCCGGTGGGTTCATCGGCAAAGAGAATCTCCGGATGGTTCATCAGGGCGCGGCAGATTCCCGCGCGCTGGAGCTGTCCGCCGGAAACCGCCCTGGTATCCCTGTGCTCAAGTCCTCCAATGCCCATTTCCTTCATCAGGGCCCTTGCCCTTTGAACGGATCCGGCGGCAGCATGTCTGCCGCCCAGGGCTGCGGGAAGGATGATATTGTCCAGGAGGTTAAGGTTCTTCAGCATAGCAGGCTGTTGGAAGATGAAGCCCATTTTTGTCCGGCGTATATCCGCAAGTCCGTCTTCGCTGAGTCCGGACAATTCTTTATCCATGAACTTCACCGAACCGCTGCTAATGCTGTCCATGCCGGAAAGCACGTGCAGCAGCGTGGTTTTCCCTGAACCGGAAGGACCCATCACTGCGGTGAACTCACCTCTTTTGATTTGTGCGTTGACGGAGTTTAACGCCTTCACCTGTTCTTCTCCGGTTCCAAAAATTTTCACTATATTTGTTCCAGTAACAATGTCTTCCATATCCTATGCCTCCTTAAATATGTTCCCAAATTTTCAATATGCCTCCTTAATATGTTCCGGAATTTTCAACCGGCGTATATCCGATACGCCGGATACCGTTGCAACCATCACGCAAGCCCCAAGTAACAGCGGGGAAAGCAGATAAGCAAACCACGGGTTTACTGCAAATTTGAAGGCGGTGCCGCCTAAAGAGGAAATCAATACCCCGCCCGCCGCCTCTCCCAAGGTGTCTGCCAGGATTACGCCGCATATGATCCCGGACAATGCCACGGTTATGGAACGGGTCATATATTGCCTGCGGATATCCGCGCTGGTAAAACCAATGGATTTCAGGACCGCGATGGGATAGCGGTCTTTTGCCACCAGCATTTTCATGAACAGCAAGGTGACCAGGATGGTAAGCAATATGGCGGCAGCGGCAGAGGCGTAAGACGCTTTCCGTATGGCCTCCAATGTGCCGCCGAATGTCTGGCGCACATATTCGTCTGCAGCCGTGACCGTGGCGGATGGGAATTCCCACTGATATCGGGACACGGTTTTGGCTGCTTCCGTCTTATTCCGGAGTTCCACAGGGATGACCACCCGCATTAAATCAGCACCCCCCGGCTCAAAGGAGGCCTTTGCTGTTTTCCCGGCGTTGGTGATGTCGGGATAGATTCCGCATACGGTCATGTGCTTTTCCCTGCCGTCCACAATGAGTGTCAGCCCATCCCCCATTGTCTTCCCAAGCCCCCTGGCGTTCAGGGAGGAAAGGGCGATTTCCCTGTCGGTTGCAGGAGGGCCTCCCTGGGAATACATGACGGGGAAGGCGTTATGGTCGCCCAGGTCCACCCGCAGCCGCTCCACGCGGCCGTCTGTCCCCGGCATGCTGAATACCATGCCGGAAAGCACCGTGTATCCCTCAACATTTTCATCCGCCGCCAGCGCGGCGCTTAGGTCCGCTGTTACCTGCCGGACATCGTCTGTCCGTGTCTGGGACAGATATACCGAGATGTCGCTTTCACCAACGCCCATGTATGTCATGAAGCTTCTGGCTGAAATGGTGTTGTAGATGTTCTGCGGGACAATCAGGATAAGGGATGAAATAGCCAGCACCGCAAACATGGTCATGTAGAGTTTTTTGCGGGAAAGCACATCCCTGATACCGAGGAAGACATTGGGCGGAAGGAGCCTGTTTTCGCTGAAACAGAATCCCTTTGCAGCATTGGGGTGTTCCATGGGTGCGCCGAACCGGACCGCCTGTGCCGGGGGGATTTTACGGAAACGCCCCAAAACGGCTTTTACATACCACATCACCACAAGGAAGATGGTTAAAGTCCCAAGTGCGCCTATGAGCGGCGTAACCACGCCCCTGCCGCTGTCCCCCATGTAAATGCGCATATTGCCCATCAGTGGGGCAAGGAGGGGGAAGGAGAGCAGGAATCCCAGGACACAGGCTGCCCCGGCAATGGCTCCGTATTTGGCAGAATACAGCTTTGCGATGTCCCTGGCGCGCAGGCCCAGGGCCTTGAGTACACCGATTTCCCTGTAATCCTCCTCGATTTTGGCGAGAAGCGTAAAGCGGATACAGAGGAACGCCACGATGATTACCAGGATGCTTATCATGACCAGCACTGCAATCATCATGCCGTCGGTTACTGCGTTCATCATGGCAAGCAGCGGACGGCTGATGACAGGCGGGCCATTGGACGGCAGTCCGGCCTCGAAATAATCCGACTGGAACGCAGGGAAGGCCGCAGGGTCTTTTAAACGGAACTCAATCAGATACTCCATGCTGCCGGAGCCTTCCAGATTCCTGAACGTATCCTCACTGACAAGAAACCGCTTGGAGCCGGTAATATCGGCGTTCATCGCGGAGTCACGCAAAAATCCGGCCACCGTGAGGGACACGCCGTGCACGGTCAGCGTATCGCCTATTTGGGCGCTTCCGTCCTTTTTATAGCAGAGAGGGACATAGACCACGCCGTCAGCCGGATGGATGACATCACCGTTTAAATCCAATAAAAAGTCAAAGGTCCTGTTCTGCGTGGTAAATCCATTGTCCTGCACACTTCCCTCCAGGGACTTTTCACCTATGGAAATGTCCAATCCCTTCACATTAAGGAACCTGGCTAGCTGGTATGCCTCCACGTTGCCCTGGGTCTCCGCGAAGTCCTGAAGCTGCCGTACGTCAATATCACCGGAATGCATCTGCAGGAAGTGGATTGCCTTTGCCTCCTCCATCAGATGGTCAACCGCTCCGGACAGATTCATGCCCAGCATGGCTGCTGCCGATGTCAGGGCCGCCGAAGCCACGATAAAGGCCGCGGTCGTGATGGAAACCAGCTTACTTTTGCGTATGTCGTTCATGATTAGTTTTCCGTACATGGTGTGACCTCCTCATATTTTAACAGATACCATGTCAGGACACCCAGAAGCAGTGTCATGATACCCACTAAGAATGTGGGTATGAATACCTGGGTGCTCCATTTTTCAAAGATAACGCCGTACAGTATCTGGCCCAAGGGCGCTGCGCATTGGGAGACTGCCGTAATGATTGCCATGACCTTTCCAAGGTTTTTGTCCGGTGTTATTTTTTGGACCTTTGTGATGATGTAGATGGAGATGACCGTCATGCTTGCCGCAATAGGGATGGCGCCCAGCATGAACAGGATAAACGAAGGGTAATACCCCAGCCCAAGAAAAAGGGGCATTAGGGATGCTGCCATCAGCACCATCATCAGGGCGCAGGCAAAAAGCCAGCGGTGCAAGGTTTTAAGGCTCATCTTCTTTGCGAAAACGCCAATGGACAATGCGCCTAAAATGGTGGCAGAGTTAATGAGTCCCATCCCAATCCCGTACAGGGTATCGCTGCTTTGCATCGTTACCCGCAGCACAATCGGGGCGCCCACAAGGAAATAAGGAATCAGGACCAGGTTGAGCAGGACGGCAATCATGCTGACCTTCCGTATGAATTCCTGTTTAAGGACGTATATGAATCCTTCTTTCATATCCCTTGCGATGGCCGGTATGACAGGCCCGGTCCATTGTCTTTTCACAAAAGGTATTTGGATGAAAAGCTCCATTACGGCAGACAGGAAAAATGAGATACAGCTAACCGCAACAACGGTCTTAAGTCCCATGAGTCCGTACAGGATCCCGCCAAGGACCGGAGCCGCAACCGCTGACAGGGCCTGAACCGCCTGGACAAGGCCATTGGCCCCTTCCAGCTTCTGCTCCTCAACCAACAGGGGGATACTTGCCGTTACGGCGGGGGTATAAAGGGCGCTGACAATAGACAGGAGCACCATGGACGTCCCGGCTGTGAAGACAGAGATACTGCCCACACTCATAAGTATGATCAGGGACAATACAATTGCGCTGCTGGTAAAATCAAATATCACCATCAGATTGCGGCGGTTGAACCGGTCGGCAATGGCCCCGCCCAGGGGGGCAAGCAGAAGGGGCATATTGGATATGGCAAACAGCGTGGCAAATAAAGACCCGCTGCCTGTTGTATCCAGGACGTACAGGGAGAGCGCAAACCGCAGCAGCGCTGAACCTAATATGGAGATGATCTGGCCGGACACCATTAAATTGAAGTTTTTAGGTGATGGGGTATGGATCGTTTTTTCCTGCATTCTGAAACCTCCTATACAAACTGACCGTCAGTCTATAAAAGCTGTAAAAAATTGCATGATAATGGGTGACACAGGTATCATGCAAATTTTTTCTTAAGTTCATTAAAATATCCAGGGGGGACCCCTAATGTTTTTTCCATCATTTCAATGAAGGCAGCCGCATACCGGGCGTTCTCCCCGCTGCTCCGCTGAAATAATCCTTCATCGAAGATCACTTGCCCTGCGGCCAGGAACAAAGCCATTGTCTCCTGGGGATAATCCGTGGAGAATGCAGCTGCGCCGTTCCCTTCACTGAGTATTTCCGCCATGACAGGCGCAAGGTTCTTTATGCTCAGAGATAAACTTTTCTGGTGCATCTCGGCGTTCTGGACCTCATGGAACTGCCGGGTCATGTTTTCCTTATCTTTTATCATTCCCTCTGACTGGCCCTGGCCCATTAAAATGGCAAATATCTTCTGGGGCGGGGTCATGTCAGGGTTTTCCACGATTTTCCTGGCATGGACCACCATATCGTCAACCATGCGCTGAATGATTGCATCCATAACCTCTTCTTTGGATTTGAAATAGTAGTAGAATACGCCTTTTGACAGCCCGTATACGTTCAGGATATCCGTAACCGTTGTTTTTGCATATCCTTTTTCCACAAACAGCTTTTGTGCTGCATCTAATAACTCATTTTTTCTTACTTCCGGCTCTTTGGGCCTGCGCATCATTCATTCACCACCTTATAGACCGACGGTCAGTTTAATAAAGAATATCATAGAGTGATACAAAAGTCAAGGAGTGTTTTTGGTAACATATCCTGGCGTATGATTAAAGTTTATCCAATGGGTGGAATCCCGTATTCCAGAACAGCTCCATGGCCCTGGTAACCGGGCGCCCTTTATGTCTGGCAAGCACCACGGGAAGGGGGATTTCCGGCGCCAGCGGGATGACCGCGATGTGTTCCGGTTTGAATATCCGCACACTGTTCCCTGCCAGCAGGCTGATCCCCTCGCCGATGAGCACCGCGCTTAGTATGGATTCAACCCGTGCCGTGCGCAGGATCCTGGGGGAAAAACCTGCTTCACGGCACCGGATTACACACAGGTTATAGATGGAGGTATAAGGGTTCATGAAAATAAAATCCTCATCCTTCAGTTCCTCCAGGCGGAGCCTGCTTTTAGCGGCCAGGGGATGGCCGGATTCCAGCACGGCGGCCAGCTCGTCGCCGGCAATGAACTGTGTCTGGCAGCTGGTCCCGTAAAACATTGCGTCCCGGCCAATCACCAGGTCATAAATCCCTTTTTCAAACCCTTCCATCAGTTCCAGTTCCTCCACCTCATGGAGGGACAGGCGTATATCAGGATGGGCTGCCTGGAAATCCCGGAACGCAGGCGTGAGCTGGTATTGGGTTAAAATGGGCAGTGTGCCGATGGACAGTGCCAGCTGCGGTTCTTCCCGGAACCGGTCCAGCCTGTTCCTGGCCTGGGAATATTGTTTCAGTAAAATAAGGGCGTCCTGATAAAATAAGTTCCCGGCCTCGGTCAGTCCGGCCTTGCGCCTGCTCCGGTCCCACAGCATGACCCCCAGCTCCTGCTCCAGCTTCATGATCTGTTTGGAAAGGGAGGACTGGGAGATATAAAGGGATTGGGCGGCATCAAAGAATGTCTTTTCCTCCACGGATGCAATAAAGCATTGTAATTGTTCAAATGTCATGGCCTGCCTCCAATGATTCCATTATGGAAACAATTATACCACAACTTGAATTGATTCCATAGATGAAAAAATATAAACTGGACATGGAAGCATTCATATGGAAAAATGACAACAAAGAGGAGGTATATCAGGTGGGACAGATGGTAAATGACCTGCGTTCGGCCCTGGAGCTTTTAAAGACCATGCCGGGCCAGTATGCAGAGACAGAGGTGGAGGTGGACCCCAGGGCGGAGCTTTCCGGCGTATACCGTTACGTCGGTGCAGGAGGAACGGTGATGCGCCCCACGAAGGAAGGGCCTGCCATGGTATTTAACAGGATAAAGGGGCATCCGGATGCAAAGGTGGCAATCGGCGTTTTATCCAGCAGGACCCGTGTGGCTGCCCTTCTTGGATGCCGGAGCGGGGATCTAGGGAAGAAACTGTGGGAATGTGCGTCACACCCCATACAGCCGGTTGTGACAGAGGAAAAGGCGGCCTGCCAGGAAGTGGTGCACCTGGCAAATGAGCCGGGATTCGATTTGGCCAAGCTGGTCCCGGCGCCGACCAATACACCGGATGACGCGGGGCCTTATATTACACTGGGGATGTGTTATGCCAGCCATCCCGACACAGGGGCCAGCGACGTGACCATCCACCGGCTCTGCATCCAGGGAAAAGATGAGCTGTCCATTTTCTTTACC
Source organism: Clostridium pacaense (assembly GCF_020709765.2). Classification (NCBI taxonomy): domain Bacteria; kingdom Bacillati; phylum Bacillota; class Clostridia; order Eubacteriales; family Clostridiaceae; genus Clostridium; species Clostridium pacaense. The sequence continues at coordinate 48,810 of NZ_JAJFEB020000003.1, forward strand.
CCGGGGGCGCGTCATATAGGCGCCATGGCGGAACGGGCGGAAGAACTGGGACAGGCACTGCCCATATCCATCAGCATTGGCGTGGATCCTGCCATCGAGATCGGTTCCTGCTTCGAACCTCCCACAACACCTCTTGGATACGACGAGCTGTCCATTGCAGGCGCGCTCAGGGGGGAACCGGTGAAGCTGTGCAGGTGCCTTACGGTTAAAGAGAGGGCCATTGCCAATGCAGAGTATGTCATTGAAGGTGAGGTGGTTCCCGGCGTGCGGGTCCAGGAGGACCAGAACAGCCACACGGGATTCGCCATGCCGGAATTTCCGGGCTATACGGGTCCTGCCAGCAGCCAGTGCTGGCTTATCCGGGTAAAGGCGGTGACCCACAGGAAGGACCCCATCATGCAGACCTGTATCGGCCCCAGCGAGGAACATGTGTCCATGGCGGGAATCCCCACAGAGGCCAGCATCTACGGCATGGTGGAGAAGGCCATGCCGGGGCGGCTTAAGAATGTATACTGTCCTTCGGCAGGAGGCGGCAAATACATGGCGGTACTGCAGTTTGAAAAGAAGACGGAAAGCGACGAGGGGCGGCAGCGCCAGGCAGCCCTGCTTGCATTTTCCGCGTTCAGCGAGTTAAAGCATGTGTTCCTGGTGGATGAGGATGTGGACTGTTTTGACATGAGCGATGTACTGTGGGCCATGAATACAAGGTTCCAGGGAGACGCGGACATCATCACGATTCCCGGCGTGCGCTGCCATCCCCTGGACCCGTCCAATACCCCGGAGTGTTCACCTGGTATCCGGGGGAAAGGCATTGCATGCAAGACAATCTTTGACTGTACCGTGCCCTATGACCAGAAGAAGCGGTTTGTCAGGGCGCGTTTTATGGAGGTGGACCTGGAAAAATGGCTGACAGGATTGTCATAGGAATCAGCGGCGCTTCCGGCGCGCCCATTGCGGAAGCCCTTTTAAAGGCGCTTAAAAAAGAGAGGGTACAGACCCACCTGGTCATCTCAAGAGGCGGCGCCATGACCATCGAACAGGAAACCGGGATGTCCGCCGGGGAAATCGGGCAGCTGGCAGACGTGGTCTATGATAACCAGGACCTGGGCGCGGCCCTGGCCAGCGGAAGCTTTAAGACAATGGGCATGGTCGTGGTCCCCTGCAGCATGAAGACACTGGCCGGCATCCACAGCGGATACAGCGATAACCTGCTCCTCAGGGCGGCGGACGTGACCCTGAAGGAAAGGCGCAGGCTGGTGCTGGTGGCCAGGGAGTGCCCGCTGAGCCAGGTCCATCTGCGCAACATGTACGAACTGTCCCAGATGGGCGCTGTCATCCTTCCTCCGGTCCTCAGTTATTATCATAAGCCGGAGACACTGCAAGAAATGACCAATCACATAGTCGGAAGGATAATGGACCAGCTGGGCATGGAATATGAAGGCTTCAGGCGCTGGGGAGGCTGACGGTTATGGGGAAGATTTGTGCAGAAAAAATCCATATGGAAAATCCGCCCTGTCCTGCTGTTATAGAAAAATGGATTGATGATCCTGAAGTTTCCGGCTGCATCAGGGCATATATGTTCCGGCTGGATGAAGGAGGCAGTGTGTTGATTACAGGAGGTTCAAGAACCCATGTGGGCGCCTTCAGCCGGACTTCGCCGGGCCGGGATACAGAAACAATCCAGTTTCCGGGACATAAAGACGGCGTGGTCAGCAGCCATTGGTCGGAAACGCTTTGCCGTGTCCTGGGGGAGCCGTTCAGCGTGGAGTGCGGGATTCATTTTGATGGCCTGTCTAAGAACGGCATCGGACTGGTTGTGCAGATCTGCGGGGAAATGCTGGAGGAGGCCTGCCGGTTTTATAAATCATGTGAATCCGATGGGACATCTGTGGTATAATACAGAATGAACCCGCAGATGGCGGAAAACATTTTCAGGAACGGCCTGAAGCACAGGGATAACGGACAGGAGGATTGACTGTGAAATATTTTATGGTAGAAGGAATCATCCGGGCAGCGGAAAACATGGATGATGCCATCATGGAACAGCACATGGCTTACACACAGAAGGCCATGGACCAGGGGAACGTCTTGATTTCCGGATTAAAGACAGATATGAGCGGCGGTGTTTTTATTATAAGGGCGGATACCGCAGAACAGGCAGAGGCGTATCTGGATAACGAACCATTTAAACTGCATGGCATCCAGGACTACAGGTGGGTGGAGTTTGAACCCCACTATATAAATCCGTCCGCCGGAACCTGGATGGAATAAAATGAAAGAAAAGTAAGGGCATTCAGGTCCTCTCCGTCATATCCTATACCATAGGATGTGAGATCCGGAGGGGACCTTTATGCATTATGGACTGGCATTGTCAGGGGGCGGGACCAGGGGGGCTGCCCACGTGGGCGTACTGAAGGCGCTGGAAGAAGCGGGGCTTCTGCCGGATGCAGTGGCAGGCACCAGCGCGGGCAGCATCGCCGCGGGCCTGTATGCCTCCGGTATGCAGATTCATGAGATGGAGAAGGCAGTACACCAGCTGGCTGTCCATGGAAATGACTACCTGGACCCGGACTATTCCGGGATTATGGAATTTGTGCCCCGGCTTCTGACCGGGAGAAGAATCAATCTGCAGGGGTATATCAAGGGGGATAAACTGCTTTCCTACTTCTGTGAACTTACCGGCAGAAAGCAGCTGGACGAATCCGTGGTAAAGCTTGTGATTCCCGCAGTGGACCTCATAAGCGGCCAGACCCTGTGTTTTACCAATTCAGAAACAGCCAGCCCGCAGATGCATGTGAGATGGTCCTGGGACGCCTATCTGTGTGAAGCCATGATGGCCAGCTCCAGCGTGCCGGGAGTATTTGCACCCAGAAAAATCGGTTCCTGCCTTCTGGTGGACGGAGGCGTTACCCACAACCAGCCGGGCGGGCTTTTGAAAGCAGCCGGGGTGTGGCCCGTCATAGCCGTGGACGTAGGGGCGCCGTATTCGGCGCCGGATGATGATTCAATCATTGAAGTACTTTCCCATTCATTTTCCATTATGGGCAGCCTTCTGGAAGAATACCGTCCACCGTCAGAGGCACTCCGGCTCCATCTGCCCCTCCCGGAAGATGCCGGACTGCTCTCATTTGATAAAATGGAGGCGTGTGTGGAGATTGGATACCAATATACCAGGAGGATGATTCCCACAATCAGGAAGGTGCTGGACAGGGAAGGACTTCCTGGTGTCCAGGATCCGCCCGGCATCCAGGATCCGCCCGGCAGCCAGGATCCGCCCGGCAGCTAGAATCCACCTGGTCCCTAGAATCCGCCCAGCCCTCAGTTCCGGCAGATGTCCAACTCCTTCATCTTTCCGGCATTTTAAACCCTGCAAGGGCCTGGTTCAGATAGTCATTAAAGGGCTTCATTTTCAGGAAAATATCCACGGCCAGTTGTAAGAACTGTTCCGTATCCCCAACAATTGAATCGCTGACCGGATATTCCAGGTACCAGCTTTTAAATTTCAGATATTCTGCCATAGGATGTTCCCTGTCGTAGCCGCGGGGGACATTTTTAAGTGCCATGCCCCTGACCGTGAAGGTTTCCTTGAAATCAGGAGACTGGATAACCTGTTCCCACTGGCCGGGATGCGTAAGGATATGGTCCCGTATCATGGCGGTTGCATCCTTAAACATATCCGTGAAAAGCCCTCCTCCTAAAAAGGACTGGCCGCCGGGTTTTATCATGATATAATATCCCACCGGGATGGGAAGCTTCCCTTTCGAGGAAATATGGGCGCGGAAGGCCGGATTGTAAGGGGATTTGTCATGACTGAACCGCGTATCCCTTACCAGCTTAAAGGTCAGGTCCCTGGGATTCTGGTGCAGGATGCTGCTGTCGGTTTTCCCAATCCTGTAAATCAGTTCCTGGATCAGGCCCTCAAATTCAGTCTTGGCTTTCTGGAATTCCTCTTTATGGGAGTGATACCATTGGCGGTCGTTGTTATCGTTTAATTCAGTCAGGTATCTTAATATTGTGTTGTCCGTCATTGACAGTCCCTCCTATGCGTTTTTTACGAATGACAGTGCCGCGGATCCTAAAAAACTGGAAAAGAACTGTTTTGTCCGTTCCGGTGATTCATACATCCGGCAGAATGTAAAATGGGAAGCAAGGCCATCAATGTCTTCCATGGCGTTCTTAAAATTCTCGGCTGTTTCGGGATTGATTTCCTTTGCAGCGGTATAATCCAGGGCCTGGGGATCCAGCCGCCGGCTTTTAATGGCATAGTTTATCCGGCTGGCACAATGGCATGTCCCGGAGCCGTATTCGCCGCAGTATTCGGTGAGGAAACCGGCCATTTTCCTGCGTATCCTGGAAAGGCGCTGGCGGTAAGCTTCCGGCGTCATGTTGAGTATGGTCCCGGCTGTGTGGCTGTCTAATTTGAACATGGTGCCCAGGATGAAGATACAGCGGCTTTCCATATCAAGACATTGGAGCATTACATTTGTACAGGACATTTTCAGCTCCTCTGCAAGAAGCTCCTTGTCAACGTCCTGGGTCAGGTCAGGAAGATCCCCGGGCATTCCGCAGCGGATATCATTCCCATAGAATTCAAAATCCAGCGGACGTCCGGCAAACATATGCTTTTTGTAGTTAATCAGGTGATTGGTGGCAATGCGGAAGACCCAGGTGGAGAAGCTGCTCTCCTTCTTAAAAGAGGAAAGGTGGGTCATCACCTTCAGAAGGATATCCTGGGACGCGTCCTCGGCGTCAGGAAATGTCCCAAGCATCCGCAGTGAGAGATTGAAGACCATGTCCTGTATGCTGCCGATCAGCGCCTCAAGGGATTCCCTGTCCCCGGCAGCGGCCTTGTCAATTAATTCTGATACATTCTGGTTTTTATTCATTTTCTTATACCTCCTTATTAATTAGACAAGGCATTGGGGGATGTGTGACAGATAAATCATATTATACAGTCATTGGCTGCCATGTCAATAAAGTTTACGCCTCGGTCTGTCATGAAACGGATTATCTGGAAAGTCGTAGCCTTTCATGATATATTTAATACAGATGCTGTAAGCCATACTCTTGAAGGAAAAGGAGCCAGCCCATGCTGATGGTAGAAAAGAAGTGCCCCTGGTGCGGACGTGAGATTGATAAGCCTAAGTTTTACCGTGGTACGTGTGAACATTGCCAGAATGTCTATGAAAGTTTTGTCTTTACTTATGAGAGAGGCCGTTTTACCGGAAAGGTCAGATGGCGGGGGGAGATGAGCCTGCCTGTTTCTTATCTGGTGAGGATGCTGATTGTGGCGTTTTTCGGATGGAATGCCCTGCGTGTGTTCCGTTACAGCCATGGGATGTCCCTGTTACAGGCAGTCGTGGCCCTGGCATTTGTCTATTTTATGTTCATCCAGCCCACCCATGTCTATTTGAAAAAAGTGGAAGGAAAAGAAGGCGGGGGACAGCCAGTTTTAGAGGAGGAGTGTATACGAAGGGCTGTATTCCTTTCTGGAGAACCTGTTTATTTATATTATAATACCAGGATGGAAACGGAGATACTGGATCCCAGGGATGCATCTTCTCTTGGGAGGAAGGATGCTGTCTTTCATTTAGCGGAAAATCTGGATGTCATCATGGAGATACCGCCGGATTATCCGGAATGTTTTCAACGGCCGGGCATGCCCTTTAAACTATATGACGGAAATGGGACGTGTGTGAACCATGGGATTACGCAGGAATTGTACAGTGAAAACCCGGATCTGTTCCAGGTACAGCTTAATCTGTCCGGTCAGGATAAGAAGCTGGATAAACAATGTTTTTATCTGGCATGTGTATCGGTGGTACCGGCGGAGGGAGATATGGAAGGCGGCATGGAAGCGGCCCACAGAAACGAACCTCAGGCCGGGAATGAACTGCTGTACGCCATCGTAGACTCCTATGACGGCATGGAAAGCCTGAAGACAGGCGATGCGGTCTATGAGATGATGCTGTACCATTGCCGGGAGATTCAGAAGACGATGCTTCTTCCCGCTGCCATACGCCTGTACCAGGAGGATGGGGAGTTCGTGGGTGAGGGGACGGTCACCTATTATTATTCGAAGCGGTATGCATTTGAAAACAAGAGAAAGTAAAGAGAAAGGTGGATTATAATGATGGAACAGATGTCATTGTTTGACGACCGCGAGGTCTATAATCCCCTGGCAAGCCGGCTCAGGCCGGATGACCTGGACGGGTTTGTGGGGCAGGAGCATCTGCTGGGAAAGGGAAAGATACTCCGCCAGCTCATAGAGCAGGACAAGATCCCGTCCATGATATTCTGGGGGCCGCCTGGGGTGGGCAAAACCACGCTTGCAGGCATCATAGCCCATAAAACCCATGCTGAATTCATTAATTTCAGCGCGGTCACCAGCGGTATAAAGGAGATTAAGGAGGTGATGGCCCAGGCCGAGAACAGCCGGAGGATGGGGATTAAGACAGTGGTATTCGTGGACGAGATCCACCGCTTTAATAAGGCACAGCAGGACGCCTTCCTCCCCTATGTGGAAAAGGGCAGCATCATACTGATTGGGGCAACCACGGAGAACCCTTCCTTTGAAATCAACGGCGCCCTCCTTTCACGGTGCAGGGTATTCGTGCTCCAGGCCCTGACCCAGGAAAATCTTTCCAGCCTGCTGAAAAAGGCTTTAAAGAGTCCCAAGGGGCTGGGTTATCTGGATGTGGATATTGATGACCATATGCTGGATATGATAGCCCAGTTTGCGGCGGGAGATGCCAGGACCGCCCTCAATACCCTGGAGATGGCTGTGACCAACGGGGAAATAAGTGCGGATAAGACCACGGTTACCATGGAGGTGCTGAAGCAGTGCATTGGGAAGAAAAGCTTCCTCTATGATAAGAAGGGGGAGGAGCACTACAATATCATTTCCGCACTCCACAAGTCCATGCGCAACTCTGACCCGGATGCAGCGGTTTACTGGCTGGCAAGGATGCTGGAAGCAGGGGAGGACCCTCTGTATGTGGCAAGGCGGTTGATCCGGTTTGCCAGTGAGGATGTGGGAATGGCGGACAGCCAGGCCCTGCCCCTTGCGGTGGCAGCATACCAGGCATGTCATTTTCTGGGTATGCCTGAGTGCAATGTACATCTGAGCCATACGGTCATTTACCTGTCCATGGCCCCCAAGTCCAATTCCGCCTATGCGGCCTATGAGACAGCCAAAGAGGATGCCCAGGCAACCATGGCGGAAACCGTCCCCTTGAACATAAGGAACGCGCCCACGAAGCTGATGGAAGAACTGCATTATGGGGAGGGGTATGTATATGCCCATGACACAGGGGAGAAGATGGCCCGCATGCAGTGCCTGCCGGATGCGCTTATAGACAGGGAATATTATCATCCAAACGGCCAGGGGAAGGAGCCGGAAATTAAAAGGCGTCTGGAACAGATAAGACAATGGAAATCCGGACAATCGACAGAAGTGTGACAAAGATAAAGCGGCCGTATCCGTGGCTTCCCTATGGGAAGTGAAACGGATGAAAGCCGCTTTTTTAATATGTTTCCTTGTTTATATAGACTTTAATTATAAAGACTTTAATTATAAAGACTTTGCCTCAATACATCTAGCAGATATGCCATGTCCACTGGTTTGGATACAAACCCGGTCATGCCGGCCTGGACAGCAGCATCAGAGTCTTCCTTAAAGGAATTGGCAGTCATGGCAATGATGGGAATGGAGCTGCCGGCCGGATCCGCGTTGGCCCGGATCCGTCTGGTTGCCTCCAGGCCGTCCATCACCGGCATGCGTATATCCATAAGGATTACATGATACGTGCCGGCCGGGCTTTTAGTAAAATGCTCCAGCGCTTCCAGTCCATTGGATACGCGTTCTACATTGGCCCCATTCATCTGAAGCAGCTCGGTCGCGATTTCTGCGTTCAGGTCATTGTCTTCAGCAAGCAGGATCCGCATACCGTCCAGGGGGGCAGACCCTGGCACTTCTGGTTCCGCGGCGGAGTTGGCAGGCTTCTCAGGCTGGTCAGACAGCTGGAACACGACCTGGAAATAAAACTTAGCCCCCTGATGAAGGGCGCTTTTTACCTTCAGCTTACCGCCCATCGCATTTACAATACTGCTGCTGATGGGAAGGCCAAGGCCTGTTCCGGCGCTTTTTGCACTGGAGGACCCAATCTGCTCAAAGGAATCAAAAATCTGTTTCTGATATTCTTCCGCAATCCCAATGCCATTGTCCTTTACTGAGAAGAGGAAGCCAGCCCTGGTTTCATCGGATTCCGTTTCCCGGACCAGGAGCGTTACCTGGCCGCCCTCAGGGGTGAATTTGACTGCGTTGGACAGCAGGTTCACCAGCACCTGTCTTAACCGGACCGGATCGCCCTGGATATCGGAATGGGTGATTGCCAAATCCACTGTGAACAGGATGCCCTTGGATTCTGCCTGGCTGCGCATCATGCCCTCCAAATCCGCCAGTAGGTGGCGGAGGGAGAAACTTTCGTCCATTATTTCCATTTTCCCGTTCTCAATCCTGGACATATCCAGAATATCATTGATAAGGGACAGCAGATACTGGGAGGAGGACAATATCTTCTTTAAATTATTCTCCACACGTTCAGGAAGATGTCCTTCCATGCAGGTCAGGTTGGCCAGCCCCATGATAGCGTTCATGGGTGTACGTATTTCGTGGCTCATCCTGGACAGGAATTCTCCCTTGGCCCTGCTTTGGGCCTCTGCTTTTTCAAGCTCTCCCTGAATCATGGCGTTCTTAAGCCGCGCCTTCATGATATAGAGGATGGATGCGGCTGACAACAGCACAAATGCGCTGAAGATGATTATGAAGGCCACAGGGTTGGCATAAATCAGTTCTCCCATTGTCATGGAGGAGTAAGCCATGGATACCAGGTTGCGGTCAGAAAGGGAAATCTTTTCCTCCTCCGACAGGCTGGAGATGGATTTATTCAGGATTGTCATCAGGTCCGGATTGATAGGGCGGTCCATTGCAAAGCTGATTTCCATATTATTATTGATGCTGCTTAACGGTATGATGTTGGTATACCTGTGAATCTGCATCTCATGCTCAATTGCGGGGGATATACCATATACAAAATCAACGTCCCCCCGGTTGACAGCGTCCAGGTAATCGCGCGGCGTGGCGAAGCAGCGCACCTGTGCGGCGGAGATCGAATCAGGAAGCCGGCATCCGGACATGATGCCCGCTGTCAGGCCATCGGATGGATAGTTGGCGGATTTGTTTTTGACAATGATATTATTAAGCGTTATATAGGATTTGGAAACCGCAAGGCCGTTGGCAGCGGCTGACTCCTGGGAATCCAGATAATAGCCAAGCATATCCGCCTTCCGTTCCCTGACCAGCTGGACGGCCTCCTCGTAGGTATCTGTAAACACATAGTCGAAGGCCAGGCCGGAATAATCTGAGATATTCGCAAGCAGGTCAGGAATGATTCCGCTGTGATGCTCCGTATCATCCCTCAGGCAGTAGAATGGATGCCAAGCATTTACCACGGCAACGGTTACGGTCTGTTTGGATGCGATATAGTCTTTTTCCCCGCTGGTGAACTGGATTTTGGAATTATTTATATTGTTAAAGTTCCGGTCATAATGCTCCTCGGCAAATTTAGGGTCGGAATTAAGGATTTTCTCAAGGCCCAGGTTCAGGCCGTCCAGTATATCATCATTTCCCGCATGGGTTACGATATAATAGGGCTGTGCCGGAAATTCCGCAGCAACCCGGTAATGGTCGGCTTCTGACTCGTTGCCCAGAAGGAGATCCACTTCCCCTGTTTCCAGGAAACGGTACATGTTGCCGTCCCCGCCGATTTCTTTGGAGGAATATGTGCGGATACCGCATTGAAGGTTATTAATCTGGAGAAAATTGCGGAGCCGCTGGCGTTTCTCAAGGGCATTTTCATATACGCCGATTATCTTGCCGTTCAGGGTACTGAGTTCATAGCTCTTTATGTCAGGGTCATCTTTGTGGCAAAGAAGTACTGCCTTACTGTTGCCCATACTGTATTTGGGGTAGGCAATCTGGGACTCATAGCCGTTCAGATGAAAGATACCCCCTAATAAGTCATATTTTCCTGCAAGGAATTCATCCAGGAGGAACTCCGGATCAACGCTTACATATTCATAATCCCAATTGTTATATTTTGCGATTTCATTGAGATAATCAACCATAAGTCCCTTGTAATTGCCATATGCATCCGGGTAACATATGCCAGGTACGGGTGAAAATGCCACGGTAAGGGTCCGCGCATCCGCATCCGGTATGTCTTTGTAGGCTGCCGGGGCAGAAGAAGGACTGGAAGCATAAATAATGCCTGTCCACAATGGGGACAGGGAAAGGACAAGAGCCATGATTATTATAATTGTACCCGCACCGCGGTGACGTTTTTCCATGTCAGCACCTCATACCATAGACTACACTATTGGATTATTCTATCACATTTATCATGAAAGAGGCAACCGCATGGTAGGTTATTTGCCAGAAATAATTAAGAAAACCGTTCTTGTTTTTGTTTTTTGCCATGTTATACTGAATCCATGAGATAGAAGATAATGGAAAAGGAGGAGAATATCAGATGCGGGAATATAAGTCCGTTGTAATCGCCCTGATTGCAGCTGTCAGTGCAGTTGCCTGTGTGAGCATTTTTACAGGAGGTCTGGTGGACTACAAGAAAACGGGAGGGGGAAGCGGGATTACGGCCACCGGGTCAGCAAGCTGTGATTTTGAATCTGACCTGATTGTGTGGAGGGGAAGCTTCTCTGTCCACGGAGATACGCCGAAGGAGGCATACAGCACCATTAAAAAGGATGCGCAGCTGGTGAAAAAGTACCTGGAAGAAAACAGTGTGGACGAAGATGAGATGGTATTCAGCTCCATCAACATTTCCCAGACCTATACATCAAGATATGATGAAGAGGGAAGATATCTGGGAGAGGAACAGGACGGCTATGACCTGACGCAGGGCATGACGGTCACCTCCCATGATATTGACAAGGTAGAGGAAATCTCCAGGGATATCACCACGCTGATTGAGGCAGGGGTGGAACTGGAATCCGAACAGCCGGAATACTATTACACAAAGCTGGATGAAATGAAGCTGGATTTAATTGAGAAGGCAACGGCCAATGCTAAGAACCGGATTGATATCATGGCGGCGGGAACGGGCGGAGCCCCCGGAAAGCTTCTGAGCGCCAACCTGGGCGTGTTCCAGATTACGGCGAAGAATTCCAGTTCCGAGTCGTACAGCTATGACGGGGTGCTGGATACCAGTTCAAGGTCTAAGACCGCGATGATCACGGTCCGGCTGAATTACAGCGCACAGTGAGGACCGGTATGGGTTTTTGGAAAGTGTGTAGCTGGCCGGGCCGGTAATCTGGGCCAGATGGTGGTTCCTTATCTTTTTAGACGTGCTTACATGCCGGAATGGCCTGGGTTCGCAGGCTTTCCGGCATTTATTGAATTCATTCGGCGGATAATTGCAGGTTCATGATAATATTAGGAGGCATGAATGAAAAAGCTCTTTTTAACCGCCCTGCTCATATTGGCAGCCATACTGGTTATGGTAATCACTAAAATCCCGCCCAACGATTCCGCGGCATACGAATAGTTTCTAAGTCAGAATTACCCTGCCGGGGATATCAAGGTAATCATGGCAGACCTGACCCATGACAATCGCGATGAAATGATTGTACTTGAACGGTTGGAAACAGACTATTTTTCTGGGATGCTGCATATATACCATGTTTCTGATGGAGGAGATGTGGTTGAAATCTATGAAGATGATGTAGGGGAGGTGCAGTTAGGATGGAGATGGTATTACCTATATAAGGATATGGATGACAGGGAATATCTGGTCCAATACAAAAATTCATCTGAGCAATTGATAGCTGCTGGATCAGATATGTATCTGCTGGGGGACAGTCTGTATTTTGGAGGGTAGGTTGATGGATAACAGAATTATCATGCATGGATGGGCTATTTTTTCATCATTAAATATTCAGTAATTCCATCGCGGTATAAACCGGGAATTTTACCAACCTGACAATATCCATTGTTTTCATAAAACCGTTTTGCATCCGGATTAAAGTCAGCAACTACTAAAAAGAATTTATTTCTTGCGGATATTCCTTCAAAATACTCAAGAAGATGTTTTCCGATTCCCTGCCCCCTGTATGATTCTTTAACCGCTATAAGATGCAATAAGGGAAAGCTGTGAAACGCACCATTTTCAATATAGTACATAAACCCGATGCATTCATCTTCTGCCAATACAACAAACAGGGTCCCTTGATTCAAGCCTTCTTCAATTGCTTTATCCGCACTTTCAACGCTTTGGAAATAATGATTTCCTAGTGAGGATTTCATAAGCGCCTCTCTACAGTCCTTCAGATGTCCGAGTGTTCCTTTAATGATTTTTATTTTCAAAACTTACCTCCTCTTGTATGACCAGATGCTTGTTATGGGCAGGATAGCATCATATTTATTAACTGTCAATAATAATTTTTATTTATAGAAATCTATTAAAATTTTTTGGTATACATTTGGTTTTCTTTATATTACACTATAATTAAGAGGAGGTATGATATGTTAAAGAAATTTTTAAACATAGCCAAGGCTAAATTGTATAAGTGAAAAATTGGCTCCTTAAAGGAATTCCACATTTTTTTCGCGATACCGTAAACCAGAATATATTAAGTTCCAGTGTGGTTTATCTATATCAGTAGAGAGTTAAGCCCGGACTATTTTCACTGGAATCGAATGAAAAGTGGGTAATACATAGTGTTATTATCACCAATTTGGCTTGTGTGGGATTCTCCTCTTGCGGTAGTGTCAAGTCGGGCTCTTGGCGCTACTATTAATATGTATCTAACTCCTGCGCGTTTTCCAATCCATTGCAGACTTTCACTTTCTCAATCCAATCTTAATTGGCGCATTTCCAGAAATAATCATCCATTTCAATTCCAGCTCAATAGCATATATATTCGGTATCCCCCAAATCAGCCCTCTGATATCCGGCAACACCTATTTTGTCCCATCCTGCGGCTATATCTTTCTGGTAACGCAACGGGAAGTATCCGCGGGCCGTTTCCTTGCCCCCTGTCAAGGAACATATGGAAATAAAAGCGGCGTTCCTATCTTCCTATATGGAAGTTAGTAAACGCCGCCTGTGCGGTGGTACATGGTACCTTTCTATTCCTTATGCAGAAGGACTACTCCCCCAGTGGTTTCACCTTCTCCACATAGATTTTCCTGAACAGGATGGAACTCAGTACCACGGAGGTAATCTCAGCCAGGGGGATGGAATACCATACGGCATGGAGTCCGAATGCCCGGGCAAAGAAGTAGGCCAGCGGGAGGATACATACCAGCTGTCTGGCGATGGATACAATCAGGCTGTATACGCCGTTGCCCATGGCCTGGAAGACAGAACCCACGATGATGCAGTAGCCTGCAAAGAGGAAGCTGAGGCTTATGATCCTGAGGGCAGGTACTCCGATGGACAGCATGTCCGCGTCCGCCTGGAACAGCTCAAGCAGCTGGGGCGTCATAAGCTGGAATACGGCCAGGCCGATGAGCATGATAAAAACTGCGATACCGATACTCAGGCGGATGGTTTCCATGATACGCTTTTTGTTACGGGCGCCGTAATTGTAAGCAATAATAGGAATCATACCGTTGTTCAGGCCGAATATGGGCATGAAGATAAAGCTCTGAAGCTTGAAATATACGCCAAAAACGGCTACGGCTGTTTCCGAGAAGCTGATAAGGATTTTATTCAGTCCAAAGGTCATGACGGAACTGATGGACTGCATTATAATGGAAGGAACACCCACCTGATAGATGATGGAAATGGTCCTGCCGTGTGGGGAAAATCCTTTGAAGCTGATGCGCACATCCTTGTTTTTGGCATGGTTCAGGATGGCGGCTAAGACCATGGCAACAATCTGGCCGAATACAGTGGCAGCGGCAGCGCCACGGATTCCCATGGCAGGAATGCCAAGAAGCCCGAATATCAGGATCGGGTCCAGTATGATGTTGATGATGGCGCCGGTGCCCTGGGTAATCATGCAGTAGAAGGTCTGGCCCGTGGACTGGAGGATACGCTCGAACATCATTTCCCCGAACAGGCCGAAACTGAAGATACATACAATCTGCAGATATTGGATTCCATATTCAATGATGACCGGGTTATCCGTCTGGCTCTCGAAGAAGATACGCGCCCCGAATATTCCGAACAGGGCAAAGAACAGGAAGCTTACGAATGCCAGGAACAGGCCATTGACAGCGGCCAGGTTGGCATTTTTTGCATTCCGTTCCCCCAGGGAGCGGGACAGAAGGGCATTGACACCCACACAGGTTCCTGCGGACACTGCAATCAGCAGGTTCTGGATGGGAAATGCCATGGAAACAGCAGTGAGGGCTGCCTGGTTAATCATGGATACAAAAACACTGTCCACGATGTTGTAAAGCGCCTGGACCAGCATGGAAATGATCATTGGCAGGGACATGGTAACCAACAGCCTCTTAACGGGCATGGTGCCCATCTTATTCTCTTGTGACATGTAATGACATCCTTTCTCGTTTGTACATGAAAGCTATTGTAGCATTTTCTATATGGTAAAGTCAATGGCATGAAAAGGTCTTGTCCAGGTATTATCTGATGTTATGTAAAACAGGTGACATTTGATTAATATATGCTGGACATGGCGGAATATCTGTGATATCATAAAATAGTAATAATTACTATTATTAAGCAAACGAAAATCAGTAAGAGAAAGGGGTAGGGTTATGGCAGTATACCGTTGCAGGTTCTGTGGTTCAGTGTATGATGAGGAGAAAGAAGGAACAAAGGTCAGTGAACTTCTGGTCTGTCCTGTGTGCAGGGTGGCTTCTGACAAGATGGTGCTGGCTGGCGGCGGGGCAGATGAGCCTGCGTCAGATGAGGAATCCTCCGGAGGGCCGGGCCAGTCAGTACACGGCCTGGGACAGGAAACAGCAGCGGCAGGGCGGAATGGGACACAGCCCGCACCGGCAGATACGGCTTCTTCCGGTCATATTACCGGGGAAGCGCCCGGGTATGACCCGGAATATGCCAGGGTGGGGACGGACAGCCGGTACATGGATGAGATTCATGAGATGGCGGTAAAGGGCCAGTCCATCATTGCCGCCATGGGTACCCAGATGCCTATGCCGGGGTGGGACGACATCCTGTTTTTAGGGGCACAGTTAAATCCTATGCCGTTAGATGAGCATGCCCCGGTTAAGACGGAGACCATTATCGGGAAACATGCAAGAAAACCCATGGTACTGGAGCATCCGGTGTATATCTCCCATATGTCCTTTGGCGCCCTGTCAAAGGAGACCAAGACCGCGCTGGCAAAGGGAAGCGCAATGGTGCGTACAGCCATGTGTTCTGGCGAGGGAGGAATCCTTCCGGAAGAGAGGGAGGCCGCATACCGGTATATTTTTGAATATGTACCCAACCTTTATAGTGTGACAGAGGAGAACTTAAAGAACGCGGATGCCATAGAGATTAAGATTGGACAGGGGACAAAGCCTGGCATGGGAGGCCATCTGCCGGGGAAAAAGGTGACGCCTGAGATTGCGGCGGTCAGGAACAAGCCCCTGGGGCAGGATGTAATCAGTCCCTCACGTTTTCCGGGGATTGACACCAGGGAGGACCTGAAGGCGCTGGTGGAAAAGCTTCGTGAGGAATCAGACGGAAGGCCCATAGGCATTAAGATTGCGGCGGGCCGGATTGAGCGGGATCTGGAGTACTGTGTGTTTGCCGGGCCGGATTTCATAACCATTGACGGCCGCGGCGGCGCCACTGGGGCCAGCCCGAAGCTGATCCGGGACGCCGCCAGTGTCCCCACCATATATGCCCTGTACCACGCCAGGAAGTATCTGGATGAAGCAGGGGCGGACATTGACCTTGTGATTACAGGGGGACTCAGGGTATCCTCTGATTTTGCCAAGGCCCTGGCCATGGGAGCGGATGCGGTTGCCATTGCCTCTGCGGCCCTGATTGCCGCTGCCTGCCAGCAGTACCGTATCTGCGGCACCGGTATGTGCCCGGTGGGCGTGGCGACCCAGGATGAGGAGCTGCGCCGCCGTCTGCCAGGAGAAGCCGCCGCCATGAGGGTCGCTAATTTCCTGCGGGTATCCCTGGATGAGATTAAGACGTTTGCAAGAATTACAGGCCATGACGATATCCATGATATGGATGTGGATGACCTGTGCACCATCAACCGGGAAATCTCTGGATTTACCAATATAAGGCATGCCTGATTAGCAGTATGTCCTGTAAACCTGCTCGAAAATCTCCACATGGTGCCGCTCATCCAGTATGATACGGCGCAGGATATCTGTGATATTCTCGTCCCGTATGTAGGCAATCTGATGCTGGTATTTGCTGATGGCGGCCTTCTCACTGTTGATGGCATTGTGCATCAGCGCCGGGAGTTCGCTGGGGTATTGGTTGTAGCTGGGGGACCAGTAGGTTTTTTTACAGCCGTAATGGGTCCACATCCTTGGGTCTTCCCCCAACTGCAGCGCCAGTTTTCCGAAAATTTCCAAATGATGCATTTCCACAATGCTTACCTTGCGGAATATAGTGGCAATCTCATCCTTTTCTTCCATAATCAGGTTATTATACACATACAGGCTGATGGCGGACATTTCAGAGTTAAGGCCTCCGATGTTGTCCAACATGGCCTTGGCATAGGCGGGATTTTTCATTTCGACCTTAATGGGCGGATAGGGAAGGTCGGCTGTGTACCGGAAATCGTCCATGGATAACATGCTATGCTCCTTTATGATATTAAGATTCCATAGTCCAATGTATGAAAAAGGACGTCTGAATATACAAATTTTCTAAAAATGAAAAGTGACAAATTTTAGTTCTTGACTTTATCACGCCGATGTACTATTTTAGTAGATAAATAATTAAAAGCAATGAAAGAGACTCTTGCCTGAGGAATGTAACAGGAAGGGGGCGTCACCGACTGAGAGCGCCGCCGCGCAGGACTGGGCGAAGGGAACACTCTGGAGCTGGTATATTGAAGCGGTTCTGTCCGTACACGGCCAGGACTGACAGTAGGTATACCCGTTGCACACGTTACGTGCAGAGAGAGGAGAACGGACACCTTATGAAGAATGGCGCTGATTTGCGCAGTGCAGCGCTGTCATACAGGTCAAGGTCTCAATGCGGGTGGTACCGCGGGAATGTCTTATGGATGTAATCCCGTCCCGGAATGCAGTTACTGTGTTCCGGGGCGTTTTTTATTGCAGGAAAATGTTCTTTCAGGAAAATATTCTTATAGGCAAATGTTCTTGCAGGAAAATGTCCCGGAACCGGATGTCACTGGCGCGTTACAAAATAATAAAACCAATCCAGCGCCAGATTGCAGGCCAGAACGTACCGGTGTGAGGTCTTTATCCAGATAGGGGATTTCTATCCTCATGCACATGCCGGACGTTCCGAAAGGAGCGAATACCATGGAATTTATCAGCGGAGTAAGGGAAAAGGAAGTCCTGGGAATCCAGGAAGTGATAAGCGGGAATCATGAGGGCAGGACGGTCCGCATGAACGGAACCGTGCACACCATACGCCACATGGGCGAGGTGGCATTTGTAATCCTCAGGAAAGCGGAGGGGCTGGTGCAGTGCGTGTGCGAGGGAGCTGCCGGGGATGTGGATATAAAAGATTTAAAGGAAGAATGCGCGGTAGAGGTAAAGGGCACTGTGAGGAAAGAGGAAAGGGCGCCCCATGGATTTGAAATCCGTCTGGAGGATATAAGGATCCTGTCCCGTCCCGCGGACACCATGCCTATCCCGGTGAACAAGTGGAAGCTTAACACTTCCCTGGAGACAAAGCTGGCACTGAGGCCCATTTCCCTGCGCAATATAAGGGAGCGGGCAAAATTCAAGATTCAGGAAGGAATCGTAAGGGGATTCAGGGATTACCTGTTCAGTCAGGGCTTTACGGAAATACACACGCCTAAAATCGTGGCCAGGGGGGCGGAAGGCGGTTCCAATGTGTTCAAGCTGGATTATTTCAATAAAAAGGCGGAGCTTGGACAAAGTCCCCAGTTTTATAAACAGACCATGGTGGGTGTTTATGACCGTGTGTTTGAGACAGCGCCTGTGTTCCGGGCGGAAAAGCATAACACCACCCGCCATCTGAACGAATACACCAGCCTGGATCTTGAGATGGGCTATATCGATGGATTTGAAGACGTGATGGACATGGAGACAGGCATGCTCCAGTATGTCATGGAACTGTTAAGGAAGGAGTATGGGAAGGAACTGGATATACTGAAGGCAGGGCTTCCCGATGTGAGCCGGATCCCCGCAGTGCGCTTTGACGAGGCTAAGAAGCTGGTGTCTGGGAAATACAACAGGAAAATACGCAACCCATATGACCTGGAACCTGAGGAGGAGCTGCTGATTGGCCGTTACTTCAAAGAAGAGTATGGAAGCGATTTTGTGTTTGTGACCCATTACCCTTCTAAAAAGCGCCCCTTCTATGCAATGGATGACCCGGAGGATTCCAGGTTTACCCTCAGCTTCGACCTTCTGTTTAAGGGGCTGGAGGTTACCACGGGCGGACAGCGGATCCACGACTACCACGCTATCCTTGAGAAGATGGGGAAGCGGGATATGGACCCAAAGGATATAGAATCCTACCTGATGATTTTTAAATATGGAATGCCGCCCCACGGCGGCCTTGGAATCGGCCTTGAGCGGCTGACCATGCGGCTTCTGGATGAACAGAATGTAAGGGAGACCTGTATGTTCCCGCGTGACGTGACAAGGCTGGAACCGTAGCGCGATGTGACAAGGCTGGAGCCGTAGATGGTATGGATGCGCAGCAGTCTGCAGATAGAAAGGAGTAAAAATCATGGCAAATATCATAGATGACGGGACCATTGAGTATGTGGGTATCCTGGCCAAGCTGGAGCTTTCAGAGGAAGAAAAGCAGGAAGCCAAAAAGGATATGGGACGCATGCTGGATTATATTGACAAGCTGAATGAACTGGACACAGAGGGAGTGGAACCCATGACCCATATCTTTCCTGTGAGCAACGTGTTCCGGGAGGATGTGGTGTCTGGCGGGGAGGACCGTGACAATATCCTTGCCAATGCGCCGGAACAGAAGGATGGGGCGTTCAAGGTCCCGAAGACCGTATAGGGAGTCAGAGCAGGAGGACAGGAAGAATGGGATTATCAGAATTAACCGCCCTTGAACTGGGCAGGTATATTAAGGAGGGCCGGGTGACGGCCGTGGAGGCCGTCCAGGCGGCCCTGGAGCGGATAAAGGCATTGGAGCCGTCCATCCACGCATATGTGACCGTGGATGAGGAGGGAGCGTTAAAACGGGCGTCAGAGGTACAGGGACGGATTGAGGCAGGAACCCTTACCGGCCCCCTGGCCGGGGTGCCTATGGCCGTGAAGGACAACATGTGCACAAAAGGACTTAAGACCACCTGCAGTTCCAGGATACTATACAATTTCATACCCACCTACACGGCCCAGGCAGTCCTTAACCTGGAACAGGCAGGAGCCGTGATCCTGGGAAAGACCAACATGGATGAGTTCGCCATGGGGAGCACCACGGAAACCTCGGCCTTTGGCGTCACCAGGAATCCCTGGAACCCGGAACATGTTCCGGGCGGTTCCTCAGGCGGTTCCTGTGCGGCTGTGGCTGCCGGTGAATGCTTTTACGCCCTTGGCTCGGATACCGGCGGTTCCATCCGCCAGCCCAGTTCTTTTTGCGGCGTCACGGGAATCAAGCCGACATACGGGACCGTGTCCCGCTACGGCCTGATTGCCTATGGTTCATCCCTGGACCAAATCGGGCCTGTGGCAAAGGATGTATCTGACTGCGCGGCCATACTGGAAACGCTGGCAGGCCACGACCCCAAGGACAGCACCTCTGTCAGACGGGACAGCTATGACTTTACCTCCGCCCTTGTGGATGATGTGAAGGGCATGCGCATCGGCGTCCCGGAAAGCTATCTGGGAGAGGGCCTGGATCCTGAGGTAAGGGAAGCGGTGCTGGAAGCGGCCCGGGTGTTAAAGGAAAAGGGAGCCGTGGTGGAAACCTTTGATCTGAAGCTGGTGGACTATGCCATCCCTGCCTATTATGTTATCGCATCCGCGGAAGCCAGTTCCAACCTTTCACGCTTTGACGGCGTGAAGTACGGATACCGCACGCCGGACTATGACGGGCTTCACAGCATGTATAAAAAGAGCCGCTCCGAGGGCTTTGGGCCTGAGGTGAAGCGGCGTATCATGCTGGGATCCTTTGTATTAAGCTCCGGTTACTATGACGCATATTATCTGAAGGCGCTGCGCACAAAGGCCCTGATTAAACAGGAATTTGACCGTGCCTTTGAGCGCTTCGACGTAATCCTGGCGCCTGCGTCCCCGGACACGGCCCCCCGCCTCGGGGAATCCCTCAGGGATCCCTTAAAAATGTATCTGGGCGACATTTACACCATTTCCGTGAACCTGGCAGGCCTGCCAGGGATAAGCGTTCCCTGCGGCAGGGATTCAAAGGGACTTCCCATCGGCCTGCAGCTTATTGGGGACTGTTTTAAGGAAAAGGATATCATCCGGGCAGCCTATGCATATGAATGCACAGGAAAACGGGAGATGCCGGATATGTCCCATTTGGATGTACATTCCGGGAAAGAGGAGGCCATATCATGAGCAGACAGTATGAAACCGTAATCGGATTGGAGGTCCATGTGGAGCTGGCCACCAAGACCAAGATATTCTGTTCCTGCCCCACTGCATTCGGAGGAGCGCCTAATACCCACACATGTCCTGTATGCACGGGCATGCCGGGTTCCCTTCCGGTGCTGAATAAACAGGTGGTGGAGTATGCGATGGCCGTGGGCCTTGCGGCCAACTGCCGGATTAACCAATACTGCAGATTCGACAGAAAGAATTATTTTTATCCGGATAACCCCCAGAACTATCAGATTTCCCAGCTGTACCTTCCCATATGCCACGATGGCTGGGTGGAGATAGAGACTGCATCCGGGGTAAAGAAAAAGGTGGGAATCCATGAAATCCACATGGAGGAGGATGCAGGCAAGCTGATCCACGATGAGTGGGAGGACTGTTCCCTGGTGGATTATAACAGGAGCGGTGTGCCTTTGATTGAAATCGTATCCGAGCCGGACATGAGGGATGCCCAGGAGGTAATCGCATACCTGGAGAAGCTGCGTCTGATCATCCAGTACCTGGGCGCCTCTGACTGTAAGCTGCAGGAAGGCTCCATGCGCGCGGACGTGAACCTGTCTGTCCGTGAAGCGGGCGCCCGGGAATTGGGCACCAGGACGGAGATGAAGAACTTAAACTCCTTCAAGGCCATTGCAAGGGCTATTGAGGGGGAGAGGAAGCGCCAGATTGAACTTCTGGAGGAGGGCAAAAAGGTAATCCAGGAAACACGGCGCTGGGATGACAACAAGGAAAGCTCCAAAGCCATGCGCTCCAAGGAAGATGCCCAGGATTACAGGTATTTCCCGGACCCGGACCTGGTTCCGGTAATCATAAGCGATGAATGGATTGCGGATGTCAGGGCAAGGCAGCCTGAGCTGCGCACGGAGAAAATCGCCCGTTATATGGAAGAATACGGACTTCCCCAGTATGATGCCGGGCTGATTACCAGTTCCAAGCACATGGCTGATTTGTTTGAGGAAACGGTCAGACTGTGCAACCGTCCAAAGGAAGTGTCCAACTGGCTTATGGTGGAGGCCATGCGCCTTTTAAAGGAACATGAGATGGACACGGACGATATCCGTTTTTCACCCTCCAACCTGGCGTCCCTGATACGGATGGTGGAGCAGGGGGATATCAACCGCACGGTTGCAAAGACCGTGTTTGAGGAGATTTTTTCAAATGATGTGGAGCCGGAAACATACGTGGAGGAAAAAGGGCTGAAGGTGGTAAATGATGAAGGCGCCCTGCGCAGTGCCATTGAAAGCGTATTCGCGGCCAATCCCCAGTCCGTGGCGGACTACCATGGGGGCAAGGAAAGAGCCATGGGATATCTTGTGGGCCAGACCATGCGGGCCATGAAAGGTAAGGCGGACCCTGCCATGGTGAACCGGATCGTGAAGGAGATGCTGTCCCGCTGATCGTAGAGAAGGAATGGACGGTCCCAAAAAGGCACTCTATAAGTAAAGGCACAAAAAGAGAAGGGAAACATAAGCACAACTTTCACCAATATAAGAAATTTTTGTATTGACGGAAAGCCCCACTTGGTGTATGCTTATGTACAATGCACGAAAGTGTAAACTGGTGGCTGACAGATGTACGCCTGCTGGCTACAAAAGAGTAAAAAGAATAATGAAGGGTATCAAGGAGGATATTATGAAGCCATATGCAGAGATGACCAAAGATGAACTTGTGGCACTGCGCAAGGAACTGAAGGCACAGTACCGCGAAATGCAGGGTAAGGATTTAAAGCTGGATATGTCCAGAGGCAAGCCATGTGTGGAGCAGTTAGACCTTTCCATGGGACTGATGGATGTCCTCAGCAGCAATGATGACCTGACCTGCGAGGACGGGACCGACTGCCGCAACTACGGCGTGCTTACGGGTATTGACGAGGCAAAAGAACTGCTGGCTGACATGATGGAAGTGAATCCTTCCACGGTTATCCTGTACGGCAACTCCAGCCTGAACGTTATGTACGACACGGTATCCCGCGCCATGACCCACGGAATCATGGGCAATACCCCATGGTGCAAGCTGGATAAGGTTAAATTCTTATGCCCCGTTCCCGGATATGACCGTCATTTCGCCATCACTGAGTATTTTGGCATTGAGATGATTAATGTCCCCATGACTCCCCAGGGTCCGGATATGGATATGGTGGAAGAGCTGGTGGCATCGGATGATTCCATCAAGGGAATCTGGTGCGTTCCCAAGTATTCCAACCCACAGGGCTATTCTTATTCCGATGAGACCGTGCGCCGCTTTGCAAGGCTGGAGCCGGCAGCGCCTGATTTCAGGATTTTCTGGGATAATGCATACGGTGTGCACCATCTCTACGACCATGACCAGGACCACCTGATTGAACTCCTGGCAGAGTGTAAGCGCGCAGGCAACCCGGATCTGGTATATAAGTTTGCGTCCACCTCCAAGATCAGCTTCCCTGGTTCCGGCGTTGCGGCCCTTGCCACCTCCCACAACAACCTGGAGGACATCAAGGCACAGTTGAAGAACCAGACCATTGGACATGACAAGGTAAACCAGTTAAGGCACGTGCGTTTCTTCGGGGATATCCACGGAATGGTGGAACACATGAGAAAGCACGCGGACATCATCCGTCCCAAGTTTGAGGCAGTGGAAGAAATCCTTGAACGGGAACTGGGCGGCCTTGGAATCGGGGAGTGGACCCAGCCAAAGGGCGGTTACTTCATTTCCTTTGATTCCCTGGACGGCTGTGCAAAGGACATCGTTGCAAGATGCAAGAAGGCCGGCGTTGTGATGACTCCTGCCGGGGCAACCTATCCATATGGAAAGGATCCTCAGGACAACAACATCCGTATTGCCCCGACCTATCCGCCGTTAGGCGATCTGGTTACCGCATCTGAGCTGTTTGCCCTGTGCGTGAAGCTTTCCAGT
The DNA here is from genome assembly GCF_020709765.2 of Clostridium pacaense. Taxonomy (NCBI): domain Bacteria; kingdom Bacillati; phylum Bacillota; class Clostridia; order Eubacteriales; family Clostridiaceae; genus Clostridium; species Clostridium pacaense. The sequence goes on from NZ_JAJFEB020000003.1 coordinate 72,478, forward strand.
GTTGAGAAGCTGTTAAAGGGCATGGATTAAAGTACCCTTTTAAGGAAAATGATTCAAGTGTAAAAACAGGATCTTTATCAGATAATGATAGGGAGCGGTTCATCCATCCGGAGGGACCTGCTCCCTGTTTCCGTTTTTGCGGCTGAGCCTGCTCTGTTCAGGAAGGCCGATGCAATCATAAGCCGCTTATGCGGCAGGAACATCTGATAAAGGAGGCCAGGGGCCATGAAAGGCGCTTCAGGACGGTTTAAAGGCAAATACGATCTCTTTACCATCTATTTAGTACCGGGCGCAACGGTACTGTTAGCATCCCTTGACAGCTGGACCGACACAAACCTTTCCGTTCTTGGCAATCTGTCAGGCCATAAGTTACTGTTTGCCGTTTGGGGCATTTTTACCGGAATATACTACTGCATCTATGTCCGCTATCTCTTTAATATAGGAAGATACAGGAACATTGCCGGGAAAAGCCTGGTGTACACCGCAGCGGCATTCCTCCTTACAGCGGTTATGATTCCCTATACCCCGGAACAATATCCCTTAAAAGCCCATCTGCACGTGCTGCTGGCATTTTTATCCCCCATCCTTCTGGCATTGGGTATTGTAGGCTTCCTGCGTTTCCTCAGCAGCAGGGACAGGCCAAGGTACAGGCAGGCATGGAATATCATGTGGCTTATGGCTGCCTGCGCCTGCCTGCTCCTTTTGCGGGCAGGTTTTATCACCAGCATCCTGGAAGTGTTCCTGGTGATTGGGCTGTGCGGGTATCTGCGGTATATGGAACGGCTCCTGGTAAGCCGGTAAAACGGTGTTTCGGTGCCTGGAAAAATCCGGACGTGAAAAGAGGCGGAAAGGTCGAATCCTTTCCGCCTCTTTTCGGGCAGTAAAAACAAACCGTTTATATGGAGTGTATTAGAGATATCTCTAACACGTTAGGGGGGCATTAGAATGTGACTTCCTCATCATAGAAGCAGCATTTCAGCAGCTTTTCCATTTCAGCAGGAGTGATGGCCCTTGGGTTGGAACCCGTGCACGCATCACCTACAGCCAGTTCTGCAACGGTTGGCAGCTTATCCATGAATTCCTTCTCATCGATGATCCCGCCTTCATAGTCCCTGATGCAGGTTGGGATATCCAGAGCCTTGTTCATTTCACGGATACGTGCAATGAGGGCATCGGTCAGTTCCTCGTCTGTGTTTCCTTCCAGGTTGATGAATCTGGCAATCTTAGCATATCTTGCAGCGGCCTCAGGTTCTTTGGAGTTATATTTAATAACCTTTGGCAGGTACATTGCATTTGCACAACCGTGAACAATGTGGCCGCCTGAATATGCTGCACCGGTCTTGTGGGCCATGGAGTGGACGATTCCAAGCAAAGCATTGGAAAATGCCATTCCGGCCAGACACTGTGCATCGTGCATCTTATCACGGGCTTCCATATCACCGTTATAAGATGGTATCAGATACCCGTTAATCATCTCGATGGCATGGAGGGCTAACGGGTCCGTATACTCGCAGTTAAGGGTTGACACATATGCCTCGATGGCATGTGTCATGGCATCCATACCTGTGTGCGCGGTCAGCTTCTTCGGCATGGTCTCAGCCAGGGCCGGGTCAACGATAGCCACATCAGGTGTGATGTTGAAATCCGCAAGAGGATATTTGATTCCCTTGCTGTAATCAGTGATAACGGAAAATGCGGTCACTTCCGTGGCAGTGCCGGATGTGGAAGGAATCGCACAGAATTTTGCCTTGGTGCGCAGGGTCGGGAAATTAAATGGTATGATTAAATCGTCAAAGGATGTGTCGGGGTACTCATAGAATGCCCACATGGCCTTGGCAGCATCGATGGGTGAACCGCCGCCCATGGCAACAATCCAGTCAGGCTGGAAAGCCTCCATGGCTTTTGCGCCCTTCATGACAGTCTCAACAGAAGGATCTGGCTCAACGCCTTCAAACAGCTCTACTTCCATGCCGGCTTCCTTCAGATAATCCACAACCTTGTCCAGGAATCCGAAACGCTTCATGGAGCCGCCGCCCACAACAACAAATGCTTTCTTTCCTGTCAGTGTCTTTAATGCTTCAATCGCATCCTTGCCGTGATACAAATCCCTAGGTAATGTAAATCTCATGATAATACCTCCCAGTATATGTAAAATTTATTTAATTTGTTATTTCTTTAACAACTATATGATAGCATGGTTTGCCATGTATGGGTAGGTATGAAAAAGGAATACCGGTATTCCACCACGGATATTGTGCAATTTGTAATAAATATAAAGATAAAAAAACTATTATGGGGAGATAAGCTGTGATATACTGATAATAATTATGCAAAAGGAGGAGAGCCTGAATGAATTTTTTTATGGGTAAGAAGTTTGTGGGTCCTGGCGGGAAAAGCGGAAAAGACGGACCGGAAGTTGTCATTGACAATGGCGCGGAAAGCAATAAGAAGATGAAGCGGATGCTGCGCCCTGTTAAGTTCATAATCATCCTGGTGCTGGTGGCGGTAGCTGCCCTGGATTCCTTTTATACGCTGTCCGAGAATGAGATGGCTGTGGTCACCACCTTCGGAAGGCCTTCCAGCGTCATGACCTCGGGACCTAAGTTCAAGTATCCCTTCATACAGAAGGTGTATAAGATGTCCAAGGAAATCAGGGGCATGCCCATTGGCTATGACCCGGATTACAGTGCCCAGACAGGCGGAGCGCCGCTCATTAACAGCCATATCAATGCGTCCAGCAGGGTGGATGACGGGGAGGGAGGGCCGGAAAACACGGTATCCATTCCTTCTGAATCAGAGATGATAACCAAGGATTTCAACTTTGTGAACGTGGATTTCTATATTGAATACCAGATTGTGGATCCCATCAAGGCTTATATCAACAGCCAGTATGCCATATCCATCCTTAAGAACCTGGCCCAGTCCTATATCAGGGACACGGTGGGGTCCTACAGCGTGGACGAGGTCATCACCACCGGCAAATCCGAGATACAGGCCAGGGTCAAGGCACTGCTTTCCGAGCGCCTGGAGCAGGAGGACATCGGAATCGGGATTGTCAATGTGACCATACAGGATGCGGAGCCTCCCACCGAGGCAGTGAACAATGCGTTCAAGGCAGTGGAGGATGCCAAACAGGGCATGGACACCAAGATAAACGAGGCCAAGAAGTACCAGTCAGAGCAGCTGCCGGCGGCCAATGCCAGGGCGGATAAGGCTGCCAGGGATGCGGAGGCTTACAGGCAGCAGCGTATCAGCGAGGCGGAGGGACAGGTATCCCGTTTCAACGACATGTATGAGGAGTACGCCAAGTACCCGCTGATCACGAAGAAGAGGATGTTCTATGAGACAATGGAGGAACTGCTTCCGGGCCTCAAGGTCATTGTCAATGGTTCGGACGGCACCCAGACCATGCTGCCCCTGGATTCTTTTGTAAGTGACAGCCAGAAGGGAGGTACCCAGGAATGAGGACACTGACAAAGTTTATGAGGAACATAGGGATTGTTGTAATCGTCCTGATGGCCGTCACCATCTTCAACCCGGTAGTGGTGACAAGGGCCAATGAATACAGCCTGATCATACAGTTCGGGAAGGTGGTGCGCATAGAGGACAGCGCAGGCCCCTCCTTAAAAGTACCTTTCCTCCAGTCCGTACAGAAGATACCCAGGTACAAGATGATATCGGACCTGTACCCCAGCGACGTGACCACCAAGGATAAGAAGGTGATGACCGTGGATTCCTTTGTCATCTGGGATATCAACGACCCGGTCAAGTACCTGTCCTCCTTAAACGCCAGCAAGGAAAAGGCAGAGGTCAGGCTGGGCAATGTGGTGTATAACTCAATCAAGAACGTGCTCAGTTCCACCAACCAGGCGGACATCATATCCGGGCGCGACGGCGACCTGGCAAAGACAATCACGGACAACATCGGCACTGCCATGGATTCCTACGGCATCCATATCTATGCAGTGGAGACAAAGAAGCTGGATCTGCCGGATTCCAACAAGGAATCGGTATACCAGCGGATGATTTCCGAGCGTAACAACATCGCGGCCCAGTATACCGCGGACGGGGAATACCAGTCCTCCCTGATTAAGAACGAGACTGACAAGACCGTGAAGGAAACCGTGGCCAAGGCCGATGCGGAGGCTGAGAAGATCAAGGCCGAGGGCGAGGCAAGATACATGCAGATATTGAGCGAAGCCTATAATGATGAGGCCAAGGCGGATTTCTATAATTACGTGCGTTCCCTGGATGCCATAAAGGCTTCCCTGAGGGGGGATAACAAGACGGTTATCCTGAACGAGGATAGTGAAATTGCGCGGATATTGTCTGGTAATTAAGTTATAGCCATGAATTGATATTATATTTGATATTATATATGGAAGAAAGACAGGTGTATTGATGAAAACCATCGATACGCCTGTCTTTGTTTGTTAAAAAAGCAAATGGATACGTGGAATGAGGTGGGATAATAATACAAAATATACATATAAAAATCCGGACTCATAGAAAAACCCTATAAAAAGTGCACGAAAAGCACATTGCTTTCAATTGGATATGTATAATGAATGGCTATATAATAAAGATAACCTAAGATTGAGTCAACACTTTTACCACCCCCTGGTCTAAGATGCAATCTCCGGGAGACATCTGCGCAATAATTGTTAAAAAAATAACAAAATGATGAAGGAGGGTATTACATGGCAACTGCACAAGATTACAGCTTAAGGAAAAAGGTATTTGCGGCATCCTGGATTGTCATTTTCGTGGCAGCGGGAATTTCAGCTTATTCTGTGTTTAAAGCTTCTATTATGGAGGCCACGGGGGGAACGGACAGCCAGATTTCCATTGCTTATACCATACAACAGCTGTTTGCGGCCACACTTGGTATTTTTTCCGGCAGGGCGGTTGATAAGATCGGTCCCAGAATCGTGATTTATCTGGGAGGCTTTCTTTATGGCTTTGGCTGGCTGGTGGGAGGGCTTACCACATCGGTGCCCATGTTTTATCTGTTTTTCGGCGTGGTAAACGGAATCGGCTCCGGCCTTATCTATAATTCCTCAGTTGCCACCGGGCTTAAATGGTATCCGGAGAAAAAGGGGACCATGTCAGGACTTTTACTCATGTCGGCGTCCATTGGGCCATTCCTTACCTCCAGGTTCGGCGAAATCCTGTGCAACGGCCTGGGCCTTGGGGCCAAGGGGCTGTCGGTGATAGGGGCGGCCTATATTGTACTGGTGTGGGCAGTGGGCTGGATCATGACTGTTCCCGGCAAGGACTGGGTGGCGCCTCCCATCCCTGCCTCTGTCACGAACCTTGAAAAGGCGGACAGGGAGTACGGACCTTTGGAAATGCTTAAGACATTGCGCTTCTGGCTGATGATCGTGCTTATGTGTCTGGCCAGCATGACAGGAATCATGTTTGTAGGCGCGCTTTCAGGGATTGCCCAGGCCCAGCTGGGAGTAGGGACGGCGGCAGCCTCCTGGATTGTGGGAATCAGCGCACTTGCCAACTTTGTGGGACGGATGGGATTTGGCCGTGTCTGTGACAGGCTGGGGGAGGCCAAGACTGTTTTGATCATACTGATAGTGACCATATTGTCCCTGTTCATTATGAGGAATGCATTTACAATCCCGCTTTTCATTACCTGCCTTATATTTATCGGCGCGGCCTTTGGAGGCGTCCTTGTATGCTTCCCGCCATTTACCCAGAAGGTATTTGGAATGGAGAACAGCGGGGTGAACTATGGAATCATGTTTCTTGGCTATGCATCAGGTTCCTACTTTGGCCCCCAGATTGCAGCCAAGACAAAGATGCTGGGACCGGACGGCGCGGTCATGGTCACTTCCTATGCCAATGCCTACAGTATCGCCATAGGGGTCGGGGTTGCAGGAATTGTGGTATGCCTGCTTCTCATGTATGTGAAAGGCCGTTATGCAAATCAGGTAAAGGCAGCATAAAGGAGGAGAATCGTGGATTGTACAATGAAGAATGAGTTTTCAGGTTTGACCGTCCTGGATCTGTCCAGATATCTTCCGGGCGGATATGCCACACAGGTCCTGGCTGATATGGGCGCGGAGGTCATCAAGGTGGAGGATACGGGCAGGGGGGATTTCTGCCGCCATGATGAACCGAGGATGAATGGGGAGAGCTATTATTTCACGGCGCTTGCAAGGAATAAGAAAAGCCTGTCCGTGAACCTGAAATCCGAAGAAGGAAAGGAAATATTCCGTAAGCTGGCAAGGAAGTCGGATATCATATTGGAGAGCTTCCGGCCGGGGGTCACGGCCCGCCTGGGCATTGATTATGAACAGATAAAGGCTGTGAAGCCGGACATCATATATTGTTCTTTGTCAGGCTACGGGCAATTCCATCCCAACAGCCAGAAGGCCCTCCATGACATTAACATGCAGGCCCAGTCCGGGTACCTGTCCTTAAACGGAGGCAGGACCAGCCCGCTGCACCTGTGCGACCTGGCCAGCGGCATGGTGGCCGCCCAGGCCATTCTGGCTGCCCTTTATCAGAGAAGCGTCAGCGGGAAAGGGAATTATATTGATATTTCCATGTTTGATTCCTTTGTGTGGTGGAACAGCATGCTGGACAGCCGGTATTACTTTTATGGAGGCAGCCTTGAGGCAAGGGACCTGGAGTACCCGGCTGTGTGCTACAACATCTATGATACAAAGGATGGCGGGAAAATCGCGGTAGGGATGGTGGAGGAGAAGTTCTGGAAGGAATTCTGCCGCCTGACCGGGGCGCCGGAGCTGGTGCCTGTCCAGATGTGCCGCAGGCATGAGGCGCCTGAAGCATTTTCCAGGATGGAAGGAATCATGGCTTCCAGGTCACTGGCGGAATGGAAGGAATGGCTCAGTGACAAGGATCTGTGTATGGCTCCCGTGCTCAGTAAGGGGGAAGCCATCGAGGATATATTGAAACAGGATAATGGGTTGATTGAGTATCATGCCTTCCCCGGGACCGGGAAGGTGCTTCAGACAAATATCCCCCATAAAATGTCCAATCTTCCCCTGTCCCTGAAGGATGCCCTGCCGCCGCCCGCATTGGGGGAACACTCCCGGGAGCTGCTTTTAAGGCTGGGCTATACCGGGGAACAGGCAAAACGGATGGCAGAGGAAGGGGTTATTAAAGTATCAATAAAGGAGGAATAAGGAATATGGGTAAAAATTGGTTTAGTGTGGATCCTAAGGAACATCTTGGCGGTAAGGTGGCGATTGTCACAGGCGGTGGTACGGGAATCGGGGCTGCCTGCGCCGGGACACTGGCAGCGGCCGGAGCCAAAATCGTGGTGGCGGCCAGAAGGAAAGAGAAACTGGAGTCAACCGTGTCAGATATCAGGGAGGCGGGCGGAGAGGCCATTGCGGTCTCTGCCGATGTGACAAAGCAGGAGGATGTTGACAGGATTGTATCTGAAACCATAGCTGCTTACGGAAGGATTGACATCCTTGTATCCAATGCCGGGATGGCCCTTCCCAGATGCCATACCTTTGATGTTACCAGGGAGGACTGGCGCAGGATATTTGACCTGAACCTGGATGCAGGGTATTTCCTGGCCCAGGCATGCGGAAAGGAAATGGCCAAAACAGGCGGAGGGCGGATTGTGTTCATGACTTCCCAGAGAGGTATCTCCGCCATGCAGAACATTGCCCCCTACTGCATTACCAAGGGCGCTGTGATGGCCATGGTAAAAGCGCTGGCCATCGACCTGGCACCGTACCAGATCAATGTCAATGGCGTTGCCCCCGGCTATGTGATGACGGATATGGTATCCGGCCTCCTGGCGGACGAAGCCCGGCTTAAGAACGTGCTGGATAAGACGCCGCTGGGGAAAATGGGCACCACGGACGAGATGGCGGCCGCTGTATTATACTTCTGCCTGCCCCAGTCGTCCTACACAACAGGACAGACAGCCATTCTGGACGGAGGCTGGTCCTGCCAGTAAAGGGTCCATGGACAAAGGGTTATTCAGTTACAAGGATTCTAATAAATGGAGCGCGCCCGGCAGTCCGGACCGCTCCGGGAAAAATGAGAGGAGATAGAACTATGAGTGAGACAATGTCAGCAATCATCAAAACAGCCCCAAAGCCAGGATGCATGGAGTATGTGACCGATTTTCCAAAGCCGGAGATTAAAGAGGATGAAATCCTGGTGCAGGTAAAGGCCTGCGGCATATGCGGCACGGACCATTCCCTTTACGGGTGGAATGAGGCGATTGCCAAGAACTACAATATCCAGTTCCCGGCGGTTTTCGGCCATGAGTTTTCCGGGGTAGTAGCGGAAATCGGCCCGGCTGCCCCAAAGAATTTTAAGATTGGGGACAGGGTTGTGGTAAATCCCGTGCTGTTCTGTAATGTGTGTTCTTACTGTGCCAAAGGGCAGATCAACATATGTGATAACCGCCCGTTCTATGGAACGGACCTTCCGGGGGCATTTGCAGAGTATGTGGCCATCCGCGGCACCAACCTGATTCCCCTTCCCGACAATGTATCCTATGAAGAGGGCGCGCTGTTGGAAGCCCTTGGCGTTGCCATCAATGCGGTTGACCGGGTAAGTCCCCAGATGGGTGACTGCGCCGTGGTGCTGGGCTGCGGAGCCATCGGCCTGCTGATGCTCAAGGTCTTAAAGTACATTGGTATTGAAAAGGTCATGATTACCGGACTTGGGGTTGATAAGAAACGCCTGGCCCTTGCTGAAAAAATGGGCGCCATCCCGATTAACTGCGATGAGTGCGACCCGGTGGAGCGCGTCAAGGAGCTGACTGGCGGACGCGGCGTGCAGGTGGCCTTTGATGCTGCAGGCAATGCACGCGCCGTGGAACAGGGCGTCCAGATGCTGGCTAAAAACGGAAAAATCGGTATTTCCGGTCTTCCAAAAGAAAAATCCACCCTGGACATGACCACGATTTCCATGCGTCAGTTAAGCATCATCGGCAACAGGGCATATGAGCGCAAGACCTGGTTCCAGGGCCTGGATATGATGGCAAACGGCCTGGATATCAAGGAAATAGGAAGCCACACACTTCCGTTCTCAGAATTTGAGAAAGCCATGAAGATGCTGGATAACAGAGAGGGACTGAGGATCATCCTGGTTCCATAAGGGGCAGCGCCGGACTGGAGGGTTACATATGTCAGTGTTAAAAAGAGAATATGGAAAAGAGCAGCCTTATATAGGATGCGGCATGTTTAAGATAAGGCTGCCCTTCATCCATTTCCGATTTACGGGGCCGGAAGCGATTACCGGCCTCTGCAACAGTGTTACCTCCCTGGCGGCCATTGCCACCCTGGTGGGGATACTGGGAATTGAAAACAGGCAGGCATGGGCCGTGATTGTATTCAGCTGTCTGGCCTACTGCCTCCACTGGCTGCTGGGGGACGCCACGGTAGGAGGGTGGATTACCCCGGCCCTTGCCCTGGTGATAGTATACCTTAATGGTTATGGGGAAGGGATTCCCAGGATGCAGGCCATGGGCGCCTTGCAGATTGAGCTTGGGATCATATTTATCGTGCTGGGAGTGACCGGATGCGCCAGGAAGATCACGGGCATGGTACCGCCCTCCATCAAGGCAGGTATTGTGATGGGCACGGCGGTCACCGCGGCCTTCAGCCAGTTTAAGGCAGGTGCGGGATTATACACCTACCCCATTACCATCTTTGCCGGCTCCATGGTGGTTTTCTACTTCATGTTCAGCACTTATTTTAAGAAGCATTCGGAGCGCATCCATATGTTCCGGATCATGGGGCGGTTTGCATTTGCCTGCGGCGTGTTTGTATGTCTCCTGGTAGGGGCGGTGACGGGTGAGATTGATTATTCCATGGTGAGTTTTACGCAGATTCTGGCTGCGCCTGATTTTGCAGGGGCAATCCGTTCCATGTCACCCTTTTATATCGGCTTTGCTCCTGCGGCAACCTGGTTACAGGCCCTTCCCATTGCCTTTGTGGCCTATATCATTGCCTTCGGGGATTTTATCACGGTTAAGCAGCTGGGGATGGATGCTGCCCGGGAGGATGAGCTGGTGGATTATAACACCAACAGGACCAATGTTGTCTGCGGCCTGCGCAATCTGTTCCTGGGCCTGCTGACCCCGTTCCCGCCTTTGGGAGGGCCTATGAGCGCCCCCTATGCGGTCTCCACGTTCCAGCGTTATAAGAACTCGGGCAGGGAAGGCATGGACAGCATATGGGACGGGTATGGGACCAACATGATCCTGGCCGTGGCGGGGCTGTTCTGTTACCCGCTTTACCTGGTGGCGCTGGCCGGTTCCGGAGCAGTCCTGGCGGTCCTGGTCATGATCCAGGGCTATGTGTGTACCCAGATTGCTGTTTCCCTTGCAGGGGACAAGACGGACCTTGGGATTGCAGGTATGATGTCAGGCGTCATGGTGGCCAAAGGAGGGGCGTGGGGGATCGGCATCGGCATCCTTCTTTACTTCCTTTTGTGCGGGCCGGAAAAAATCAGGCAGGATTACCAGTTCAATCTGCAAAAACAGAAAGAGGAGGATGAGGTGTTGCAATGATTGGATTAGAGGGAATTAAGGTGGTGGATCTGACTGCCTATGTGGCAGCGCCTGCATGTCCGCGGATCTTAGGCGAGATGGGGGCCACCGTGTACAAGGTGGAACCCTTTGTGGGAGATGAACAGCGCACCCAGGGAGCCAGCTGGGGGATGAAGTCCAAGACGGAGTTCGACGATCAGGCTTATGATTTAAGTTCCATGAATAAGCAGTGGATTAGCGTGAACCTGAAGACGGCCCAGGGACAGGAGGTTATTTACCGTCTGATAGGGGATTCGGATATCGTGGTTACCAGCTTCCGTGACCCTGCCCTTAAACGGCTGGGTCTGGACTATGAGACGCTGAGCAGTAAGTTCCCCCACATTGTCTTCGGGCAGATGAGGGGATACGGGGAGCGGGGGCCGGAACGGGATTCCAAAGGCTTTGACGCGACCTCCTATTCTTCCAGGGGCGGCCTGGTCATGGCGTTCCCGCAAAAGGGGGAACACTTCGAGCCGGCCAACGTGCCTGTGGCATTCGGGGACTGGAATGCTTCCGTGGCCCTTACTGCAGGTATCCTGGCAGCCCTGGTGCGCAGGCTCAGGTGCGGCAGGGGGGACAAGGTGGTGGTGAACCTCTACCACTGCGCCATATGGGGAATGTCAAGCGCCGTGGCGGTGTCCCAGCAGGGAGGGGAGTATCCGCGGTCAAGGAAGGAGGTCCCCTGCCCCACCAACAACTGTTACCGCTCCAGGGACGGGATATGGTTTTTGATGTGCTTTGGCCATTACAACAAATATTTTGAACTGGTCATGAAGGTCATCGGCCTGGGGCATCTGATCGGGAATAAGGAATATGACACCCTGGAGGTGCTGAACGAGACAGGGAATAACGTGCAGATGATTGCGTGGATGGAGGAAGCCTTTGCAAAGCAGGATTTTGCCTACTGGGAACAGGTCTTTAAGGAAAATGACATCCCCTTCCAGAAATGCTTTACCATGGATGACATCCTGCATGACGAGGAGGCTTATGCCAACGATATCCTGAGGAAAATCCACTATGATTCACTGGGGGAGGTCAGCGTGCCTACCAGCCCTATCCGGTTAAGGAGCGTGGGGGACCCGGTCCTTTTCCGGTCCAGGCCCATAGGGGCCGACACCAGGAAGGTGATGGAGGAATATGGATACAGCCAGGAGGAAATCACCCGTCTGGAACAGGAAGGGGCGGTAAAATGCTACGACGGCCCTCCGCTTCCTGACAGTGTGACAGCACCCAGCCATGGCCCTGGCTTTGACGGAACAGGAAACTGATGAAAGGGTTTTTGCCCCGCAGGAAGATGCGCGGGGCAAAAGCCCTGAAGGTGCTTCAATAAGGAGGTATTTTGTAAATGAATCTTTCGCAGCTTTACTATTTCCGTAAACTGGCTGAAGTGCAGCATTATACAAAGGCAGCCCAGGAGCTTTACATCACCCAGCCCAGTCTCAGCGCCTCCATCCTGTCCCTGGAAAGGGATCTGGGCATTGACCTGTTCCAGAGGGAAGGACGGGGGGTAAAGCTGACCAAATACGGACGTGACTTTTATATCCATGTCTGTAAAGCCCTGGTTGAACTGGAGGTGGGGATTGACAATGCAAAGGAAAATTCCGGAACCATAGGAGGCGTGATTGATGTGGCCTGCATACCCACGCTGTGCGGGGATTTCCTGCCACGCTCCATTAACAGCTATATGCAGGACTGCAACCCCACCGTCAAGTTCAATGTATTCAACGGAATGACCCCGGCTATTGTGGAAGGCGTCCGTTCGGATGCATATGATGTGGGGTTCTGTTCCATGTCGGAAGGGGAGACAGACCTGTGCTTCACCCCTATCCTTTCCCAGGAATACACCACCATTGTCAATAAAAAGCATCCCCTGGCATCCCTGGCCGGCCAGCCCATGAAGCTGGAGGACCTGGAACCATATGAAATCCTCACTTATCCGGAAAACAGCCCCGTGGGCAGGATCATTAAAAAGGAACTGAGGAAGCATAACCTGAAAGCCACCCACTATGGCTATGATGAGACCACCATCGGGGGCTATACGGCCATCAACCAGGTGGTTGCCATTGTGGCCGACACTCCGCTTCTCAAGCAGTTTGACAACCTGGTCCACCTGAAGGTGGAGCTGGAGGCGGAAGCCAGGCTGGTTTATATGGTTTACCACAGGAATAACTATCTGACGCCTGCCGTGAAGAATTATATCCAGCATGTGCTGGACAAGGGGCCTGGATTCAGCGGTGTCCCCACCTAAGGCATGTTCCGGCCTAAGGCATGTCCCCACCTAAGGCATGTCCCCCCTAAGGCAGGTCCCCGCCCAAGGCGGTTTTCCGGTTGCTCCTGCGAAGGGATTCATACCGGGCCGAACAGGAACATGGTAAAGGTGGCGTCAGCCACGGTCTTTCCCTCCGGGGTGGTGATTACCACATGGTGGATTGCGGTTTTGCTTCCCTTGTGGATTGCGTCTGCCTGTACATACAGCTTGCCTGAATCAACGCTCTTGATGAAGTGGATGCAGCCCTGCTGGGTTACATTGGACACTTCGTATGCATAGGTGGCCATTCCGGCCGCCATGTCGCAGAGTGTAAAAATCACTCCCCCATGAAGATTTCCATAAAGATTCAGGGAACATGGGAGGACGTCAAGGGCCAGTCTGGCATGGCCTGGGGCGATTTCCAGGATCTGTGCATGTTCCACTCCTGCCAGGGGCTGGATATGGCGGCGGATGCCTTCCAATATATCCTGTCTCATGTCATCAATACCTCCTGTTTTCATTGATTTCTGATGGGGACAATATATCATACAATGTTGATATGCACAATAGAAAATAGAAATCATAGGTATAATCTATAGATTATGCACAAAACTTGGGAAAAGGCCGATTGGATATGTGAAACAATATATATTATAATGGAATCATCAAGAGATTGTTAAAAAATTGATAAGAATAAATATAACAAGGAGGAATTACCCTATGAGCAAATTATCACCCCAGCAGTTCCAGGATTATCTGATGCAGATCCGCAGGCTTGCAGAAGGCCCCTTGGAGGAAATCCAAAAAGAAGTGGAAGTTACCAACAAGTTCCCGCAGGAGTTTTATGACCTGGCCATTGAGAATGACCTGTACCGCTGTGCGCTTCCTGAAGAATACGGCGGATACGGATTGTCAGAGCTGGAGATCCTTCAGGTACAGGAGGAATTTTCCAGAGGTCCAGGCGGGATGAGGATGCATCTGCATTATGCGATGGACCTGAACTGGAGGATACTGGATGATTACGGAAATGATGAATTGAAGGCGGAATACATGCCTAAATTCCAGGACAAATCCGTGTTCACCTGTTTTGCCCTGACGGAGGCCACCGGGGGAACAGGCGCTGACCTGCATACAACCGCGGTAAGGGACGGGGACAGCTACATCTTAAACGGGGAAAAGACCTTGATTTCCCATACGGACTGCTGCGAGTTTGCGTATGTCATCGCAGTGACCAATCCGGAGTCTGATAAGGCCGACCGTTTATCCGCATTTTTCGTTCCCATGGATGCCCCGGGCTTTGAGGTAATCAACATGCCCCACATGATGGGATGCAGGGGAGCCGGCCATGGCGACCTTAAGTTCACGGACTGCCGCATCGATAAAAAATACTTACTGGGCCAGGAAGGCCAGGGACTTGAGATTGCTCTCCACTCCTTATCTGTCTCCAGGGCCCATATCGCTGCCAGCAACCTGGGTATGGCCCAGAGGATGCTGGAAATGTCCTTAAAGTACGCGGCCGACCGCGTAACCTTCGGCAAGCCCATTGTCACGCGTCAGGCGATTAAGATGAAGCTTGCCAATATGCAGATGAACATCCATGCCCTGCGCTGTATGGTATATGATTTTGCAAAGGATTATGAGGTGCAGGCCGACGGGAAGTACATAGAGGAAAAGGCAGCCATGTGCAAGCTGTTCAGCATTGATACCGTAAGGCTGGTAAGCGATGAAATGCTGGAAATCTTCGGGGGCGTGGGTTACTTTGAGGACAATCCCTATGGTCCGGTTGAGCGCATGTACCGCGACTGCCGCGCCATGTGGCTGGAGGAAGGCGCCCCCACCGTACAGCGCATTACCATTGCTAAAAGCGCGGTTAAATTCGGCGGTCAGGTAGAGTATGTAATCTAAGTATCCGGCCGGGACACATAGCCTTACATCCCGTATGGACAGGGCCGGCAGCCCTGTCCATGTATATTCCGGCCGGACTGCCGGCCGGGGATGGGGAAGGCGGTTCATCATAAAGAGAGGGAAGGGGAAAGAAAATGGCATTACTATATACAGAGGAACAAAAAGAACTCATTGCCCTGGTCCGGGATATGGCGGAACATGAAATCAAGCCATATGTCCAGGAAGCGGACGAAAAGGGAGAGTGCCCCAGGGAGCTGTTTGACTGGGGGTTTAAGATGGGCCTGCATATGCTGGAAATACCGGCCCAGTATGGAGGAACCGGCTTAAGTTATGAGACAACGGCCATGATTTTTGAGGAGCTGGCAAAGGTGGACGCCGGTTATGCAATCACCTTTGTTACCACCTTTGTGGCGCTGCGCAACGTCATCCTGGCCGGGACGCCGGAACAGGCCCAGTATTTTGCGGATATCATCAACCGGGGAAGCTTTGCAGGATTTGCCCTCACGGAACCCAACGCAGGTTCCGACCCGGCAGGCATCAGGGGAACCGCCGTGCTGGACGGCGATGAGTATGTCCTCAATGCCACCAAGACCTTTATTACCAACGGCGCCCTGTCGGACATCTATGTGGGCTTTTTTAAGACCAGCCCGGAGGCAGGACACAAAGGTATCTCGGCCTTTATTATTGACAGGAACATGCCGGGGGTATCGGTGGGCGCCCATGAAAACAAGATGGGGCTCAGGCTTTCCAATACAACGGACCTGATTTTTGAAAATGTAAGGGTTCCCAGGGACCGCATGCTGGGGCCGGAGGGTTCCGGTTTTAAACTGGCATTAAATGCCCTTAACCTGTCCAGGGCCTTTGTGGCAACCCTGGCCGTGGGCATCATGCAGAGGGCGCTGGATGAGGCTGTGAAATATGCAAAGGAGCGCAAGCAGTTCAATACCCCCATTATTAATTTCCAGATGGTCCAGGCGCTGCTGGCCGATATGGCGATTAAGGTTGAAGCTTCCAGATGTCTTGTCAATAATACGATGAGGATGATGGATGCGGGCAGTCTGGTCCAGAAGGAAGGTTCCATCACCAAAACCTTTGTCACGGACTGTGCCCAGGAAGTCACATCCAACGCGGTACAGGTCTTTGGCGGATACGGATACAGCCGGGAATACCCGGTTGAAAAGCTGATGCGCGATGTGAAGGTATTCCAGATTTTCGAGGGCACCAACCAGATACAGCGCATGACCATAGCAAATGTCCTGAATAAGGAATACAGATAAAGGGGGATTATGATGAAGATTGTTGTATGTGTAAAACAGGTTCCGGATACAACAGAGATAAAGATTGATCCGGTAAAGAATACTTTGATACGCACCGGCGTTCCCAGCATTTTAAATCCCTTTGACAGGAATGCAGTGGAAACAGCCCTTCAGCTGAAGGATACTTACGGCGGGAGCGTGACAGTCCTGTCCATGGGGCCGCCTCAGGCCAAGGCAGTGCTGAGGGAAGCGCTTTCCATGGGCGCGGACCAGGCTTATCTCATTACGGACCGGGCTTTCGGCGGTTCCGATACCTATGCAACCAGCTACATCTTATCCAGCGCCATCCGGCATCTGGGCCCATTTGATGTGGTGCTGGGGGGCAAACAGGCCATTGACGGTGACACGGGGCAGACAGCCCCCAGTATTGCAGAGCACCTGGACATGATACGCCTTACCTATATTGTGTCCATGGAAATAGAGGGGGATAAGGTGACTGCAAAACGCCAGGTGGAAGAGGGCGTGGAGGTCATTGAGGCAAGGCTTCCCGTGCTGTGTACTGCCACTAAGGAAACCAATAAGCCGCGCTATGCAACCATTAAGGGGAAACTGGAATCCCTGAGGGCTGAGATACCGGAACTGACCCTTGAAGACATGAAGGATATCATTGACACCACGAAAATCGGTTTAAAGGGTTCACCTACCAAGGTGAAAGCAACCTTTACCCCAAAGCGCACGGCCACTGGGGTACACATAGAGGGTGGTCCCCAGAAGATGGCGGCCTCGCTCCTGGACTGTCTGAAAGAGTCAAAGGTACTGTAGAAAGGGGGAAGTATCATGGGTTTTGAGCAATATAAGGACGTATGGGTGTTTATCGAATGTTTTGAAGGAACCCCCAAAAATGTTGGACTGGAGCTTTTGGGGCAGGGCAGGAAGCTGGCAGAGGGACTGGGACAGCAGCTTTGCGCGGTGGTGATAGGAAAGGATGTGGAGGAAGGCATCCAGGAAGCGCAAAGACACGGCGCGGATAAGATTTATGTGGTGCAGGGGGATGAGTACCGCCATTATTCGGCGGACGGATACGGATACGCCTTCCTGCAGCTGTGCAGGAAATACAGCCCCAACACCATTCTGGTGGGAGCAACCATCAATGGCAGGGACCTTGGCTCCAAGCTTGCGGTAAGCCTTCACACCGGCCTGACAGCGGACTGCACGGCCCTCAGTGTGGAGGATACGGGCAACGTGGTATGGGAACGGCCTGCCTTCGGAGGCAACCTGTATGCACAGATCCTCTGCAGTGACACACGTCCCCAGATGGGAACCGTAAGGCCTGGCGCATTTAAGAAGCCGGCTCCTGTGGAAGGGAACCAGGCAGTGGTCATACGGGAGGATATCCATGCAGGAAATATCCGTACCCAGGTAGTGGATTTCATAAAGGCCTGTGCGGACGGCACCATACCGGTGGGAGAGGCGGATGTGATTGTATCCGGCGGACGCGGTATGAAGAATCCGGAGAACTTTGCAATACTCAAGGAGCTGGCCGGCCTTTTAGGCGGGACAGTGGGCTGCTCCAGGGCAGCAGTGGATTCGGGCTGGATGCCGCAGTCCAGACAGGTGGGACAGACCGGCTCCACGGTGACGCCCAAATTATATATTGCATGCGGGATTTCCGGCGCGGTCCAGCATGTGGCGGGTATGAGCGGATCGGGAACCATTGTAGCCATTAACAAGGATGCCTCAGCTCCTATATTTGAGGTGGCGGATTACTGCCTGGTGGGGGATCTGTTTGAGATTGTCCCTGCCCTGATTAAGGAGTTAAAAGCCAGGAAGCAGGCCTGAGGAATGTGATGGATGGAATGAAGGTAAACCAGAAGCAGAAGGAGTATTACCTGGAAAAGGGATACTGGGGACATGAAACCCTCCTGGACCGCTTCATGCGGACCGCGGAGCGGTTCCCGGACAGGGAATATGTGGTGGATGACAGGGGGAACCGTCATACCTACAGCCAGATAGATGTCCTTTCCTCCAGGATAGCTTCCTATTTAAAGGATATGGGGATTGTGCCGGGAGACTGTGTATCCTTTCAGGTGCCGGTGTGGAGCGAGTTCATTGTAATCGCCATCGGCTGCCTTAAGGCGGGGGCCGTGATGCATCCCATTGCCATGTGCTACGAAGAGCCTGATCTGATCCATGCCATGAACAAAGCCGATACAAAGATATATTTCGGCACTGCCTGGTTTCGCGGCAAGGATTATGAGGCAAGGCTCCTGGCAGTCATGGACAGGATAGCATCCTTACGGCATGTGGTATTCCTGGACAGCTTAGGCCCGGTCAAAGGCGGATTTACAACCTACAGGGAAATACTTGAAACCTACGGCCCGCTTCCAAAGGAGGAATACGGCCGGATGGACGGGCTTTGTGTGGCGCTGATACTGGGCACATCGGGAACAACCGGAAGTAATAAGGGTGTGATGCTGACCCACAGCAACATCATATTCAGCGAGGAACAATTCAACCGGGAGCTTGGACTGGACGAAAATGATATCATGTTCATGCCCGCGCCCCTGAACCATGCCACTGGTTTCCACCACGGCATCATTGCCCCCATGTTATTGGGGGCAAAGGTGGTGCTTCAGCAAAAGTTTAAATGCCCTGAGGCGATTGAGCTTATGAACCGGGAGAAATGCACGTATTCCATGGGGTCCACCCCGTTTATCTACGATATCTTAAAATATCTGGAGAAGGAGGGGGGAGGCATTGGGAGCCTGAAGTTCTATCTGTGCGGCGGGGCGCCTGTGCCTGAGGACATGGTCCTGCGGGCATCGTCCTTTGGTATCTGTCTGTGCGAGGTGTACGGATCTACGGAAAGCGTGCCTCATGTGTTTGTCAGGCCACGGGAAGCGCTGACGTTAAAAGAAAGGACATCGGGCCGTCCCCTTGAGGGAATCCAGGTCCGGGCCGTGGATGAACGGGGCAGGGATGTGGCGCCGGGAACCGTGGGTGAGGAGATATCCAGGGGACCCAATGTGTTTGTGGGCTACCTTAAGGACCGGGAGGAAACGGACCGGGTCCTTACCGATGACGGCTGGTTTTACAGCGGTGACCTCTGCGTCATGGACGAAGCGGGTAATATCCGCATTGTGGGCAGAAAGAAGGACATGATTGTCAGAGGCGGGGAAAACCTGAATTCTAACTATATCGATGAAGCCATGGAGGGATGTCCTGGTGTGGCGGACCATGCTGTAATCGGAATGCCGGACGAACGGCTGGGCGAGCGTATATGTGCGTATGTGGTTCCGGAACAGGGGATATCCGTGAGCCTGGAACAGGTATTGACCTTCATGAAGGAAAAACACGTGCCCAAGCGTTACTGGCCGGAACGGCTGGAACAGATAAAAGAAATCCCGAGAACCGGAAGCGGCAAGGTGAAAAAATATCTGCTTCTGGAAGACTTGAAGAAGAGGGGGTGAGGCTTTGAAAGAGCAGGTTTTTGGCCCCAGAAGAAGCCGGGCCGCCAGAAAGCCCCTTATCCAGTGTCCCGGCGTGGTGTTTTACCGCTGCCATACCTGTGGAAGTGTCTACCAGCGCACCGGATGGACCCAGACAGAACCTGATATAAGCTGCTGCGGCATCAGGATGGAGCCGCTGGTACCTGTGCGGACTGAGGTCATGGGAAGGTGCGGCACCTTGAGTTATAAGATTGTGGGCGGCTATAACGACAACGCTGTCCAGGTATTCTTTGATATGGAAGAGGGCCATGAACTGGAGTGGCTCTATCTGAAAACCTTTACCGGGGGCTACATGAAATATATAGGGCCTGGAAAACGGTCCCCATGCGTGTTTGCCCTGGCGGATGAGGATGCATTTTCTTATTGTGATGAAGACCCATGCCTGGAATGCACGTTCTGGTGTAAGCGGGGGTTTGTGGTCTATGGTTATGTGAGTAAGCTGGGACTTGTGGAAATGCCTTTGGACCAGGTCTCGCCTTACTGGCAGTCCGGAGCAAAGTAAAAGCCGCCTTACCGTTCCGACAGGCGGCTGATCATCCGGGCCAGGCATTGAAGGAATTCGTTCTCATCCTTTGAGAAGGAGTAACCGCTTCTGTAGATTAACATATCCTTGTGGACATTGCCGGGATAGCTGCAGTGCTTCTGGATCAGGCCGGTGCTTTCCAGGCAGCTGTAAGGCACCGGGGAGGTCCACATATAGGAACCGGGAATCTGCTTCAATATCTCAAACTGACTGCCTCTGTCATAGATGGAAATGGTTTTACGCGAATTTCCGCCTGTGGCAGAGGCGTCCTGCGCTTCAAAGGTAAAGGACGGGTTCTGGATATCGCCCTGGACAATCTCCAGGCAGTCTGTAAAGTCCAGATAGGTAAGGCTGTCCCTGTCCGCCAGGGGATGATTGGGGGACATGAGCACGTTGCAGGAGAATTCCCACAGTTCCTTCCAGTCCAGGTTTTCATCCTGAAGCATTTTCATGTAATAATTCTCATAGAGGGCCTGGCAGCGTATGATCCCCAGGTCAAAGGCCTTGGAGGACACGCCGCGTATGGTATCTTTGGAATTGGTTTCCTTGTAGCTGAGGCTTACGCTGGGGAAGGCCCGCATGTCCTTCAAATAATCGGTAAACGCATAGGAAATATAGGTGGCCCTGGGCACGCTTAAGCTGACCTCCAGGGCCCGTTCGCTGTTTTTGACACAGAGGGCCTCAATCTGTTCCTCCTGGACCAGGATGGCCTTGGCATACCGGAGGAATTCCTCCCCACGTCTGGTGGGGACCATGCCGCGGCTGGTGCGGTCGAATATGGGGCATCCCAGTTCGCGCTCCAGTTCCCGGATAATCTTGCTCAGATGAGGCTGGTTCATATAAAAATTCTGGGCTGCTTTTGTGATGGAACCGGTTTTTTCCACTTCAACGGCGTACTTCAAATAAGAAAGATTCATATACAACTCCTGGTATTTTTATGTTATACTATACCAGTATATACCAGAACCGGAATTTTGAAAAGGAAAACAGCAGGGGGTTAACATGGATAAACTGGATTACAGAATACTGAACATACTAAAGGAAAATGGACGGGAGACAGCATCCGATATCAGCAAGGCCATCCATCTGTCTGTGTCAGCTGTGCTGGACCGTATTAAGAAGATGGAGGAAGCCGGGATCATAAAGGGATACACGGTCAGGGTGGATGCAAAGGCCCTGGGCAATGATGTGACGGCCCTGATGGAAATCAGCCTGGAGCATCCCAGGTTCCATGACTCCTTCACGGAGATAATCCTGGAACATCCCAATATTCTGGACTGCTACTATCTGACAGGGGATTATGATTTTGTGCTGAAGATATCCTGCTCCTCCTCAGATGAACTGGAAAGCATTCACAGGACCATCAAAAGCATACCAGGCGTCTCGGCCACCAGGACGCATTTTGTATTAAAAGAAATCAAAAATGTATATTCCGCCATCCCGGAAGAGGAAAAGAAGCGCTTCTGAACACATGAATGATTGGAGATAATAAGAATGAAGACATTGGGCTATTATAATGGAAGGTATGACGAAATTGATAACATGACCATCCCCATGAATGACCGGGTATGCTGGTTCGGGGACGGCGTGTATGACGCGGGCCCCTGCCGCAACTATCATATATTTGCCCTGGACGAGCATGTGGACCGCTTCTTTAACAACGCAGGACTTTTGAAGATACAGATGCCCTGTACCAAGGAGGCGCTGAAGGCCCTGTTAAATGACCTGGTCAGGAAGATGGACACAGGCGACCTGTTCGTATATTATCAGGTGACAAGAGGCACGGCCGCGCGTTCCCATGAGTTCCCGGCGGACTGTCCGGCCAATCTATGGGTCATGTTAAAACCCCAGAAAGCACCGGAGCTGACAGCGAAAATCAAACTGATAACAGTGGAGGACACACGTTTCTTCCACTGTAATATAAAGACCCTGAACCTGATTCCCAGCGTCATGGCTGCCCAGAAAGCCAGCGAGGCCGGGTGCCAGGAAGCCATTTTCCACCGCGGCGGCCGCGTGACGGAGTGTGCGCACAGCAACTGCCATATAATAAAGGAAGGAATCCTGTACACGGCCCCGGCAGACAACCTGATCCTTCCCGGCATTGCAAGGGCGCATCTGATTAGTAATTGTAAGAAGCTGGGGATTCCTGTGAGCGAGACGCCATATACCCTCAAGGAGCTGATGGATGCCGACGAGGTGCTGGTCACCTCATCCACCAAGCTGTGCATGTCGGCGGATGAGATAGACGGCAGGCCCGTAGGAGGAAAGGCGCCGGGACTCCTTAAGAGGATACAGGATGCGGTGAAGTCTGAATTCCTTGAGGAAACCGGTACTGCCTTGGGAAGATAGAGGGTGCTATATTTCTCAGTTAATTGTGTAAGGCAAGGGTTTGGCTGCCTTGACTTTTACAAGGTGCAGTGATAGAATGAAAGGCATGAAAAAGACAGGCGCAAGGATATCATTATTAATCAGTATAATCATAATAGGTACGGCTTGGCTGGCAGGATGCAGCAGGAAGAATGCGGATCCTGTCAGTCGGTCGTCTTTTTTGTTGAACACGTTCATTACAGTGACCCTGTATGATTCTCAGGACGAGACCATCCTGGACGGCTGCATGGAGCTGTGCTCTGATTATGAAAAGCTTCTGAGCAAAACCCTGGAAAGCAGTGAAATCTACCAGATGAACCATAGAAAAGCAGGGGAGCGCACCTTCACGGTATCCGGCGGCACGGCCCGTGTCCTGCAGAAAGGGCTGGAATACAGCCGTATTTCAGAGGGGGCCTTTGACATTACCATCGAACCCTTAAGCACGCTCTGGGACTTCACAGGCAGGGATTCCCAGGTTCCCCGGCCGGATGAAATCCAAAAGGACCTGAAAAAGGTAGGATATGAAAATGTCACACTGGATGGAAACCAGGTGACCTTCTCAAATGATGAGACAACCATTGACCTTGGCGCCATTGCAAAAGGCTTCATTGCAGACGAGATGAAGGCTTACCTGAAGGAAAAGGGCGTAAACAGCGCCGTCATCAACCTGGGGGGCAACGTCCTGTGCGTAGGCAGCCGTCCTGACGGCAGCCCCTTTAAGATCGGACTCCAAAAGCCCTATGCCACCCATACCGAAACAGTGGCGGCCCTGGATATTACCGACATGTCCGTGGTGTCGTCCGGTGTCTATGAGCGCCATTTCATAAAAGACGGCGTCAACTATCATCACATACTGGACCCCTCCACTGGTTATCCTTATGAGAACGGCCTGATACAGGTTTCAATCATCTCGCCTCTTTCCGTGGACGGCGATGGTTTAAGCACCACCTGTTTTGCCCTTGGCTTAGAGAAGGGGATGGAGCTGATTGATGGCATGGATGGGATATATGCGGTATTCATGACCAAAGACGGGACGCTGCACTATACCGAGGGCGCAGAAGGTTTTTTGGACTGAAGTTTTTTGGCCTCAGATTCCTCACCTCAATATTGAAAGGCTGGAAAAGGTATGGTATGATGGATGGGAATGTGCGGCCGTTTCAGGAAGGCTGGATTCCATGAATATAATAAGGAAAGGATACCTTGATTTCCAAAGGAGCAAAAATGCTGCATAAGATATGGGAAAAATGTGTGAATTATGAAACGGTCAGTTACCTGATATGTGGTTTCCTTACCACGGCAGTGGACTTTGCCGTATATACGGTTTTAAGACAGATGGATATAGGGGTTGGGATATCCCAGGCCCTGTCCTGGATGGCGGCTGTCCTGTTTGCCTATGTGGTGAACAAGCTGGTTGTCTTCCGCAATTATAACATGAGGCCCTCCTATCTGGTGAAGGAGGCAGGGGCGTTTGTGGCAGCCAGGGCATTTTCCGGCGTGGTTACATGGGTCCTTATGGTGGTCATGGTGAAACTGGGGGGAGACAGGGGGTTTGTATATGAGTTATTCTGTAAATTCACATCCTCTGTGCTTAACATGGTGTTGAATTATGTTTTCAGCAAGCTGTGGATATTCAAGAATAAGCCTGAGTAGGGAAAGGTGACTGTGATGGAACGTGATGAGATTGAGCGGGTTGAACGTGAGCTGGATGCAATCTTAAAGCTTGTTCAGCCGGAAGCGCCCATGCAGGATAAAACTCCGGGGATGGATACGGACCAGGAGGCAGCAGGAGAACAGAAGATAAAAGGCTCAAAGGAAATGGCCCGGGAGGAATGGGCTTTTTCCGGGGAGCAGGAAGAGATTGGAGTACAGACTATGCCGAATAAGGCTCCCGGTGAAGAAGAGATAAAGAATGAGGAACAGCTCCCTTCGCAGGAAAATGCGCCGGAGGAAACTGTTACGGATTCAGGGAAAGAAAAAAAAGAAAGCCAGTCAGGGCGGAAAAGGACGCAGGGAAAAGCGGATAAAGGGAAAAAGCATGGCTTTTGGAATCCGGCCCGGGACGGCCGGCCGGAAGGGGCAATGGCCCGGGACGGTATAACGGATTGGCAGCAGGACAACGGCCCGGATGGCGAGGATGACTGGGATATGGACGATGGGACGGAGTGGTCCCAGGACGGCCGGGTAGAGTGGAATCGGGACGACCAGCCGGAATGGAATCGGGACGACCAGCCAAATGTGAAAATGGACGGATATTCCGGCCAGGGAAGGGTCCGGCCCATACGCAGCCTTCGGCTGTTGAAGCCGTCGGATGGCCTGGCTGCGGCATTTTTCGTGCCTGTCATTGTGATGATCATCATATTTGCCCAGAGAGGCATTTTCCCCTTTGGGGAGGAAAGCTTCTTAAGGACGGATATGTACCACCAGTATGCCCCGTTTTTTTCGGAGTTCCAGTATAAGCTGACCCACGGGGGAAGCCTGCTGTACAGCTGGGATATCGGCATGGGTGTGAATTTTTCAGCCCTTTATGCCTATTATCTGGCCAGCCCGGTGAACTGGCTTCTGATGTTCTGCCCCAAGCAGTTCATCATAGAATTCATGACGCTGGTGATTGTGCTGAAGATTGGACTGTCAGGGCTTAGCTTTGCATGGTATCTGAAAAAGCATTTCGGCACCAGGGATTTTGGTGTTGGGCTTTTCGGGATTTTTTATGCGCTGAGCGGTTATATGGCGGCGTACAGCTGGAACATCATGTGGCTGGACTGCATCCTCCTGTTCCCGCTGATCCTTCTTGGGCTTGAGCGGCTGGTTAAGGGGGAGAGCGGACTGCTCTACTGTATTACCTTGGGCCTGTCCATCCTTTCCAATTATTATATATCCATCATGATATGTATTTTCATGGTCATCTATGTCATTGCCCAGGTAATCATGAATCCTCCCAAAGGACTGGGAAGATTGGTGCTGACAGGTGTCCGCTTTGCCGTATATTCCCTTTTGGCCGGAGGGTTGGCGGCGGTTGTGCTGCTGCCGGAGATATATGCGCTCCAGGCAACTGCTTCCGGGAATTTTGATTTCCCCAAGACCGTTTCCTCCTATTTTTCCATCTTCGACATGATTGCCAGACATATAGGGAATGTGGGCACGGAAATTGGGCTGGACCACTGGCCCAATATTTACTGCGGTGTTGCCGTGCTTATGTTCTTCCTTCTGTATCTGGGCAGCCGGAAGATCGCGTTCAGGGAAAAGGCAGTGTACTGCGGCCTGCTTCTTCTGTTTTATGCCAGCTTTTCCGTTAATATGCTGAACTTCATATGGCACGGCTTCCATTTTCCCAACAGCCTTCCCTGCAGGCAGTCCTTTATTTATATCGCACTGATGCTGGTGATGTGTTATCAGGCATATACGGGCCTTAGGGAAACGCCGTGGAAACATATCTGCCTGGCTTTCTGGGGCGCCGTCATATTCATACTTCTGGCAGAGAAGCTGGTGGAGAACCCGGAACAGTATCACTTCTCCGTGTTTTATGTTGCCATCCTGTTCATTGCCATGTACGCAGGACTGGTGTATCAATATAAAAAAGGGAGATGGAGCCTGGATGCCATCGTCCTGACCGCGCTGGCCGTGGTGTCCATTGAGGCTGCTGTCAATACAGCGGTTACCAGTGTCCCCACTACCAGCAGGACCGCCTATGTGAAGGATAACCAGGATGTGCAGGATCTGGTGTGGAACCTGAAGCCGAATACATTTTACAGGGTGGAAAAATCAGACAGGAAGACTAAGAACGACGGCGCATGGATGAATTTCCCATCGGTATCCCTGTTCTCCTCCACGGCGGATGCGTCCCTGTCGGACTTCTTCCGGGTGCTGGGATGTGAAAGTTCTACCAATGCGTACAGCATTACAGGAAGCACCCCTCTGGTGGACAGCCTGTTCTCCGTGCGGTACGGACTTTACCCGGACCAGCAGCCCACGGGAATCCTGATGGAGCAGGCAGGGCGCAAGGGCGGTGTATGGCTTTATGAAAATGCATTCACGCTTCCGGTCGCCTTCATGCTGCCGAAGGATGTGGAGGCCAACTGGATTACGGATTCCGGGAATCCGGCCCTGGTACAGAATGACCTGTGCGATGTGCTGGGAACCGAACACGTGCTGATTCCCAATGAGAGTGTCACGGAAGGCAAGAAGCTGTCATTTACAGCAGAGGCAACCGGGGATTACTACGTATATGTGACCAATAAAAAGGTAAAGGAAGTATCCGTTACCGTGGGAGAACATTCGGACAGCTTTGACAATGTGGACAGGGGATATTTCCTTGAACTGGGCCGTATTACCAAGGATGAGCAGGTTTATATGGAATCCCGGGACGACGGGAACCCTACCCTGCAGGCTGAAGTGTGGAGATTCAATCCCGAGGGACTGAAGGCTGTTTACGGACAGATGAACGCCAATCCCATTACGCTGACCAACTGGACCGATACATCCCTTAAGGGCAGTATCACGGCAGATGGTTCCGGCGTCATGTATACCAGCATTCCCTATGACAAGGGATGGACCATAATGGTGGACGGCAATCAAGTGGCACCGAGAAAGCTTTTCGATACCTTCCTGGCCGTGGACTTAAGCGGGGGAACCCATGAAATCAGCATGACATATGAGCCGGAGGGGCTTCGCACCGGGGCATGGATAACCGGGGCATCGGCCGCAGTGCTGGGAATCATCGTGCTGGCAGGATACACAGTCAGACGCAAAGAGCAGAAAAAATACGAAAAAGTAAGGAGATAGCAGCCATGAAATTATGGGGTGGACGTTTTACCAAGGAAACAAACCAGCTGGTGCACAATTTTAACGAATCCCTGTCCTTTGACCAGAAATTCTATCACCAGGATATAGAGGGCAGCATTGCTCATGTGAAGATGCTGGAAAAGCAGGGAATCCTTTCAGCGCAGGACAGGGATGATATTATCCGCGGATTGGAAAGCATATTATCCGATTTGGAGAATGGACGGCTGACCATATCCCCCGATTCCGGATATGAGGATATCCACTCCTTTGTGGAGGGAACCTTGACGGAGCGCGTGGGGGAGGCTGGAAAACGCCTTCACACAGGACGCAGCCGTAACGATCAGGTGGCCCTGGATATGAAGCTTTATACAAGGGATGAGATAGATGAGATAGAAAAGCTGGTTAAAGACCTGTTAAAGGAACTTCTGGTCATCATGGAGGCCAACACAGATACCTTCATGCCTGGATTTACCCATCTCCAGAAAGCCCAGCCCATCACACTGGCCCACCACATGGGGGCATACTTTGAGATGTTCTCAAGGGACCGCTCAAGGCTTCAGGACATCCGCAGGCGTATGAACTACTGTCCCCTTGGCTCCGGCGCATTGGCGGGCACCACCTATCCCCTGGACCGGGAATATACAGCCAGCCTTCTCGGGTTTGACGGCCCGACCCTGAATTCCATGGATTCCGTGGCAGACAGGGATTATCTGATTGAGCTGTTAAGCGCCCTGTCCACCATTGCCATGCATTTAAGCCGGTTCTGTGAAGAAATCATCATCTGGAACACCAACGAATACCGTTTTGTGGAAATTGATGATTCCTACAGCACAGGCAGCTCCATCATGCCCCAGAAGAAGAACCCGGACATTGCGGAGCTGATCCGAGGCAAGACCGGAAGGGTCTACGGCGCCCTGGTATCCCTCCTGACCACCATGAAAGGCATTCCCCTGGCCTATAATAAGGACATGCAGGAGGATAAGGAGCTTACCTTTGACGCCATTGATACGGTGAAAGGCTGTCTGGCCCTATTCACAGGCATGATATCCACCATGAGCTTCCGTAAGGACGTGATGGAGGCCAGCGCAAAGAACGGTTTCACCAATGCAACGGACGCGGCAGACTATCTTGTGGGCAAAGGCGTCCCCTTCCGCGATGCACATGGAATCGTAGGCCAGCTGGTCCTTCTGTGCATCCAGAAAGGCATTGCCCTGGACGACCTTTCCCTGGAGGAGTACAGGCAGATAAGCCCTGTATTCGAGGAGGACGTGTATGATGCCATCAGCATGAAAACATGTGTGGAAAAGCGTATCACCATCGGCGCTCCGGGACAGGATGCCATGAAGCAGGTGATTGGGATCTATAAAAAAATGCTGGCAGAGTAACCGCCCTGGGGAGCGCGTTGGCGGGTATATCGGCCAATGGAAATGCAGGTGTGGATGAAAAGTGGCAGCTGGAGCCGTAGCGGCAGGAGTTGAAACTGTTATGGCTGAAATGATTATGGCTGAAATGATTAGGACTGAAATGATTAGGACTGAAACGGTCACAGTTGAAACGGTTAAAGCCGTAATGTGATTCAAAAGACAAAGGGGTAAAGAACCTGAATCTGTAATTTGAGGGATTAAGGGGCTTTATCCCTTTGGTGTCTTTTGGTTATGGATGTATGGGGGCTATATCCGTGTGGTGATGGGGTTGGCAAACATGGCTGGTTGTGTTGGTGTGGCTGGTTGTGTTGGTGTGGCTGGTTGTGTTGGTGTGGCTGGTTGTGTTGGTGTGGCTGGTTGTGTTGGTATGGCTGGTTGTGTTGGTATGGCTGGTTGTGTTGGTATGGCTGGTTGTGTTGGTGTGGCTGGTTGTGTTGGTGTGGCTGGTTGGATGGACATGGCTGGTTGGATGGATGTGGCTGGTCCTGTGGATATAGCCGGCTATACAGACATAACTGTCCTTAAAAAACATTGTCTTGACGTATTTTATAATTAAATATATAATATTTACATCGCGCTAGTTGTAAAAACAACGGAAAGAGGGGAGAGTATGGAGGAATATCTTCACCGTGTGAAAAAATCTCCATTATTCTATGGGATTAATGATAACGAGCTTTACACGCTTTTAAAGTGCTGCGCAGCAGAGCAGGTGCCCTATGAGGACGGGGAATATATCTTCCGGATGGGGGAGTCGGTCAATAAGGTGCTGATTCTGTTAAAAGGCAGGGCGCGCGTGATACAGGAGAATTTCTGGGGACACCAGGAGATGATTTACCATATCAGGGAAGGGGAGCTGTTCGGGGAGTCTTATTCATGTGCAAGGACCCCGGTGCTGCCTGTGAGTGTGGTGACCGAGGGGCCGTGTGAGGCATTGTTCCTGAACTATCAGAGGATGATTACATTCTGTTCCCTGGCCTGCGAGTTCCATACCAGGTTCATCCATAATATGCTGCGGCTTGTGTCGGAACATAATGTGAAGCTGGAGAACAAACTGGAACATGTGTGCAGGAAGTCAACCAGGGAAAAGCTGCTGTCCTATCTGTCGGAGCAGGCCATCTCCCAGGGGGGAAGGGCCTTTGATATTCCCCATAACCGGCAGGAGCTGGCAGAGTACCTGTGCGTGGACCGGAGCGCCATGTCCAATGAACTGAGCAAGATGCGCACCGAGGGAATCCTGGATTTCCAGAAAAACCATTTTGTGCTGTATGACCGTTATGACGGGGAACAGAGGGAAGGTGCCTGAGGTGAAAGCGTATGGGGGAAGAACGGTGGGGGAGATAAAGGACATAAGGACGTAAAGGTATAAGGATATAAAAACGTAAGGATATAAAAAACGTAAGGATATAAAAACATAAGGATATAAGGACTCGGTATAAGGGTGAATGGAAAAGAAAAGACGCTCAGCATTTTCAGCAGGGCGTCTTTTGACATTGCTTGTATATAATGGCTTGTTCTGCATAGCGTAGCTTATCCCGGATAGGGTAGCTTATCCCGGATAGGGTAGCTTATTCCGTATATAGTAGCCTATTCCGGATACACGGCATTAAGGCATTTTTCAACAGCATCCTTTGAAATCAGGTTAATGGCCCGGGAGTCATCCATCCTGGTATAATATCCGGTTCCTTCGTCATTTGGGCTTCCGATGAAAAGGGTGACGGTTCCGGTATCCCCGCCCTTTTCGTATGTCCACGAAAGCGTCATGTCGGGGGTGGAGAGTCCGTAGCTTCCCAGTTCCTCATCCGTTGCCTTATAAGTGGTGCAGGATTGGATGGACAGCCCGCTGATGGCCTCGGCCAGGTTATTGAGGTCGGAATTATCCGGGAGACGGTTTGCCTCATCATCAGGAGAACCCTTATACCAGGCAATATTGTTATCCGCATCCACAGTCTTTTTGGAAAATACCCTGGTGGCGCCATTCCTGGTAACCGTGATTTCCTTTATGTCGGTCCCGGCAACATAGGGCAGGGATTCGGTTTCCACAAAGTCATAGAGGCCTTTGCCGGATGTTTCTGTCAGATAGTTTCCTATGGTATATACCTGGCTGCCGCCTTCCAGACATGCATAGTATTCAGCCGCAGTACTGGCATATCCGGCCGCGGTGTCACCGGTACCAGCCACCTGGTTTCCAATCATCAGGGTTTGGGATGTCCCGTCTTCTGATGTCATGGAGAATTTTACGGCAGGAGGGTTAAGTCCATAGGAATCCAGGCTGTCCGGTGTTTCCAGCTGCCGCCCGGCACTTAAACGTGCCAGCGTATCCGCCAGCGTGGTAACCGTGTACTGGCGGATGGGACAGTCCTTATCAGACTGGTAATACCAGGTATCGCCCTCCTTTTTAAAAGCCAGGCCCGGTTGTCCATCCTTCTCCCAGCTGATGGAAGTGAGTCCCTGGAGATTGGTCACATAAATCTGGCTGTCTTCTGTCTGCCCTGCAAGCGCATCTGCCTTCTTGTGCTGGTTCCAGGTTATAAGTCCGTAGGCGGCGCAGAGGACGACCAGGACAACGGCGGCAGGGACCAGTGGGTTTACTTTCTTTTTCATTCAGATTGCCTCCTTACAGCTTACGGCGCTTCATCCAGATTACAAAACCAGCAATCAGGAAGATGACCGGAATGACGATGATGAACAGGGCGCTCCAGAGTCCACCGGATGTTATCATATTATAGGTAATATCCAGACTTTTGCTTGGAATGGACAGGATGGTGATGCCCGGCATTTTGTAGGATACGACATTCATGAATATGGCCAGGTTGGAAATATTCGGGAAACGCATCAGTATATCATTGTCAATGAAAGCCGGGGCTGTGATGACTGTGAATACGGAGGACGTATCCTGTTCTTCATTGACTGTCTCTACTGCGGTGGCGCCAAGTGTGTAGGTGCCGTCTGTCTTTTCCTGTGTGACAGGGTCGACCAGGATCCCGGAATCAGAGGTGGTGAGGAACGGGGAAACGGTCAGACCGTCCCGCAGGTTATCCTGGATGGTCATGCCAGAGGGCTGTACGGCCAGGGCCGCCTGACCGGAGTCCACTCCGGTTAAAAGACCGCTTGAGAAATCATAGTCAGGAATCACATTAAACGGATTGTTGTTATAAAAATGCTGCGGCGCTGAATCTGCTACAAAACCGTTCTTTAAATCCATTCCATACATGGAACACAGGGAGGTCAGGTTGGTAAGTGTGTCCTGGGTGGTGCCTGCCAGGAGCAGCAGGTGCCCGCCGTTCTTCAGGTAATCGGTGAGTGTGGTTTTCTCATCCTCGCTGATATCCTTTTGGGGATTGTTTATGATCAGCAGGCTGCAGTCTCCGGGGACGGCGCTGTCGGTCAGGAGGTTCAGTTCTTTGGTTTCCATGCCTGACTTATCCATGGCATCGCTGACCGTTGGGGACAGGGCTGCTTCCTGGTGGCCGGACAGGGTATATACGGTGGTCCGGGTTTCATTTGTCACATAGTTGATGGCGCTGGTAATCTGTCCTTCCCCGTCAAAGGCTGTCTCCCGTACCTGCTGGTACTGGTAGTAGGCCATTAAATCAATCTGGATGATATCGCTGAAAGGAATGGCGGTTTTTTTGCCGGTGGCATCGCAGGTTACCAGGATCTGGTTGGTTTGCGTATCTAGGGTGGTCAGGATATCCGGGTGCAGTACCGGGTCATCCTCTGATACCTTGATATGGCTGGACTGGTCTGCGTACAGCTTTACAAAGGACGTAATCCGGTCATCCACGGTATCGGGGCTGGCTACGATATGGATGGTCACATCCTTGTCAAGTTGGTTAAGCAGATCTTTGGTAGTGTCCCCCAGGGTAAGAATCTGGCTGGAACTTAAGTCGTGCTTCATGTATTTTGCCGGAATTTTCCCTATAATCATATTCATGATGATGATGGCGGCAATGACCACAATGGTGAAGACCGCCATGTAACTGCCCTTTTTTAGTTTTCTTGTCATTTCTTCCTCCTTGCTGCCTGACCTGTCTGTCAGCTCCATCTTCGTTTCTGGGTGGCCTGCACCGTGAGAAAAAGAAGTATGCCGGCCATGCTTACATAGTACACAAGTCCTCCGATATCCAGGATATGGGTGTTGACAATGGAATCAAATACATCGGTCAGGACAATTTTCTCCAGGATATCTTTCAGCGCATGTTCCAGAAGGCGCTGGTTCAGCAGATAGGTTCCGATAAGTCCGGCCGCCCCCAGTATTTCCAGTCCAAGGGACAGGGGAACGTGGCCCGTAATACGGTACAGGACGAAGCTTACAAGGCTCCAGAGAATCAGAAGCCCGGTCAGGGAGCCATAGGCGGTGGAGGGCAGGAAGTTTAAAAGCCCGGGCCACAGGATTAAAAGCAGGAGTACCCCGAATGTTCCCGCTGCCGCAATCAGCTGGCTTTCCGTAAGGGAGGATATGAAAAGTCCGATGGCAATGTATACACAGCCCATGAGGAAAAATGCCAGTATGGAGGCGTAGTCTTCCGCCAGGTATGCGGTCCCGTTTGCTTTGATGATTAAGGGACAGAGACAGGCAATGGCCATGGGGATTGCGAAAATGGTGACCATGGAAAGGTATTTGCCAAGGACAATGTCCCATACAGACACAGGCGCTGTAAGCAGCATCTGGTCGGTGCGGGAACGGCGTTCATCCGCCATGCTGCGCATGGTCAGTATGGGCACTGCAATCATCAGGATCATCAGGATGGAACTAAGGGTATAGGAAAAATACGGATATCCGTTAATCATGTTGAAAACCATGAAGTAAATGCCTATGAACATGGTTACAAAGGCAATGAACACATAACCGGTCATGGAATGGAAATAGGATTTCAGTTCACGCTCATAAATCGCTTTCATTGATGTTGCCCTCCTCTCTGCCTTGTTCTCCCTTTGGGGAACTCTTTTCCTCCAAGGAACTCTTTTCCTCCAAGGAACTCTTTTCCTCCAAGGAACTCTTTTCCTCCAAGGAACTCTTTCCCTTAAATGAATCTTCCCCCGTCAGTTCCAGGAAGACCTCTTCCAAAGATGCCTTTGATGTGGACATGGAGAGGATTGGCATGTGGTTTTGTGCAAATGTATAAAACAAGGTCTCGCGTATATCTTCCGTCTGGTTAAGGGAATGTCTGTCCGCCTGGAGACTCAGGTGACAGACCGGATTTCCCTCCTCCTGAAGGGCGCTGCTTACGGTGATGGCGGAAATGGGCATCAGCAGGTTCATGATATCATCCCTGGCGCCCTTTACATCCAGTTCCAGTCCCGCGGACCCCTCCAGCTGGCGCTCCAGGTTCTCCGGCGTGTCACTGGCAATCAGCTTCCCTTGGGAAATGATCATGATGTGGTCACAGACAGCACTGACCTCAGAGAGGATATGGGAACTGAGTATGACCGTATGTTTCCTGCCCAAATCACGGATCATATCCCGAATCTCGATAATCTGTTTGGGATCCAGTCCGACGGTGGGCTCATCCAGGATGATTACATCCGGTTTGCCGAGGATGGCCTGGGCCATACCCACCCGCTGGCGGTAGCCCTTGGAAAGGTTGCGTATCAGGCGGCCTTTCACGTCCTCGATTTTTACCAGTTCCATGACCTCGTTAATGGAAGCCTTAAGGCTGTCTTTTGGAAGCTTTTTTAATTTTGCGGCAAATACAAGGTACTCATATACGGTCATGTCCGTATACAGGGGCGGTACCTCAGGAAGATAACCCATGCATTTTTTTGCCTGTTCCGGTTCCTCCAGTATATTATGGCCGTCGATTAACACTTCCCCCTCTGTGGCGCCCAGATAACCTGTCATGATGTTCATGGTGGTGGATTTTCCGGCGCCGTTGGGACCAAGGAAGCCGTAAATCTGCCCGTCCTCCACTGTAAAGCTCAGATGATCCACTGCCAGATGGCCGCCATAATCCTTTACAAGATTTTTCACTTCAATCACTGGTTGTTTCCTCCCGTCTGTTATTTATACGCATATTTACCAAATAGTTTTAAAATTAAAATGTGATAAAATTGTGTTGAAAATATTATTTTTTTAATAATAGTTTCTAAATTCGCAGAATCACGCACAAAGGCGCAAAATATTGCACAGAAAAATGCAAGAAAGGGTATTGCCCTGCATTGCATCAGTTGGTATAATATAGGACAGTTGGTAAAAAAATAACACAATGAGATGTATTGTGATGCCTCAGTGCATCGGAATGGAGGGAACTATGAATCAGATTGATACCATGTCAGTCAATGCAATCCGCGTTCTTGCAGCAGACGCTGTACAGAAGGCAAAATCAGGCCACCCGGGACTTCCTCTGGGT
Organism: Clostridium pacaense; assembly: GCF_020709765.2. Classification (NCBI taxonomy): domain Bacteria; kingdom Bacillati; phylum Bacillota; class Clostridia; order Eubacteriales; family Clostridiaceae; genus Clostridium; species Clostridium pacaense. The sequence goes on from NZ_JAJFEB020000003.1 coordinate 107,385, forward strand.
TCAGCAGCCATGGCTTACGAGCTTTGGGCCAACCATATGAACCATAATCCTAAGAATCCCCAGTGGAAGAACAGGGACCGTTTCATCCTTTCAGGAGGCCACGGCTCAACCCTTCTTTACTCCCTGCTCCATCTGTTTGGATATGGCCTGACCAAGGAAGACATGATGAATTTCCGTCAGATGGATTCCCTGACACCAGGACATCCGGAATACGGCCACACGGTTGGCGTTGAGGCCACAACAGGACCTTTGGGCGCAGGCATGGGTATGGCTGTGGGTATGGCTATGGCTGAGTCCCATCTGGCTGCTGTGTTTAACAAGGACGGATATCCTGTGGTTGACCACTATACTTACGTGCTGGGCGGAGACGGCTGTATGATGGAAGGCATTTCCTCAGAAGCATTTTCACTGGCAGGAACCTTGGGCCTTAGCAAGCTGATCGTGTTCTACGATTCCAATAAGATTTCCATTGAGGGAAGCACGGACATCGCATTTACAGAGAATGTACAAAAGCGCATGGAGGCATTTGGATTCCAGCTGCTGACCGTGGAGGACGGCAATGACCTGGATGCCATCGGCAAGGCCATCGAGGAGGCAAAGGCAGATACCACACGTCCTTCCTTCATCACGGTTAAGACCCAGATCGGCTACGGCTGCCCGGCTAAGCAGGGCAAGGCCAGCGCACACGGCGAGCCTTTGGGCGAAGATAATGTTACTGCCATGAAGGAGAATTTAAACTGGCCATCCATGGAGCCGTTCTATGTACCGGATGAGGTGTATGCCAATTATAAGGCACACGCTGAAAAGGGTGCTAAGGCAGAGGCAGAGTGGAATGCCTTATTTGATGAATATTGCCGGAAGTATCCGGAGATGAAGGATATGTGGGACAAGTTCCATAATCCGGAACTGGCTAAGGCCGCATATGACTGTGAGGAATACTGGGCATATGATGAGAAACCGGATGCAACCAGAAGCTTATCCGGCAAGCAGCTTCAGAAGCTTAAGAACCTGATGCCTAACCTGATTGGCGGCGCAGCAGACCTGGCACCGTCCACCAAGACTTATATGTCGGATATGGGGGATTTCTCCAAGGATAACTATGCCGGACGCAACCTGCACTTCGGTGTGCGCGAACTGGCCATGGCAGCCATTGGAAACGGCCTGATGCTTCACGGAGGACTGCGGGCATTTGTCTCCACCTTCTTTGTGTTCAGTGATTACACCAAGCCGATGGCAAGGCTGTCCGCACTGATGGGCGTGCCGCTGACATTTGTATTTACCCATGACAGCATTGGCGTGGGCGAGGACGGACCTACCCATGAGCCGATTGAGCAGCTGGCCATGTTGCGTTCCATGCCTAACTTCCACGTATTCCGTCCGGCTGACGCGACAGAGACAGCAGCAGCCTGGTACAGCGCGGTTTCCTCCCAGAAGACACCTACCGCCCTTGTGCTTACAAGGCAGAACCTGCCCCAGTTGGCAGGCTCCAGCAAGGAAGCCTTGAAGGGGGCATATATCCTGGAGGATTCTTCCAAGGAAGTTCCGGACGCAATCATCATTGCCACAGGCTCTGAAGTTGAACTGGCCGTAGGCGCAAAGGCTGAGCTGGCTAAGGAAGGCATGGATGTGCGTGTTGTCAGCATGCCGTGTATGGATATATTCGAGGAGCAGTCTGAGGAATACAAGGAAAAGGTTCTTCCAAAGGCAGTGAGGAAGAGGGTTGCAGTGGAAGCATTGGGAGACTTCGGATGGGGCAGATATGTTGGCCTGGACGGAGCTGCGGTCACCATGAAGGGCTTTGGCGCCAGCGCTCCCGCAGGACTGCTGTTTAAGAAGTTCGGGTTCACGGTTGAGAACGTGGTGGAGGCTGTGAAGTCACTGTAATATAAGTTTGTTTCCTTAACTGGTTCAGCCAGAATTATAAAACGAAGATATCATATGGTTATCAATGATAATCCCCGGACAGCGGCGGAAGACAGGTGGTTCTTCCGGCTGGCCGGGGATTTTCTGCATGTCTGATGCAGATTGAATATTTAATGTGGGAATGATATAATCTGGTAAGCACCGGCATGTTTTAGGAACGGGAAGAGGTACGATTGACAGATACAAGCTAAAATGGAGGGACTATGCCCACAGATACATTAACCCTATTTTCACAACCCACAGCCCAATGGTTTAAGGATACGCTGGGCAGGCCTACAAAAGTCCAGGAGGATACCTGGCCAGCCATTGCTTCCGGGCACCCGGTCCTGGTCAGCGCACCTACCGGAACCGGTAAGACACTGTCTGCTTTCCTTGTTTTCATAGACCGTCTGTATGCCATGGCAGAAGAGGGGACCCTTAAGGAGGAACTGTACCTGATTTATGTATCCCCATTAAAGTCACTGGCAGGAGACATACGGGAGAACCTGAACCGGCCTTTGGAGGGAATCCGGCAGGAGATGGAGCGCCGTGTGGGTGCTGCCCGGCAGACAGGATATGCTGATTTGGCAGGAAATGTCCATCCGGCAGGAAAAATCCATCCGGCAGGAGATGTCCATCCGGCAGGAACCACCAGCCTGGATATCCAGGTTGGGATCCGCACCGGGGACACCCCTCAGAAGGACCGCCAGAGGATGGTAAAACACCCGCCCCACATATTGATCATCACCCCTGAATCCCTGTACCTGATGCTCACTTCCATGACCGGGCAGAAGGTATTAAGGACAGCAAGGGCGGTAATCATTGATGAGCTTCACGCCTTGATTGACACGAAGCGGGGTGCCCATCTCATGCTGTCCATTGCACGGCTGGACCGCCTTTGCGGGAGGCCGCTTCAGCGCATCGGCCTGTCCGCCACCATAGAACCTCTGGAACTGGCGGCCGCGTACCTGTCCCCGGAACCGGCGGTCATCTGCGCGCCGGCCATGGAAAAACAGATTCGGATTGAAATCCTTGGAACCACACCGTCACAGGGCAGGCGCAAGGACCCTGTGTGGGAAGAACTGGGACAGGCCGTGTACCGGCAGTGTCTGTTCTGCCGCAGTGTCATTGCCTTTTCAGAGGGGCGCCGGTATGCGGAGAAATTAGCCTATTACGTAAATCTCCTGGGCGGGGACGGATTTGCCAGGGTACACCATGGAAGCCTGTCCAAGGAACAGCGGGCAGAGGTGGAGCAGGACCTGAGGGACGGTAGGCTGCGCCTTCTGTGCGCCACCTCGTCCATGGAATTGGGTATTGACGTGGGGGAACTGGACCTGGTAATCCAGGTGGGCTGTCCGCGTACGGTTTCCAGTACCATGCAGCGGCTGGGACGCGCGGGTCATGGCCCAGGCCGGGTCAGCGTCATGTACATGTATCCCAGGACGGCTTCGGAGAGCGTGTACTGCGGGATGACGGCCCAGGTGGCAAGACAGGGCGGTGTGGAGCACACAAAGCCCCCAAGAATGTGCCTGGATGTCCTGGCACAGCATCTGGTTTCCATGGCAAATGGGGAAGGCTACTGCGTGGAAGATGTCATGGCTGTCCTGGAACGGTCCTATCCTTTCCGGGATGTGACCGGGGAAGACATAAAGGCAGTCCTGTCCATGCTGGCCGGGGATTATGAACACAGGCGGGACATCCCGGTCCGTCCCAGGGTGCTGTATGACCGGATCCATGGCAGGGTGGAAGGGGATGCCTACAGCCGTATGCTGGCCACGGCGGCTGGAGGGACCATACCGGACAAAGGCCTATACACTGCCAAGACGGAGGACGGTGTAAAGCTTGGGGAACTGGATGAGGAATTTGTCTATGAATCCCAATTGGGAGACAAGTTCATGCTGGGGTCATTTGGCTGGAAGATTACTGGGATTGACAAGGACACGGTCTATGTGTCACAGGTGCCGGCAGAGGGTGCCAGGCTGCCCTTCTGGAAAGGGGAAATCAGGGGGCGCACCTTAAAGACCAGCCGGGAATTCGGGAAAATCCTGGCTGGCCTGGAAGCCGCCCATGAGCAGGGACGGCTCCGGGAAGAACTGTCTGCGCTGGGAATGGATGAGGCGGCGGTTATCAATGCATCCGGTTTTCTGGAGCGCCAGATACAGTCAACGGGCGGGCTTCCGGACAATAAAACCATCGTGGTGGAACATTTTACCGACCACACCGGGTGCCATCAGGTCATGCTCCACGCCTTGCTTGGGCGCAGGGTGAACGGCCCCCTGTCGCTTCTGCTTCAGCACATGGTCAGGAATATCTGCGGTTTTGATATCGGGTGCGTGGACGAGGAGGACGGCTTCCTTCTGTATCCCTATGGCAGCGGGGTGATGCCTGAGGGGCTGCTGTACCGGCTGGAACCTGACCAGGTGAGGGAAACCCTGGAAGCCATGCTTCCCCTCACCCCGTTGTTCGGCATGGCCTTCCGCTATAACGCTGCCAGGGCGCTGATGATGGGGATGAAGCAGGGGGGCCGGCAGCCGCTGTGGATGCAGCGCTTAAAGAGCACGGAAATGCTGGATTCGCTGATGAACGAAAAGGACCATCCCCTGATCCGGGAGACAAAACGCGAATGTCTGGAAGACCAGTGGGATATAGACGGCGTCATCCAGATCCTTCACGAGATACGGGCCGGCCTGATTCACGTGAGGGAGGTCTGCACGGATGTGCCTTCCCCCATGTCCCTGCCCCTGCAATGGCAGGTGGAGGCCGCGGAAATGTACGAATATGCCCCTGCCACACCCGGCATCCGCCAGGCTGTTTATGATGAACTTAAATACCTGGAGGGAATCCGTCCCGCGCCAGAGGCTCTGGAGAAACAGCAGGAACGCACCAGACTTCCCCAGGATGAGGCACAGCTTCATTCCCTGCTGATGACAGAAGGGGATTTGGAGGCAGGGGAGCTTGACGTGCCTGTGGAGTGGCTGGCAAGCCTGGCAGCCCAGGGGCGCGCCCTCTATATTGAACCTGGCCTGTGGATTGCCGCGGAACAGGAAGAAGAGTATGAAAAGGCATTTTCCATGGACGGGCTGGAGGAAGCCGCGGCAATTGTGCGCCGTCTTCTGCGTTACCGCAAAGGACACACACCGGGGCAGATAGGGGAGCGGTATTTCCTGCCGGAGGAAAAGGTAGGGGTAATCCTGGAGCTGTTGTGCAGCCGCGGTGAAATCGTGGAGGCAGACGGGATTTACTATCACAGGAAACTCTATGACAGGGCCAGGCAGTCCACCCTTAAGAACCTGCGCCGTGAGACAGCTACCCAGCCGGGCGCCCACTATGCCGCGCTTCTGGCCGGGAGGGCAAAGCCATACACCCAGGCCGATGAGCAGCTGAAGAAAACACTTGAGTTGTATTGCGGGAGGATGTTCCCGGTCCGTTTCTGGGAAAATGTCCTGCTGCCCCGCCGTGTCCGCAATTATTCGGAAGGAATGCTGGACCGCCTGCTTGCGGAAGGGGATTATTACTGGAAAATGTCCCCGGACGGTGCCCTTTGTTTTTGCCGCTACGAGGACATTGACTGGGACGCGCCGCTGCCGGATATGGAAGGAATCCTTGGTGGGGAGGAACTGCAGATTTACAGGGAACTGAAGAGAAGGGGGGCCTGCTTCTTAAAGTTCCTGGCAGATATCCCAAAGGAAAAGAGCGCCCAGGAGCTGCTGCTTGGCCTGGCGGAAAAAGGCCTGGTCTGTGCGGACAGTTTTGTCCCGGTCAGGCAGTGGCAGAACCGGGAAAAAGTAAAGAAGGCCACGGCCAGACAGCGGGTCAGCGCCAGGGTGATGGCGCTTTCCGCGGGCCGATGGGATATTGTGCGTCCGCTGAAGCCAAAGAAAATGGAAGAGTGGCTGGAGCTTATTTTCCAGGAACAGCCCGTCATGTGCAGGGAAACTTTCCGAAGGGCGGCCGCAGGGCTTGCAGGTTCGCCTTATCTGCCGGGATTTAGTCAGGCCGGGGCTGCCTGGTCAGACATGAATTATCAGAACGCCATGGAACTTCTTCGCATCTGGGAATACACAGGCCAGGTGCGCCGCGGGTACTTTGTGGAAGGAATGTCAGGTGCCCAGTTTATCAGAAAAGAAGAGTATGAAGGAGTGACGGCGGCATTGAAGGCTCCGGAAGATGGGATTATCTGGCTGAACGCCGCTGATCCGGCCCAGATATGGGGCAAAATACTGGTCCAGCCTGGGGAAAGGGATTTCCTCAATGTGCCCGGCACGGCCGTTGCCCTTCACTGCGGGCGGGTAACGGCTGTTCTGGAGCGGCAGGGCAGGGTTTTACGGGTGTTTGAATCCCAAGGCCTGGAACAGACGCTTCAGGTATTTGTCAACGATTTCAAGGGAAAACGTCTGTTCCCGGAGCTGAAGCGGCTGATTGTCCGGGAATATCCTGAAGGGACAGGGGAGACTTTGAAGAGGGCTGGGTTTTCCAGGGAAATGAACGATTACGTGCTGTACCGCTGACCATATCGTGTTTTTAAATGTTTGATGTGATACCTCATGATGTATCACGGCCCACCATGATATATTACGGATGGGAGTACATCGGGATACATCACGGCGCATCACGATATGTTAAAGCTTACAGCGCATCACGACACATCACAGGGAGGGATATCACATGGACATACAGATAAGGGAATATACAAAGGAAGACACAAAAGAGGCAATCCGGATATGGAACTATATCGTAGAGGAGGGGAATGCATTTCCCCAAATGGAATGTCTCACAGAATCCACGGGAGAGGAATTTTTCATGGGACAGTCCTATACCGGGATTGGGGTTGACGGGGACAGTGGGGAGATTGCCGGCCTGTACATCCTGCACCCCAATAATGTGGGAAGGTGCGGCCATATATGCAATGCCAGCTACGCGGTCAGATGGGACATGCGCGGCTGTCAGATTGGCGAAAAGCTGGTACGCCACTGTATGGAACAGGGGAAAGCGCTGGGATATGGAATCCTCCAGTTTAACGCGGTGGTCAAAAGCAATGGAGCCGCCCTCCATCTGTACCAAAAGCTGGGATTTACCCAGCTGGGCGTCATACCCGGCGGATTCCTGATGAAGGACGGCAGCTTTGAGGATATCATTCCCCATTATATCGTGCTGTAATATTCTGTTATGATTCCCTTTGGCATACGCTGTCCTGTTCCACCAGTTCTACCGGTGTCAATATCTTCACGGGCAGTACTTCGTAGTCGTCAATCTGCTGGAACAGCATGCGGGCAGCGGTCTGGGCCATGAGGGATGCGTGGATTTCCACTGTGGTTATCTTGGGGACCGAGTATTTTGCCTGGTCTGAATTGTCATATCCGATGATGCTGATATCATCAGGGACCTTCAGGCCTGCCTGACGGATGGCCTGGATGGCTCCCAGCGCAAGGCGGTCGTTGAAGGCCACAAGGGCGGTGGGGTAAGAGGCGTTTTTTGCCAGCATCTGCTCCACGGCGGCAAGTCCGGCCTCAAACTCCCAGGACGTGCCGCCCAGGCAGTATTCATTTTTCAGGGTCAGCCCGGCTTCCCGCAGGGCGGTGACACAGCCGCGGCGGCGTTCAATGCTGGTGGTATAACGGCTGTCCCCGTTGATGATTCCAATGGTCCTGTGCCCCCTTTCGATGAGATAGCGGCAGGCATTGTAGGTGCCGCAGAAATTATCGGAGAGGATGGAGGTCATCTGGTTGTAATAGCTGTTGACCAGGATGGCCGGGATTCCCAGCCCGATTGCCCGGTCCAGATGCCTGTGGGCCACATTGCTGACAAAGAATATGCCGGAAAAACCATGGGACTGGACCAGACCGTCAAAGTCATCAGACTCATCCAGGGTTGAATAAATCAGGGTGTAGCCTTGTTTGTGGCACTCCTTTTCAGCACGGTAAAACAGCTGGGCATAAAATGGCTGGGTGATGCGGGAGCTGTTGTTGTCACCCTTTGGCAGCAGGAATGCAATGGGACCGTTCCTTTTGCCGGGCTTAAAGGGGACCTGGACCTGGGGCATGGATTCCTGGGGGCGCCATACCACGACCGTGCCCTTGCCCGCCCTTTTCTCAACCAGTCCATCGTCCACAAGAAGCTGCAGCGCCTTGCGCACCGTTGTCCTGTCTACCTGGTAGGTTTCCCCGATTTCACGCTCTGAGGGAAGCAGGGCATCCCTCAGATATTCACTGTCCTGAATCCGTTCCTTCAGGTCCTGGTACACTCTTTTATATAAAAATGTCTTGTTTTCTTTCTGGGCCACAATGGTTCCTCCGTTCCTTCAGGCACATGGCAGTGATGAATGTTTAAACACGCCATTACATACCTCATGTTGTATCTTTATAAATATTATCATGGAATGCATGAAATCTCAAGACAGAACTTGCGCCTGACGGAATGGGGAGGGGGTGGGTATGCGGATGATTTCCAATTACGTCCCGTGTCCTATTGTTCCATTGCTTTTTCAAATGCATCCTTCATCAGCTGTTCTGTCAGGGGGCATGGATTACAGGTGATATGTCCTGTGGTCTTTTTCACCGTATCAATGATGAAGTCCATGTCAGGGGTTTCCTTGATATAGGGGGCGAGACACACCGGCGCTTCGATCTCCTCACGGATTGCCCTTACGCGGGCAACGGCCCTCCTGGCATTTTCCCGGTCCGTGGATTCCGGTTCTGCAACGCCAAGGGCCTCTGCAATCCTGGCATACCGGGCTTCTGCATGATCCATGTTCAGCTCCATGGCAGCCGGAAGGAAGATGGAACAGGCATCGCCATGGGGAATCTTATACATGGCGCCGAGGGGCTGTGCCATGATATGGGCAATTCCGATTCCTGCCGTGATGGCAAGACCGCCCAGATAACTGCCCAGCATCATGTCGCCTCTGGCCTTCAGGTTTTGTGGATCATCACATGCATCCTTAAGGCTTTTGTTTATCAGTTCAATTGCTTTCAGGCCGTACATCTCAGTCAGCGGGCTGGCGTTTAAGGAAACGTAGGATTCAATGGCATGGCTCAGGGCGTCCATCCCGGTTGCAGCCGTTATGTGCCTTGGAAGCCCGGTGGTAAGGGTGGGGTCCAGGATGACGATGTCCGCAATCATGGTGGTGTGGTACAGACTCTTCTTAAGTCCGTTGTAGTTGTTGAGCACCACGCTGGTCTTGGTGGCTTCCGCTCCGGTGCCTGAGGTGGTGGGGACGGCGATGAACAGGGGCGGAACCGCGGTGACCTGTTTCCCGTTCATCTGGTAGTCCTCCACGTTGCCGCCGTTGACAGCCAGCATGCCGATGGCCTTGGCCGTATCAATCACGCTTCCTCCGCCCAGTGCAAGGGTACAGTCGCAGCCCTCGGCCAGGAATATGTCCCTGCCTCCGTTGATCATATGCAGGTCCGGCTCCCCGGCAACCTGGTCATAGCATACGTGTCCAATGCCTGCTTCCTCTAAAAGTCCTGCGATTTTATGGTAGCTGTCAGCGCTGCTGCTGTATGTAGCAAAGAATACCTTCTTGCATCCGTACCATTTTAAGAGGGACGGGATATCACTGATCTTGTTTTCTCCGAAGATGACCTGGCGGTTGTTTACGATTTCGAACATGGTTTTAATCCTCCTGAATGTTTTCATATGGTTTATTTGTGGTAAAGTGGATGGTAATGATTATTACATGGTAATGATTGTTAAATGGTAGTGATTGTTAAATGGTAATAATCATTAATGTGGCAGGTAAATCACATAGGGATTATAATACAACAGGTTGTATTTGAATGTGCCCTTATGATATACCGAAAAAACCATGATGTCAATAGGGAAATGTAAAAAAGTTAAGAAAAAGATACAACTGGTAGCTAAAAATGAAAAGCATAATATGGAAAGGATACATTTTCCATAAAAATTATTAAAAAACGGTTGAAAAAGAACACAACATGTGCTAATATTTGAGATATAAGGGGATGACAAAATAGTAAAAACACAACAGGTTGTATCAAAATAACCGACAGGAGGAATATTTCATGAAAAAGAGATATCTGCTGGCCATGGGTGCGCTGGTCATGGGACTGGCCTGTACCGGGTGTTCCGGGAACAGCGGGCAGTTAGACGGAGGGATTATAAGGATTGCCTACAATCAGGCGCCCACCCATCCCCATTACCAGGCTCTGGAACGCGCAGGTGAGAAGTTTAAGGAGGCCACCGGGGGGAGATATGAGTTCCTGATTTATCCCAACGAGGTGCTGGGGGACCAGAGGGCTACCCTGGAGCTGATACAGAACGGAGCAATCCAGATGGCCATTGTCAACAATGCCATGGTGGAAAACTATAATAAGGATTTTTCAATCCTGGGCCTTCCATATATCTTTGATTCCCAGGAACACCAGAAGGAGGTATTTACCTCAGGCGTACTGGACCCGCTGTTTGAATCCACTAAGGAGGAAGGGTTTGAGGTCATGGCAGCCTATACCGCCGGTTCCAGGAACGTATACACGAAGAAGCCCATTGAAACCCCAAAGGATCTTGACGGCATGAAAATCCGCGTCATGGAATCGCCTACCATGGTTGCGATGATGAAGTATATGGGCGGCGTGGGAACCCCCATGAGCCAGGGTGAGGTATATACCGCCATCCAGCAGGGCGTGCTGGACGGAGGGGAGAACAATGAGATTACATATGTGGACCTGAAACACTACGAGGTGGCGCCGGTATTCTCCAGAACCCAGCACGTGATGATTCCTGACCTGGTGATTGCGGAGAGTGCGTATCTTGAACGGATGAAACCGGAGGACAGGGAGCTTCTGACCCGGATATTGAACGATTCGGTGGAAGATGAGTTTGACCTGTGGAATGAACAGATTGAGATTGCAAAGGAAGCCGCAAAGGAACAGGGCGTTACATTCGTGGATGTGGATATCCGGCCGTTTCAGGAAAACTGTAAAAAGCTTCATGAGGAAGCGGTCAGCGGTTCTTCCTTTGCCGGGGAACTGTACGACAGGATACGCGCCCTGGCCAGATAGTCCTTGGACGGGGATGGTATGTATCGCGCCTAAACAGCCGGAGGAAGGCGGTTTGGCGCCCATAACTAGGAGGAAATGACATGGAGAAGATGAAGAAATTATTTGACCGGGTCCTGGAGGCCAGCTGTATTGCCCTTATGTCGGTGATGACCATTCTGGTTTCCTATCAGGTAATCACCCGGTATATATTTAATAAGCCAAGCGCGGTCAGCGAGGTGCTGGCGAGGTATATGTTTGTGTGGATGGTGCTGCTGTGCGCCGCCTATGTGTTCGGCCTGAGGGAGCACATGAACATCCCGTTTGTAAAGGATAAGCTGCCACCAAGGGGAAGGATTGTGTGTGACATCATCGGCGAGGTCATCATTGCCCTGTTCGGCCTTGGGGTCATGGTGTCAGGTGGATATGCGGGCGCTATGCGTCAGATGGGACAGCTGGATTCCGCCCTGCAGATTTCCATGGGAATCATCTATGCGGCCATTCCCTTAAGCGGGATCAGTATTGTATTTTACTTTTTTTACAATGTCTCAAAGCTCCTTAAGGAGTTTAAATATACAGTGTGCGGTAAGGAGGAAGCGTGATGGATGTAGCTGTAGTAGCTGGAATTATAATGATTGTTTCGGTGGTCGTCATGCTGGTCATGGGCGTGCCCATCGGTATCAGTATCGGTATGTCCTCTGCACTGGCCATGATTACCATACTTCCCTTTGGACCGGGTATTGTTACCTGCGCCCAGAAGATGTTCACGGGAGTGAATTCATTTTCCCTTTTGGCCATCCCCTTCTTTATCCTGGCGGGCAATATCATGAATAACGGGGGTATCGCCATCCGCCTGGTAAACTGCGCCAGGCTCATCAGCGGCCGTCTGCCGGGTTCCCTGGCCCAGACCAATATTGTTGCCAACATGCTGTTCGGCGCAATCAGCGGAAGCGGTACGGCCGCAGCCGCGGCCATCGGCGGCACCATGGCGCCCATTGAACTGGAAGAGGGCTATGACAAGGATTATGTGGCGGCGGTCAATATCGCTTCTGCCCCCACCGGTCAGCTGATTCCTCCCAGCAATACCCTGATTGTGTATGCGACCGTGGCGGGAAGCGTTTCCGTGGCAGCCCTGTTCATGGCTGGTTACATACCGGGGATTGCCTGGGGTATTTCCCTGATGGTCATTGCCGGATATATGGCGAAAAAGAGAGGCTATGTATCATCCTTTTCCGTCACACCCAAGGAGGCTGTCAGGATAATATTGGATGCCCTTCCAAGCCTGCTTCTGATCATCATTGTAATCGGCGGCATCTTAAAGGGCGTGTTCACCGCAACGGAAGGTTCTGCCATTGCAGTGGTCTATGCACTGATACTCAGCTTCTGTTACCGCTCCCTGAAGGTGAAGGACCTTCCGGCCATTATCCTGAGTTCCTGCAAGACCACATGTATCGTTATTTTCATGATTGGGGTTTCATCCATCATGTCCTGGGTGATGGCCTATACCATGATTCCCAACGCGATTGCCAATGCCATGCTGACACTTAGCAGCAACAAATACGTAATACTCCTGCTGATGAACGTGATTCTGCTGGTGGTGGGCACCTTCATGGACCCCACGCCCGCCGTGCTGATTTTCACGCCTATCTTCCTGCCCATCTGCCAGGGCTTTGGCATGGACCCGGTCCAGTTCGGTATCATGATTGTATTTAATCTGTGTATCGGGACCATCACGCCGCCGGTTGGGGTCATCCTGTTTACGGGCTGCAAGGTGGTTGGGATATCCATTGAGGGAGTGATTAAGACGCTGCTTCCCTTCTTTGCAGCCATTGCAGTGGTGCTGCTGCTGGTAACCTATGTTCCGGCCATGTCCATGTGGATTCCGTCCATGCTGGGCCTGGTGAAGTGACGGATATGATTGGAATATGACATTGACAGGATTGCACTGATACCTAAGAATGATATATAATATGGAGGAAATGATGATGAACGATTGCTTTTACTGTGAAAATGGAGATAAACTCAAAAGCCTGATGATAGAAGTGTGTAAATTGGACTATTCCACCGTGTACCTGAACCGGGACCAGAAGCACAAGGGAAGATGCATCGTGATGTTTAAGGACCATAAGACGGAGTATTTCCAGTTGACACCGGAGGAGAACAAGGGCTATTTTGGGGAACTGGCAAAGGTGGCCCAGGCTGTCTGGAACCTGTACCAGCCTGATAAAATCAACTATGCCACCTTTGGCGACGGCGTTCCCCATGTCCACGTGCACGTGGTTCCCAAGTATGAAGGCGGCCTCCAGTGGGGCGAGGCATTCCATGATGACGTGGACAAGGTGCTTCTGCCGGAGGAGGAGTATAAGGAAATGGTGGAGGAACTGAGGAAGGAAATACTGGGTTGAAAATAAGCTCCGAACATTAATATACACAGATACACAGGCAAAAAACATGCCCCGGACCAGGACCATACATCAATAAACCTGGTTGCGGGGCATTTTCCTATTAATTAATTATCCTTCTTGGCTGCTTTTGCCTCAGCCATCTTCATGGCGCGGACCTTTAAGGGCAGTCCGAACAGTGTGATGAAGCCGTCGGCGTCATGGTGGTCATACAAATCCCCTGTTGTGAAGGACGCCAGGGATTCGCTGTATAAGGAGTAGGGGGATGTGGTTCCGGCCTTGATGATGTTGCCCTTGTACAGTTTGAATTTCACTTCGCCTGTAACATATTCCTGGGTGGACTCAACAAATGCCTGGACCGCCTCGCGCAGAGGGGTGAACCATTTTCCTTCATATACAATCTGGGCCAGCTTATTGCCCATGTCCTTCTTGGCCTCCATGGTGGCGCGGTCTAATACCAGCTCCTCTAACTGCTGGTGTGCTTCCATAAGGATGGTTCCGCCCGGAGTCTCATACACGCCGTGGGACTTCATGCCCACCACACGGTTCTCCACGATGTCAACAATGCCGACGCCGTGCTTGCCGCCCAGTTCATTTAACTTGCGGATGATGTCGGAAACCTTCATCTTCTCGCCGTTAACGCTGGTGGGAACGCCTTTTTCAAAGGTCATGGTAACGTACTCGGCTTCGTCAGGCGCTTTCTCAGGGCTTACGCTTAACATCAGCAGATGGTCATAGTTCGGTTCCTTGGACGGATCCTCCAGCTCCAGGCCCTCATGGCTGATGTGCCAGAGGTTGCGGTCACGGCTGTAGCTGTTGTCAGCTGAGAAGGGAAGGTCGATGCCGTGCTGCTTGCAGTATTCAATCTCATCCTCACGTGACTGGATGGTCCATACATCGGTCATACGCCATGGAGCGATGATTTTAAGGTCAGGAGCCAGGGCCTTGATGCCCAGCTCGAAACGGATCTGGTCATTACCCTTGCCTGTGGCGCCATGGCAGATGGCGGTAGCGCCTTCCTTGCGGGCAATGTCAACCAGGCATTTTGCAATGGCGGGACGTGCCATGGATGTGCCTAAAAGGTACTTATACTCATACACTGCATTGGCCTTTACGCAAGGCATGATGTAGTTGTCGCAGAAATCATCCACCAGGTCCTCTATGTATAATTTGGAAGCGCCGGATAATTTGGCCCTCTCGTCAAGTCCGTCTAACTCATTGCCCTGGCCGCAGTCAATGCAACAGCAGATTACTTCATATCCAAAGTTTTCTTTTAACCACGGGATGATTGTGGTTGTATCCAGTCCGCCGGAATAAGCTAAAATTACTTTCTCTTTCATATTTATATCCTCCTGAAAATATCATATCTCAATGAACTTTCATAAATATACAACATTATGCAGGAAAATGCAAGCGGAAAAATAAAATATTTAAAAAAACTTGCATATTATGCATTTGTAATGTATAATTATGAAAATCGGGAAGCAAGCAGGGAAATACAGTGGATAAAAACCACAAAACAAGCTTTCCTTTTAAAGGAAAAGTAACTATAATGAAAATGCGAAGGAAGATGATTACATTATAATTATAAATGTAAATGAAGAAATATGAATGAAGGAGACTGAGTATGATTAAGGTAGGGATTATCGGTTCCACAGGATATGCGGGAGGGGAGCTGGCAAGGCTTCTGCTCCAAAGGGATGACATAGAGATTAAGTGGTATGGTTCCAGAAGCTACACCGGACAGAAATATGCGTCCCTGTACCCGAATATGTATAAAATCGTGGATGAGGAATGCATGGATGATAATATGAAGGAACTGGCCGGACAGGTGGACGTGGTGTTCACGGCAACGCCCCAGGGCTTATGCGCATCCTTGGTGGACGAGGAAATCCTGTCCATGGTTAAGGTCATTGATTTAAGCGCCGACTTCAGGATTAAGGATGTATCCGTATATGAGGAGTGGTACAAACTGACCCACGCCGCACCGCAGTTCATAGGGGAAGCGGTATACGGACTGCCTGAGGTCAACCGTGACAAGGTGAAAACCGCCAGGCTCATTGCCAATCCGGGTTGTTTCCCCACCTGCTCCTTCTTATCTGTCTATCCGCTGGTGAAGGAGGGACTGGTAGACCCAGGCACAATCATCATTGACGCCAAGTCCGGCACATCCGGCGCCGGCCGGGGAGCCAAGATGGACAGTCTGTACTGCGAAGTGAATGAGAATATCAAGGCGTACGGCGTGGGTACCCACAGACATACGCCGGAGATTGAGGAACAGCTATCCTATGCGGCGGGCCGGCCGGTGACCATCAGCTTCACTCCCCATCTGGTTCCCATGAACCGGGGAATCCTGGTGACTGCTTATGGTTCCCTTACAAAGGAAGTTACCTATGAAGAGGTAAAGGCTGTTTACGATAAGTATTATGAGGATGAATATTTTGTCCGCGTCCTGGAGAAGGATGTGGTGCCCCAGACCCGCTGGGTGGAGGGCAGCAACTTTGCGGACGTGAACTTTAAGATAGACCCAAGAACCAGGCGGATTGTGATGATGGGCGCCATTGACAACATGGTGAAGGGGGCGGCAGGCCAGGCCATCCAGAACATGAACCTGATGTTCGGTCTTCCGGAGAATACGGGGCTGAAGCAGATTCCTGTATTTCCATAGGCTGGCCGGGAAAGGAATTATCAGAACATGTCAGGAACAATGGATATACTTATCCGTGAGATGACCATGGAGGATTACGACCAGGTATATGACCTGTGGACGGAAATCAAAGGATTTGGGATCAGAAGCGTGGATGATTCCAGGGAAGGTGTGGAGCGTTTCCTTAAAAGGAATCCAACCACCAGCGTGGTGGCGGTCCAGAACGGCCATGTGGTGGGCAACATCCTGTGCGGCCACGACGGAAGGACCGGGTGTTTTTACCACGTGTGCGTTGCGCCGGGTTACAGGAAGCACGGAATCGGTTACCGTATGGTGCGCGCGGCCATGGAGGCCCTTCAGAAGGAGGGCGTGAGTAAAATCAGCCTGATTGCATTTAAAAGCAACGATGTGGGCAATGCTTTCTGGCAGGGAATCGGATGGACGGAACGGGAAGATGTGAACAGCTATGAGTTTATATTAAATGAGGAAAACATAACCAGGTTCGTGCGTTGACAGGGATGCATATGGATACCGGTATGAAAAACATATGGAATCATGCATAAGCATGCATAACCATATAAAGCTATATATAACCATATAGAACCAAGGATGAGCGGGATGGAGGAATGGAAATGAGTGAAGCGGCATTAAAGAAAATACCTGGGGGAGTGACGGCTGCAAAGGGATTTAAGGCAGCGTCCACGGCGGCAGGCATCAAATATAAGGACCGGAAGGATATGGCCATGATTTACAGCCAGGCCCCCTGCAGGTCGGCGGGTACATTTACCACCAATGTGGTGAAGGCTGCTCCTGTTAAGTGGGATAAGGAGCAGGTCACAGGCGGGGCAGCGGCCCATGCAGTGGTCATCAATGCGGGGATTGCCAACGCCTGCACCGGTGAGGAAGGCATGGCATACTGCAGCCGGACAGCGGCGGCAGCGGCCCAGGTCCTGGGGATACCGCAGGAGAGCGTACTGGTGGCGTCCACGGGCGTGATTGGGAAACAGCTTCCCATGGACCGGATTGAGGCCGGGGTTAAGGCCATGGCGCCTCTTCTTGACGGAAGCGTCCAGAGCGGCACCGATGCCTCCAGGGCCATCATGACCACCGACACGAAGAATAAGGAGGTGGCTGTCCAGGTTGAGCTGGGCGGCGTCCAGGTGACCATCGGGGGCATGTGCAAGGGTTCGGGCATGATTCATCCCAACATGTGCACCATGCTGGGGTTTGTGACCACGGACGCGGCCATCAGCAAGGAACTGCTGCAGGAAGCATTGAGCCAGGACATCAAGGATACATACAACATGATTTCCGTGGATGGGGACACCTCCACCAATGACACCGTGCTCGTGCTGGCCAACGGCCTGGCGGGAAATCCCGAAATCACGGAAAAGAACAGCGATTACATGGCCTTCTGCAAGGCGCTCAACTATATAAATGAAACCCTGTCTAAGAAAATGGCCGGGGACGGCGAGGGCTGCACCGCCCTGTTTGAGGTGACGGTGGAGGGCGCTGCCACAAAAGACCAGGCCAGGGTCCTGGCCAAATCCGTCATCACATCCAGCCTGACCAAGGCCGCCATATTCGGACATGACGCCAACTGGGGAAGGATCCTCTGCGCCATGGGTTACTCAGGCGCTGACTTTGACCCGGAAAAGGTGGACCTGTTCTTTGAGAGCGCGGCCGGCCGCATGCAGATCATAAAGGACGGCGTGGCAGTGGACTACAGCGAGGAGGAGGCCACGAAAATCCTGTCTGAACCGGAGGTCACTGCCATTGCGGACATTAAGATGGGGGATGCCCGGGCAACGGCCTGGGGCTGCGACCTTACCTATGATTATGTGAAGATAAATGCGGATTACAGGTCATAAGACCAGCCGGATAGGCATCAGGCAGCCGTCAGGCAGCCATAAGGAGGAAAATGAGATGAATTTGGAACCAATGCAGAAAGCAGCCGTGCTGATAGAGGCGCTTCCCTATATCCAGCGGTTTAACAGGAAGATTGTGGTGGTCAAGTACGGCGGGAGCGCCATGGTGGACGAGGAACTGAAGAAAAAGGTCATCCAGGATGTGGTGCTTTTAAAACTGGTAGGATTTAAGCCTATCATCGTCCATGGAGGCGGCAAGGAAATCAGCAGATGGGTAAGCAAGGTGGGGATGGAGCCTCAGTTCAAGAACGGATTGCGGGTTACGGATGAGCCTACCATGGAGATTGCGGAGATGGTGCTCAACAAGGTGAACAAGAGCCTGGTCCAGCTGGTCAATGAGCTGGGCATCCAGGCAGTGGGCATCAGCGGCAAGGACGGCATGATGTTAAAATGCCATAAGAAGCTTTCCGGCGGCGAGGACATCGGGTTTGTGGGCGATGTGGATGAGGTTGACCCGAAGATCATCTATGACCTGCTGGAAAAGGATTTCCTGCCCATCATCTGTCCCATTGGTTTTGACGGGGATTTCTACAGCTACAATATCAATGCCGATGACGCGGCCTGCGCCATAGCCACCGCGGTACAGGCTGAGAAGCTTGCATTCCTCACGGACGTGGAGGGCGTGTTTAAGGATTTTAACGATAAGGAGTCCCTGATATCCGAGATGACGGTGGAAGAGGCCCAGAATTTCGTGGACAGCGGTATGCTGGGCGGCGGCATGCTCCCTAAGCTCCAGAACTGCATCAATGCCATGAAGAACGGCGTGTCACGGGTACATATCATGGATGGGCGCATCCCCCACTGCCTCCTGTTGGAGGTCTTCACGGACAAAGGTATCGGCACTGCAATATTTAATTCTGAAGAAGATGAGAGGTACTATCATGGCTGACAATCAGTTGATGGAACGGGCGGAACACGTCCTTTATAAGACATATAACCGTTTTCCCGTGGTATTTGACCACGGGAAAGGAGTCATGCTGTACGATACGGAGGGCAATGAATATCTGGATTTTGGGGCAGGTATTGCGGTCATGGCCCTTGGATACGGCGATGAGGAATATACCAGGGCAGTGGAGGACCAGCTTCACAAGCTGACACACATTTCCAACCTGTTTTATAACCAGCCCTCAATTGAAGCCGGGGAAAAGCTGCTGGAGGTATCCCAGATGGATAAGGTTTTCTTTACCAACAGCGGGACCGAGGCCATTGAAGGCGCGTTGAAGATAGCGAAGCGCTGCCACTACAACATGCTCCGCCAGTCCATGGGGGACGGCAGCGACGGCTGTGAGGACGTGGAAATGGACCTGACCGGAGAAATCATTGCCATGAACCATTCCTTCCATGGCCGCAGCCTCGGCGCCCTGTCCGTGACAGGCAACGCACATTATCAGGAGCCGTTTAAACCACTGGTGCCGGGAATCCGCTTTGCAGACTTCAATGACCTTAAAAGCGTGGAAGCGCTGATTAATGATAAGACCTGCGCGGTCATCATGGAGACAATCCAGGGGGAAGGCGGCATTTACCCTGCAAGCGAAGCATTCATAAAAGGCGTCCGCAGACTCTGCGATGAACATGGCCTGCTTCTTATCCTGGATGAAATCCAGTGCGGCATGGGGCGTTCCGGGAAAATGTTCGCCTGGCAGCACTATGGGGTGAAGCCGGATGTGATGACCGTTGCAAAGGCCCTTGGAAACGGGCTTCCCATAGGCGCCTTCCTGGCCTGCGGCAAGGCGGCCGGGGCCATGGTGCCGGGGGACCATGGAACCACTTACGGCGGCAACCCGCTGGTGACCGCGGGCGCCAAGGCGGTCCTTGATATCTTTGAGGAGCGCCGCATTGTGGACCATGTAAAGGAAACCGGTGCATATCTTTCCGGGAAACTGGACCAGGTTGTGGAAAAGTATGCAGTTGTGAAGGAACGCCGCGGAATGGGCCTGATTCAGGGACTGGAACTGACCGGACCGGCTGCGCCCGTGGTGACCGCCGCTCTGCTGGAGCAGAAGCTGGTGCTTATCAGCGCGGGGACTAATATCATACGGTTCGTGCCGCCGCTGGTGATTGGGAAGGCGGATGTGGATGAGATGGTGAAGCGGCTGGAGGCTGCCATTGATTCGGCATACGGAAAATAGAAGATGGATTGTTGCGGATACAAAAGGAGGCAGGCCGGGCGGCCCGCCTCCTTTGAGCGGCTGCATCTTTCGAAGCATATATTACATATTATTGGGTATTTCTGAACTGTTTCCTGTAAGGAGGCAGTTTTCCGTAAGGATGTACTTTCATAATAAAGATTAATTTCCATACAAGGATGTATTTTCCATATAAGGAAACATTTCCATACAAAGATGTACTTTCCCATAAGAAATCGGGCATGCTGCCGGCGTAAGGCTGGCGGTATGCCCGATTTTTCCTGATGTTAAGATATTCTTTCGTTTTCATTTATAAAATGTTATATAAATAATGGATGAAATATTTAGTGTAAACATCTATAATGGCCTTATGAAATGAACAACCTGGCTGAAAGTGTTTATTTTTCTTGTAGTACAGGGCGATGTATGATATAACTGTATTAATATGAATAGTACAGTGCAGGCATGGATTCAGGAGGGCAGCATGAAAAGTGACAAAAGGACGGATGACATGGAGCGCAGGATTGCTCCGGACGCAATAGGGGATGGCATGCAAGACGGGACAATGGAAGGAACCGCAGAAGAGACAACGGAAGAGAAAACGGATAGGACAACGGATGGAATAACAGATGGAATGACGGATGGAATAACAGGCGGAATAACGGACGAAGGTATAAGGGAATCCGAAGAAATAGACCGCAGGGTAGAGGAACTGATGGCGCCGGAAGAGGATGACGGGAACGGCAGGAAAAAGAAAAAGAGGAAGAAGAAAAGAGAGGCCGGGGAAAAGAAGACGGGCCTTATAAAACGTATCAAAGGCTGGAGCCGCAGAAGGAAGATCCTTACGGCTGCCGGTGTGGTGGTCATCGCCCTTCTGGCTGGTTCAAAGCTTGGGGGAGGCGGCAAAAGCCCGGGAATCATGGTGGATGTGATGCCTCTGGCAAAACAGGCCATACAGGAGAAGCTGTCCCTCAGTGGTCCTGTGTCCGGTACCGACAGCGTTGACGTGGTATCCAATATCCATGCCGAGATTGTGACCATGAACGTAAAAGAAGGCGACCAGGTAAAGAAGGACCAGGTGCTGGCGGTGTTGGACAGCACGGACCTGGAGCGGGAAGTGCAGATTGCCCAGAACGCATACGACCTTGCTGTGAATAACAAGCAGGAAAAAGATAAGGAAGCGGCCCTTGGATACGAGAAGGCAGTCCAGGACTTCCAGAAAGCCAGCCTGGACCACAGCCGCAACAGCCAGCTGTTTGCCAGCGGCGACATTTCCCAGATGGAAATGGAGGCCAGCGCCAACGCGCTGAACGATGCCAGACGCGCCATGGAAGGATATACCGTGGAAAACGGCAGGGGCAGGGCGGATAAATCCTATGACATACAGATAGAGAATGCAAGGTTTGACCTGGAGAAGAAAAAGGAAGAGCTGGAAAATACACAGATAAAGAGCACCATTGACGGAACCGTGGTCCGGGTGAATTCCAAGGTTGGCCAGTTTGCCGACAAGGTGGAGGATGACAAGCCCATATTCAGCATCGAGAATCTGGAGCAGCTGGAACTGGAGATTAAGGTCAGCGAGTTTTCCATCGGCAAGGTGAAGGTAGGGCAGGAAGCGGTCATCAGCGCGGACATTCTGGATGGAGGTACCGTTAATGGCGAGGTCATTAAGATTTCTCCCACAGGCGAGGAAAAGGGCGGCGGTTCAACGGAGCGCGTCATCCCCACAACCATCCGCGTGGACGGTCAGGATACCAAGCTGATTGCAGGCATTACTGCCAAGGCGGAACTCCTGATCCGTGAAGCAGAAGACGCGTTCGTGGTGCCGACCACCGCGCTTTTGGATGAAGGGGACACTACATATATTTTGATTGTCCAGGATATGAAGATTAAGCGGATACCGGTAACCCTTGGGGTGGACGGGGATGTGTCCGTGGAGGTCATCCCGGCAGACGACACGGTTCTGGAAGAAGGGATGCAGGTTGTCATGAACCCGGGACCCCACCTTATGGACGGCACAGATGTTATTGTGCGTCCGCAGTAGGGGGAGGCGCCTTATGATAAAAAGTAAGAAGACCATGGATGCAGGCAGCGGCGGTCCGGCCCGGATTTCCAAAGAAGATATCATCAAAATGGTCCTGCGCAGGAAAAAGCCGCTCCATGAGACAGCAGGAAGCGGTCCCCTCCTGAAGCTTGAGAACCTGGTCAAGATATATGACACAGGCGCCATCAAGGTGCTGGGCCTTAAAAAGATAAACCTGACCGTGGACCGCGGGGAGTTCGTGGCAATCATGGGACATTCCGGTTCCGGTAAATCCACCCTGATGAACATACTGGGGTGCCTGGACCGGCCCACCCTGGGGCATTATTATCTGGATGGCGTGGATGTGGCTGAGATGACGCCGGATGAACTTTCTGATATCAGGAACCGGAAGATTGGGTTTGTGTTCCAGTCCTTTAACCTGATATCCAGGACCTCCGCGCTTAAGAATGTGGAACTTCCCATGACCTATGCCAGGGTTCCCAAGGCAAAGCGTGTGGAGCGTGCGCATATGCTGTTGGAACGGGTGGGGCTGGGCGCAAGGCAGGACCATATGCCCAATGAGCTTTCAGGCGGACAGCGCCAGAGGGTTGCCATTGCCAGGGCACTGGCCAACGAGCCGCCTTTAATCCTGGCGGATGAGCCTACCGGTAACCTGGACACGGCTTCCTCCATTGAAATCATGGAACTGTTCCGGCAGCTTCACAAAGAAGGGGCCACGGTTGTGGTGGTAACCCATGAGGAAGACATAGCCGCATTCGCGGACCGGGTCATCCGGTTCAGCGACGGGCAGGTACAGAGTGATACACTTAACACCCATCATCCGGGCGGAGGTCCGGATGACAGGGTGGAAGATATGCTAAAAGTGGAAGATATCCTAAAAGAGGAGGCAGAAGATGCTGATTGAGAATATGAAGATGGCATTTTCCGCCATCCGCGCCAATAAGATGCGTTCCGCCCTGACCATGCTGGGCATCATCATCGGTATTGGATCCGTCATATCCATTGTATCCATCGGCGATACCATGAGAGGATTGTTCGCCGATTTGTATAAGGATGTGGGAATCACCCAGGCGTATTTCTCCATCGGGTACTGGGTGGATGATGTGAGGCAGAGCGACTATTTTAACCTGGATGAGATGGAGCGGGCCAGGGAGGCCTTCAGCGACCAGATTGCGTATATTGACAGCAGCGCCTTTACCAGCGATGAAGCCTCCTATAAGCGGACAAAGATTAAGTTCGATTATCAGGGCATTGATTATAATTACCAGGATGTACAGCCTGTGAACATTGTGTACGGGCGTTATCTGAACGAGGGCGATATCCTTGGCAGGAAAAAGAATGTGGTCATGGATACGGACAGCGCCAGGATGCTGTTTGGGGTGGAAAATGCAGTGGGCAAGACCTTCAGGACCACCCTGTACGGCTCCACCGATGATTTTACGGTGGTGGGCGTGTACCGGAAAAATATCAATGCCTTCCAGGCCCTCATGATGGGCGGCAGCAACAGCGATAAGGGGTCGGCGTTCATTCCCTATACCCTGCTGACATGGCCCAATGATAATTTTTACCAGCTGCACGTGTATGCAAAGGAGGATGTGAACCTGGACCTGTTTTTCAGCCAGTTCAAATCCTATGTTGCGAAAATGCACGGCAGGCAGCCCGAGGATATCTATATGTACACAGCCATGCAGGAGATGACCTCCGTGGATTCCATGATGGGAGGCCTGTCCATGGCGGTGGGTGGGATTGCGGCCATATCCCTTCTGGTCGGAGGCATCGGCATCATGAACATCATGCTGGTATCCGTGACCGAGAGGACCAGGGAAATCGGTATCAGGAAAGCCCTGGGCGCCAGGACCCGTGATGTACTGATCCAGTTCCTGACAGAATCCGCCATATTGTCGGCGTGCGGAGGCATCATCGGGGTAATCATGGGCGTTGGGCTTGTGTCCATGGGAGGAGCGCTCCTTGGGATGCCGGTCATCATTAAGCCGGGAGTCATACTGGTGGCTGTATCCTTTTCAGCTGTGGTTGGAATCTTTTTCGGACTCTACCCGGCGTCCAAGGCAGCCAAGTCAGATCCCATTGATGCGCTGCGGTATGAGTAGGGTAGTATGGCTGTATGGCAGCACAAAGTGAAACGGTTCATGTGTGCCGGAAGAAAGAACCAGATCATCTTCCGGCGTGCATTGGAAAAGAGGTAGTGGATGACAGAGAACAGAAGGAAGGCAGAAGATAGGCTGAAAACATATGGCGGTGTTCGTGAACATGCGGCCAATGGACGCGTTATCGGAGGAGCGGACAGCGCAGCCGGAAAAACAGCTGGAAAAAAATCCGGCAAAAAAGCTGGCAAACAATCTGTCAGGATGCCTGGCGCAAGTACGGTCAGGAATCCGGGTATGCGCCTTAGGATACTGTGCCTGGCGGCATCTTTAAGCGTATCACTT
Source organism: Clostridium pacaense (assembly GCF_020709765.2). Classification (NCBI taxonomy): domain Bacteria; kingdom Bacillati; phylum Bacillota; class Clostridia; order Eubacteriales; family Clostridiaceae; genus Clostridium; species Clostridium pacaense. Next base: position 131,877 of record NZ_JAJFEB020000003.1, read on the forward strand.
CCGGTGACAGCATGGGCCAGCCCGGAGTTTGCCTATTCCACGGAAAAATGGGCGTCCCTCAGGGATAATGTGATGGAATATGAGGAGCTGGCGGACCTGATTCATGAATACAATGCAACCATAATCAACAACCGGCTTGAGTATGATGATTATAGGGGCAAGAGCAACGATGACCTGAAAAACGCATATCAGGACGTGGCTGACCATCTCTATGATGCCAGCGATAAAATGATGGATACCACGGACGAGGACCAGCCGGGATACGGGAGCGTGGCTGCCAACGCAGCCCTTTCACGGGTTCAGGCCGAGCAGAACCAGGACACGGCCGATGCCATGAATGAGGACGGCTATGTAAAGAAAATGGAATATGACAGACAGGAGGCTTCCCTTGTAAAGGAGGCCCAGACCAAAATGAATTCTTACTGGCAGAAAGCCAAACAGACGCCTGCACTGGAGGAAGCGGCCCGTACAGCCCAGAGCCAGTATGAATCCATGGGCGTAAAGGCAGCCCAGGGCATGGCGACCCAGGCAGAACTTCTGGCGGCCCAGGAAAAAGTAGAGGCGGCCAGGGCAGCCATAGAAACCAATGAAAAGGAACAGGACGCGCTCCGCCGTGAACTGTGTGTGATGACGGGCTGGAGCTATGACGCTGAACCGGAGATACGGGAAATCAGCATACCGGGGATGGAGGAAGTGGACCGGATTGACCTGGCAGCTGATAAGGAAAAGGCCCAGGAAACCAACTACAGCCAGGCTGCCAATGAACGCCGCCTGAAGCACACTGGCAATGGGAACCAGTTTGACGTCATGGTGCGGAAGGTGGAAAGCGGACTGCAGCACATAGAGGCTGATGTGGAAGCCAGATACAAGCAGCTGAAACAGGCCCAGTCAGACTATATACAGGCAGAGGGCGAGTACCAGGTAGAAGCCAGAAGCGCACAGGCAGCAGAACGCCGCTACCAGCTGGGAGCCATTTCCAAAAATGAATACCTGCAGCAGCAGGGCGGCCTGGCATCCAAGGAGTCGTCCAGGGATATCGCGGGCCTGAAATTCAGGCAGGCCTTGGAGGACTACCGCTGGGCCGTGAACGGGCTGGCGCAGACAGAAGGGGCGTGACAGGATGGGATTCAGATATAAGCGGGAACATATGCCCGGCTTTTGGGACCCGGCGGGGCGCAGGGATGGACATGGTGCAGGAGTGGTATTTGAACGGCAGGCCGGACGCGGACGTATAACCGGAGTACTGACCAGTCCTTCCGCCAGGTTCCTGGCCCTGTTACTCTCCTGTGCAATGCTGGCCGGAACCGGCGCGGTCCCGGCAAAGGACGGAACCGGTGTGGTGTGGGCGGATGGGATTCCGGCAGGCGCAGATGGGATTCCGGCAGATGCGGATGAGTCCATGGTCATCCGATACAGCGACCTTCCGGAGCTGGTAAAGGCCTATTCGCCTCAGGTGGAGATGGAACGCATCCAATATGAAAGCAGGCTGGGCCGGTATGAGTCTGCCAGGGAAGATATCATGGAGACAAGACGCCTTTTAAGGGAAGAGGCGGATGACATGGAGGAAAACGGAGACACCGAGGGCGCCAGAAGTTACCGCGCCCAGGCAAAAATCCTTGAAGATGCAGCCAAGGACATAGATAAGCAGATACGGTCTGCTAAAGGCAGTTCCAGCACCATGTCGCTGCGGAAGATGGAAGATACCATGATATGGACGGCCCAGAGCCTTATGGGTACCTACCACAGCCTGAGGGCGGAGCAGGAGAGTGCTGCTGCCAACGCTGAGCTTATGCAGGGAAAATATGAGAAGGCAGTAAGACAGGCAGCCCTTGGGACCATTTCGCAGGCTGATGCGGACGAGGCGGGAAAGGCTGCCCAGGCAGCTGTGAACACTGCCCAGGCCCTTGCAGACGACATGGGACGTGTCAGAAAAAATCTTCTCATGGTCATTGGGTATCCGGCGGATTCTGCTGCTGTAATCGACTCCATGCCGTTACCGGAGCAGGGACGGATGGACAATATCACCCTGGAAGTGGACAAATGGAGGGCGATGGGCAATAACTATGAGCTTAGACAGCAAAGAGGCGGCGCCTCCGGCGGAACCAACAAAGAACTTCACGCCCGTCAGAGAGCCATCAACCAGGAGGAAGAAAACCTGTATGCGCAGATTGATACCCTGTACCAGGACGCATTAGCCAGCCGGACCGCATGGCAAGGCGCCTGTACGGCCCAGGCTGCCAGGGAGGCAGAGTGGAAGGCGGCATCCCGCAGGATGGAACTGGGTATGCTGTCCAGACAGGAATATATGGAGGCCAGGGCAGCGTATCTTGACGGGGTGGCTGCAAAGGCCCAGGCTGATGTTAATTTTCAACAGGCGATGGACACCTATGACTGGGCGGTAAAGGGATTGACCGGAATCTGATATATACATGACAGAAGTGCTGATGGAAAAAGCAGTGCTGTTTTATAAAGGGTAAGAGGGATAAAAAGAATGGAAAAAGGGGTAAACCGTACCTGACATCAAGGCTACGGTTTACCCCTTTTTCCTATTTTCCAAAGAAACTGGAAGCCATGACCTTTTTTATAAATTCTGGCTGAATCAGTGGGTAGGTCCATTCAGAGGGAGGTCCGGGAAACAGCCGTACTTCTTCTATCTCTGACTCCGGCTTTTCACCAAAACGGAATATTTCCGCATAATACAGCATGCCGAAGGTTTCCTGTCCCGTGGCGTTTACCCGGTTTTTCCCAGTGACGGAATATACACATACAGGCGACATCGTAAACTCCGCGGCCCCTGTTTCCTCAAATAATTCCCTTTCAGCGGTACGCCGGATATCCTCATTTGTCTCACGGTGACCGCCTGGCACCTCAAACGTAGGACGGTCCCTATGCCTGCAGAACACCCATGCCCCCATATGCCGCGCCACGATGACCGCAAACTTGATTTTATCATCCTCAACATCCATACAATCATAGAACTTTACTTCCATCATTACTTCCCACCCCATCCTGGCTTAAAAAGCCCATCAACCGTAGTCCCCAGTTCCTGAGCCAGATGGAATGCCAAAGCCAGGGTAGGGTCATACTTATTATTCTCTATGGCGTTCACTGTCTGGCGGGAAACACCGCACTTCCCAGCCAGTTCCTCCTGGGAAATACCCCTTTCCTTACGCCTTTCCCGAATCGAATTCTCCATGCTCAGTCACCATATTTTCTTCTGTAATACAGAAGATGCGCTAAATAAATGATGGAACTAACGGTCAGGGTAATAAACGGATTCATCCCCTCCACAGAAACGCCCTTTGTAACCGAATGGTACAGACCTTCAATCACACAGAATAGGATATATACTACTATGACAGCAAATGTCCCGGCTTATTTATAAAAAACTGGGAAATAATGGAATACATGGAAAACAAGGACAGAAATATAGTTAAGATACCACCAGAAAAAACAGGACCTTCGGATTAGACCTGAGCATGTGGTTATTCCCCTCATACCGGATTCAAGGGAAGCAGTAGGAAGCAGTAACAACAATACGCAGCCGCTGGGTGGAATGGGGATGGGGAGACAGATGCACCCCACCCCAGACCCTTAAATCCTCAGCATCCTATACCCCACCCCCACATGCGTCTGTATATACTGTGGCTGGGAAGGTTCTTTTTCAATCTTTTTGCGCAGGGAAGCCATGAACACCCGCAGGGAGGCCACGTCCCCTTCCCAGGCAGCGCCCCAGATTTCCCGGGTAATATAGGAATGGGTCAGAACCTTTCCCACATTGTGGGCCAGAAGGCAGAGGAGCTTATACTCATATGGCGTCAGGTGAAGTTCCTCACCATCTAAGGAGGCGTACCCGGCCGCATAATCAATGGTCAGCCCGCCGTTGGTAAACACGGAGGACTGGACATCTTCCAGGGACTGCATGTAGTTTAAGCGCCGCTGGGTGGAGCGGAGCCTGGCTAACAGCTCATCCACGGAAAAGGGCTTTGTCAGATAATCATCTGCGCCAGCGTCCAGGGCGGCAATCTTATCATCATCCCCGCTTCTGGCACTGATGACAATGATGGGCATGTTGGACCAGGACCGGATTTTCCGTATCACATCCACCCCGTCCATGTCAGGCAGGCCAAGATCCAGAAGGACGATGTCCGGCCGCTGGGAAGCAGCGATCAGGATGCCCTGTTCCCCTTTATCAGCCCATATGTAATGGTATTCATGCATCTCCAGCGTGGTTGCAATCAGATTCTTTATGGCTTTATCATCCTCGATGATTAAAATTCCTGCCTTATTCATGGAAAGATACCTCCTCTGCGGGTAATGTAAGCCGGAAAATGCTTCCGGACGGTGTGTTATCCAATACTTCGATGGTTCCTTTATGTGCATTCAGGATTGCCCTGCACAGGGGCAGTCCAAGGCCCATGCCGCGTTTCCCGTCCGCGGATTTGTGGCCGGTGGTATAAAACATCTGGAAAATCCTGTCTTTGGATTCATCCGGGATTCCCGGGCCATTATCGCTGACTTCTATGACGGCATTTCCATTATCTTTATAACTTTTTATGGTGATGCTGGAGCCATCGGGCGTGTACTTGATGGCATTGTCAACCAGGTTTGTGATGACCTGTATGATCAGCTGCGCATCCACGCATGCCAGGATGTAATCCCCTTCCTGTGTTACATGGATGGAGTGGTTTTCGTGCCTCCGGTTCACGTGGCGCATGGCCTCGTCAATGACCTCCTCGAGAAGCTCGGTCTCCATGTGCAGCTGGACCGCGCCGCCTTCCATCCTGGTGATGGAGAGCAGGTTCTCCACCAGGGAAATCAGCCACATGGAATCATCGTAGATATCGCTGTAGATACGGTGCTTGTGGGCTTCGTCCAGCGTACCCGCGTCCTTTAACAGGACACCGGCGTTGCCGGAAATGCTGGTAAGTGGGGTGCGCAGGTCGTGGGACATGGAGCGCAGCAGGTTGCTGCGGAGCTGTTCCGCCTTGGCCATGGCGGTTTCTTCTTCCCTTTTCCTGGAAATGAATTCTTTTTCCATGGAGGTGGCGCATTGGTTCAGGATGGCAATTGCAAGACTGTTTTCAAAGTCATCCGGCTCTGTCTCACCCATCCGTATTCCGATAACCCCATAAACCGTTCCGGCGCTTTGGACCGGAAGATAGTGGAATGCGGCCGTGGACAGGATGGAAGTGGCGGCTCCGGTTTCATTTCCCTCCATATAACATTTTCTGGCAGCGGACATTTCCTCCAGTGTGTCGGGGGAAGGCCCGCGGCTTCCCGGGTGCGGGGAGCAGTCCGTAAAGCTGACCGGCGGCAATATGCCGTTCCCATCCGTCTGGAAACATGCAATGTCACGTTTTAGGAGTTTATTCAGCTGGGTTGCGGCGGCAAAAAGGATGCCGTCCGGCTCCCCGGCTTTCTGAAGTATCTGGCTGGTGTCAAGGATGACGCCGGAGCGGTAGGCATCCTGCTGGGACAGCCGCGCCTTTTCCTTTATCTGTACCGTGTAGGTGCTGGTAAAGACAGCCGCCAGGAAGGTGATTAAAAGTGTGAGCTGGGTGCCTGCGTCCTCTGCCTTGAGCACGAACATGGGTTCTGTGAAAATATAGTTGAACAGCAGGACGCTGGCCAGGGATGCGGCTGTGCTGTACCATCTGCTGGAAGTGACGGCCGCAACCACAAGAACACCCAGGATATATACGGTTATGACATTGGTCTGGGAAAGCCCCATTGCCTCCAAAAGAAAGCCGATGGCCGTGGTCAGCGCCAGGACGGCGGCTGTTTTCAGGGTGTCGGCGAGCTTTGTATGCTTCATGATTCCTATCCTCCTTGTACGGCGGCAGCGGTCCTTACGGGGAACTGCCGCGTAACGCCTGACGTCATTATAACATAATCCAACCGTATTCAACAGTAAGTTGGCAGTATCTTTATATAATCTTTATACCAAGGCTGTTTCCGTTATACCTGTTTTATGCGAACCATGATACCCTTTAGTCAACAGGAGGATCAGATGATATGAAATCCATTGAAAAACAATCGCCTGCCAGGATCATTGCACTTGGCTTTTTGGCTGTGATCCTGACAGGATCTTTTATTTTAATGCTTCCGGCGTGTGTGAAGCCGGGAGTGGATCTTCACTATGTGGACGCGCTTTTCACATCCACCAGCGCGGTATGTGTAACAGGGCTGATTGCTGTGGATACGGCGGATACCTTTACGGCCATAGGACAGACCGTGGTGGCCCTGCTGATTCAGGTTGGCGGCCTGGGGGTTACCTCTGTGGGAGTGGGCGTCATACTGGCCCTGGGACGCAGGGTAAACTTAAAGGAGCGCCTGCTGATTAAGGAGGCCCTGAACCTGGATTCGGGAAAAGGCCTTGTGTGCCTGGTTAAGAATGTACTGAAGGTGACACTGTGCTTTGAGGGAGCTGGCGTGGTTTTGAGTTATCTGGTGTTCTCCAGGGATTACCCGCCCATAAGGGCGTTGGGCATCAGCCTGTTCCATTCCGTGGCTGCATTTAACAACTCCGGCTTTGATATACTGGGCGGGCTTAAGAACCTGACCGGATACAAAGATGATGTTCTCCTGAACCTGACCACGGCCGGACTTATAATTTTTGGCGGGCTTGGTTTCCTTGTCATCATGGATATCTTCAGGAAACGCTCCTTTAAAAAGCTGTGCCTCCACTCCAAGGCGGTGATAGTGACCACGCTGATACTGCTGGCAGCAGGTACACTGTTAATCCGGCTTACGGAGGATATCACCTGGCTGGGGGCATTTTTCACAAGCGTGTCAGCCAGGACCGCGGGATTCAGCACATTTCCCCTGGGAGACTTTACATCGGCAGGCCTGCTGACCGTGTCCATCCTTATGTTTATCGGCGCTTCCCCAGGTTCCACCGGAGGGGGCATCAAGACCAGCACACTGTTTACGTTATTCCACACCATCAAGGGCGCCGCCACCAATACACAGCCCCATGCATTCCATTATAAGATACCGCAGGAAGCATTTTACAAGGCAGCAATCGTGACCGCACTGTCGGCCCTGGTGGTATTCACAGGAATCTTTACCATGTGCATACTGGAGCCGGGGATTCCCTTTGGGGACATCATGCTGGAAATTACCTCGGCCTTTGGAACCGTGGGGCTGTCCACTGGAATCACGCCCGGCTTAAGCCCGTGGAGCAAATTGCTTGAGATACTCATCATGTATATTGGCAGGCTTGGTCCCCTGACCATTGTCACAATCTGGATATTTAAGCCGGATACATCCGTTTCCTTTCCTGAGGGGAGTATATCGATTGGGTAAGGGGATGGGCAGGACTATTATAGAGGCATCAGACAGAAATAACCGTAAGGAGGAGATAGAAGATGGCACGGAAACAATCGGAAGAACTGTCATATGGAATCATTGGACTGGGGCGTTTCGGAAGCGCCCTGGCATACACCCTGGCGGAGGCTGGGAAGGAAATCATGGTGCTGGACTGCAATGAAGAAAAGGTCCGCCAGATACGCGGGGTTACGGAACACGCATATGTTGTAAAGGACCTGCAGAAGGAGACACTGAGGGAAACGGGAATCCAGAACTGCGATATCGTGGTGGTGTGCATAGGTGATAAGGTGGATATCAGCATCCTTACCACCCTGAATGTGATTAACCTGGGAGTGCCTCAGGTGGTAGCCAAGGCCAACAGCCCGGAGCAGGGGGAGATACTGGAGAAAATAGGCGCCCAGGTGGTGTATCCTGAAAAGGATATGGCTGTCAGGCTGGCCAAACGGCTGATATCAAAGCGGATCTTCAACCTCTTTGAACTGGAGCAGAATATAGATATCTCCGAGCTTAAGATGACCTCCAAGATAGCGGGTAAGACCGTTATCCAGGCTCAGCTGCGCAACCTTTATGGAGTAAATATCATAGCCATCAGCCGGAACGGATGGCTTACCACGGACATTAAGCCGGAGTATGTGCTGAACCAGGATGACACCATCGTTGTCATTGGGGACAGGGATAAAATCAAACGTCTGGCCGATGACCTGTAGGAGGAACGGTACGATACGTTTCCCCGTCATCCAGGGATGTGATTGAAAAAGAAGGTTCAAAGGATATATGGTAGCCTTTGTAATCCGTACAACAGCCATATTTGTCATGATAATAATCCAGGGCGGAGCGGAGGAAATCTTCACTTACTTCCAACTCTTCCGCCATCTCATAGATAGTTGCACATCCTTTTTTATATGCCCGCACCAGTCCTGACAGGCCAATCAGCCTGTTATAGGCCCAGGTGCGGGCTTTGTGCTCCTGCTTGCGGTTGCCCGTATCCTCCTGGTCCAGGATATTACCCACGGTAGTGTAATAGTGCCCCAGTTCCTCCGCCAGCACGGATGCCTTTTCCACAGTGGGGATATCCTGCCGGATTGCTATCTTATTTCCTTTTATCAGTCCTTTGGCATTGGATTTAAACTGTTTTTCCAGAACACGGATATGTTCCGCATCTGTATGTTCAAGCAGCCGTTCAAATGAATTCAAATCATTCCCTCCTTTAAACGCTATCCAAAATACCGCTCGCTGTGCAGTACAGAATATGCTTCAGCCGGTTACATATTGTCGAGGTCTTCTTCCATCAGGCGCAGCTGTTCCGCGTCTTTGGCATCATCATTATGGGCAGCCACGGGTACCAGGGACAGTCCGCGGTCCAGACGGTACGCGGGAATCAGTGTGAGATCATGGACATGTTCCAGGACCTTGGTGCGCCCAGCCTTGTTGAGCATCCCATAATAACCTGACAATACGGCGAGTCCATGGTCATCCTGGCCCTTATCCTCCTTGCCGTACATCAGTTCACCCGGACTGACCTCCAGGATTTCCGCCATCTTAAAGAGGGTGGCACGCTTAATGTTCGTCACGCGTCCATTCTCATATTTGGCAACCGCTGACTTCTGCAGGCCGAGCCTGGACGCGAGCTCTTCCTGGGTCAGACCCTTTTTTTTTCTGAGACTGCGTATTCTTTCACCTAGTTCCATGATAAGTGCTCCTGTCCTTTTCGTTTAAGGGGATATATCTTCAAAACTGTAATTAGTGTCTTAATAATATCACATTATTTATATAAAAGCAATGATAATCCTATAAAGTGTCTTAAAAAGATTCGAAAAAGCTTGACAGGTGACGAGAGGGGTGGTATCCTGAAAGTGTCTTAAAAAGACACAATAAAAAAGGAGGAACAGGCATATGTATTTTCAATTAATGCTGCCCGGGGTAAGGGACGGGGAGGAACTGGTTCTTATGGTGGATGGGCAAAGGCATAAGGTGATGAAGCATACCCCCGAAACATTGAATAAGGCCAGGGAGAAAAACGCGGCATTGGCGCTCATGACGGAGGACAGACTCAGGGATGTCATGTATTATGCAGAGGTAAGGAAAGAGGGACTGGGGAATGGGGATGGTTTTGACCGGAGGCTGCACCGGCTTCAGGTAGTATCTGCCAGCAGGGATGGAAATGGATATACCCTGCCGAAGATGTATCACTTCTCATTCTATATTCCAGCCTGCCACAAGGAACGTTTCCTGAAACACGAGGCGTTGAACCAGGCTGGTTCCGGAGCGTACTGGGATGCCAAGATGAGTCTGTACGGTGCGGATCATGCAGAGGCATGCATCAGGTTAGGCGGACAGGGACTTGAGGAATCACAGGTAATGGAACAGATCTCACGAATCAACAGGGACATTGACTTGGTGCTGACTCCCATGGATATTGCCAAGTCACTCCTGTTCCAGCATCCGAACCTGGCCAATGCCCAGCCATACACGGCAACCGTGGTGATGAACCGGCATATTGCGCCGCCGGTCGCATATGACAGGGAACAGTACCAGAAGCTTCTTGATTTTGCCACGGCAATCGGGGCAAAGGGCGAAGAGGGCTGGGCCTTCAGGACCTATGCATGGGATGAAAAGAAAAAGGAAGCCATGACATATGAGTACGACGTGCTGGACCATAAGGCAGGGGACAAGGTAGAGATTTACGATTTGGATGAAGATGTGCTCAAGGAGGCCGGAGCTCCCCTTAAGGGGGCGTTGAAAACGGCAAGCCAGGACAGAAGCCTGCAGAATCAGTCCTGGCATCTGAAACATGGACAGGGCGCGCAGTACCAGGAGTATAAGACAAGGCAGTGGATGGACCAGAAGAAGGCCATGGCTGCCCCGGAGACGGGAAAAGGCGCAAAGTGGACCGTCAGCCAGTCAGCGTCCATGTGCGGGGTGGAGGTAAAGGAAAAGACCCTGAAGGTTTCAGGCGATACCCTGAAGGTGGATGCGCTTAACAGTTATCTGCGTACCCTGGCCGCCTATGTGGAATATCTTGATGATTCAGGAAAGCCCATGGGAGGCAGGTCCTACAACCGGATCATAGGTCCGGTAGACACCATTATGGGAATCCCGATTCCAGCCGGTGGAACAACCATTGAGACAGCGCTCCCTAAGGACGCTTCAGGTGTAAACCTGTATTTTGCAGGAATGGGAACCTCGGCATATGATTCTCAACTGTGTGCCACGGGGATTGCACTTACAGCTATATTCCAGATGGGTATCCCTTCCTTTTTCCTGGCAGCGGATGCCGGCCTTTTAAATACAAAGGTACTGACCGATGCACTTAAGGACCGTGTGTTTGTGGAAGACGTGGCCAAGCTGATAACATCCATCATACAGCCGCCCATCAGCAGCCAAAGCGCGGAAGAGATGATTTACGGATGGCTGAAGCTGGCAGCCAAAACCATTGGAGGCATCCTTGTAAAGAAACTGTTTGAGAAGATCCTGGTATGGATAATCGGACAGATCACGCTTCAGGAGGCTGCTGCCTGCCTTCCGGTTGCGGGATGGATCATGAGGATTGCCAACGTTGCCATTGATGCAGCCATGATTTTAGAGACAACCATTGAAGTGTGTGCGTCCCCTGCCGTCATGACCACCCAGATTACAAGATCCATGGATTTAAAGGCAGAGGTAAGCCCCGATCCAAGACATGGGGAAAAAGGACATCCCGATACAGCGGTCTGGCCCGCCACAGCCCACAGATGGCAGCTTATGCTGTCCTACAAGGGAGGAACCACCAAAACTGTAACAGGTGTTTTTGGGCAGACAAGTACCAAGAAGCCGGTTTTTGCAACATTCAGCAACGTGCCTGCCGGAGGTTCTCTGCGCCTGGTCCTGTCTGTATTCACTAAAAATGACTGGATCTGCGGGAGATGGGACAGCGGCTGGAAGAATGCGATGCCGGATGACGGTGAGGACTATATGGAAGTAAAGGGAGCCATTGAAGAGTTCCTGATTCCCCTTACAATGGATGTGCAGTATGAGCACAAGGAAAAGCTGGCCTATGAAAACGGCGCATACAAGTGGGAATCCGGCCAGATGCCCACAGGAACCGTGGCTGACCTGGGGCATGCGTCAGAAGGCAGATGCCTGTACCGTCTGGGAGGCATTACATACAACAGTGCCTATAAGCAGGCGGGGTATGTATGGAGCGCCGCCGCAGCCGGCGCCGATGCATCCGCGCCCCATCCGGTCCTGTCTGGCAGTGAGGTATCCGGGGACCGGACAGGTGGGATATCGTTCATGATCCAGAACATTTCCACGCTGTCTGACGAGGAAGTCAACAAACGTTTTAAGGAATCCGAAGTTGGTTTTACAGAGGAACCCTGTATTGTTTATGACAAATTCGGGACAGGGGAGGATAATTTTATCCTGGATACCAGAAACAGCCAGTGCCATTTAAGAAAGGTGGATCTGATGGACGGACAGCGGGGATTTAAGCTGTCAGAACCAGCCTACAGCTATGGCAGGTTCATGCAGGCCCATCTGGATGACCTGGTAATCCACCCCAGCGGAACCGTGGTCGGCATTAACTGGGAGACGGATAAGATTGAGGTCCTGAAGCTGCCCGGGGAGGGATGCCTTGACGCGGATGCGCCCCAGTCGCAGATGCTTTCAGGAGAAGGATTCAGGGAAGGGCTGATTAATGGGCCAAAGGCTGTAAAGATAGCATCGGACGGCAGGATCCTGATTCTGGAATCCGGTAACAGGCGTATACAGGGTTTTGATGAGAACGGGAACCCGGTGGCAGGTTTTCAGGGAAGGCGTCTGTTTGAGATGCCGCTGCAGGCAGTGAAGAATGACCTGGACGGGGAACTGTTCACGGATGTGATGGAGGAGGCATACCGTAATGCCGGTCTCACTGGATTGTGCGGGATAACGGACAAAGGATTTTCGGGTGAATTGGATGAAGGTATTGTGTCGGATGCATTTTTACGTGAACTTTCAGACGCAGGCGTCTATATTTACCGTGAAGAAGATAACATCCAGCTGCAGACAAAGGAACCGGGGAATATGTGGAAGATATGTGAGACACAAAGGAATACATCCTATGTGGTCACGAAATCAGATGCAAGCCTGCTGGTATGGGACGGCCTGTCCCAGATGACGGTGTCTGTTGCCGATAAGGGCAGACGCTGGATATTGGATGACCTGCAAGGGGGTAAGTCCTACGTGGCTGAACAGGATGGGATTGACAGGGAAAAGGCTGTATTTTATGAAAACCTGTCCTATATGAATCTTTGGAACGGATTGGAGGATGATACGTATCTGGACTTCTGTACCGATGCGAAAGGGTACCTGTCCGTACTGTCTTATCACGGTAGCGGGAACAAGGTTTCCGATTATCATGTAGATATTTATAATCCGGACGGAAGCTTCCTCGTGAGGACGCCGGATTCCAGACTGCAGCCGGAAGCGCCTCAGTATATCAATGCAGGCAGGCTGGAATCAGATGAATTCAGGAACCTGTATACGCTGAACTTTGAGAAAATTACAGGCAGCAATGGCAAGACAGAGCCGTCTGTCAGCAGATGGGTGCCTACTTCCCCATTGTTTACCCTGGAAAAGGATGCGCAGCAGGAACTGGAGAGCGGAAATCTGGGAAAACTCAGGGAGCGTTTTGGAACCCACGGTATTACGCTTACAGCTTCGGCCAGACTGGTAAGGCAGGAGGACAGGTATCAGATTGAGGATGACCAGAAAGTGGACGGCACTGTAAGACCGGTGGTATTTGATATCATTTATTGTGTGGATGAGTACTATGTCTACAGGCTTCTCAGGAAAGAGGTGGATACATGGAGAAGAAACAGGTAGTGGTGACAGAAGGGAACCCTCTTATACTGGCCGCAGGAGGGACATATGGCTTTGATACCATCACCCTGATGCCGGGAGGCCAGATACGGATACAGGCAAAACCGGGGAATGTTAAAAGGACCATAATCCAGGTAAGGGAAATCATAAAAAAAGGAGAGTAAGACAATGGATATCATCAGTAAGGTAATTGAAGAGCAAAGGGAATATTTTAAGTGTCACAGGGATGGGGATTACAGAGTGAAATCCCCCATCCTCACATCGGACTATCCGGAAGGGGTCCATCTGAACCCAAAGGGAAAAAGCGGGATACAGCCGTCCTACCTTGTATTCAGGAATATTGATGAGCTGAAGCAGATGTGCGTACCGGACAAGCTGGCTGTGATGAATAACGGAGGTAATTTGAACTGGGGCCTCAAGGGCTGGAAAAAGAAGTCCGGGGAATATACGGTGGAGCAGCTTAGTCCGCTGGAAAGGGTGGATATCTGCCATGCGTTTCAGCAGTACATATATGGGGATTCCAGGTTTGCTGAGTCTTACAGGGATATACTGAACCGCCTGTATTTTGAAGAACCGATGATTATTCCTATATACAGTGTAGAAAAAGTGGTTGTAAAAAAAGGCCATCCCCTTGTTCTGGGAGATGAAGGGACAAGCTGTACGGTGCTGGACTGTAATGAGCTGATTGTGGAGGAAGGGGCGGAAATCATTGCACATGGTGAATGCCAGGTAACTGCGGATAAGCTTGAGTCCGAAAGTGGATCCACCTTCAGTATTGGCGGGAACGGAACCGATGCAGAGGATGAAACCGGAAGGGCCGCGGATGGCAGCAAGGGGAATGACGGAGGCCAGGGACGGGATTCAAAGGACAGCTGTGATGTGAAAGCCCGGGATGCAGACCGGGGATCTAATGGTGATAATGGAAAAAATGGTCAGAACGGAACATCCGGTACCAACGGCGCGGGTGTGGAGTACAAGGTGAAGCAGATGATTGGTACCCACTATGTCTTCAGTTATGGGGGCAACGGGGGCAACGGAGGAAAGGGAAAGGACGGCGGCAACGGCGGGGATGGAGGAGATGCAGCCAAGCCAACCGGCTATTGCGCTAAAGGTAATCCGGGATACGGAGGAAAAGGCGGGGCCGGAGGTAATGGAGGAGCCGGAGGTAATGGCGGCAAGGGAGGAAAGGTAATCATTTACTTCAGCCAGGAAGAGTCTCCTGATGCGCGGATCCAGCTTCTTTCACCGGATGAAGCTGAGAAATTAAAAGGTGTCAGCGGAAGGGGAGGAAAGGCAGGAAAAGGCGGTAAGACAGGACTTGGAGGAAAAGGGGGCAAAGACATAGATGATAAGGGAAATTATGTGCCCAGTGAAGCCAAATATAACGGCCCCAACGGGGGTGAAGGAGGAAACGGGTCTCCAGGTAACCCGGGTGTTCCTGGGGAAGTATATGTAAATGGTTTATTCATTGGTTAGCCAGGAGGGTGGATATATGGCAGACATTTATATTGAGACGGCGTCCGGCATATGGGGAAAGGATGGACAGGACGGTATGGATCTTTTGGAAAAAGCCAGGAATGGGGAGCCGGGCCGGGTAAAAGGATTCCTGCACAAACGCTATATACAGGCCACACCAGGCGGGAATGGACAGGATGCAGGAAAGATGCAGGACGGATTCAATGGAGAGAATGGGGCAGAGGGGCAGGACTGTCCCGGCCTGCTCCTGGAATGCAGGGTATTTACGGTTGACCGGCCCATATCCATATGGGCTGTGGGCGGAGCAGGAGGAAACGGCGGAAGCGGCGGAAGAGGCGGACGCGGAGGCGCTGGCGGGGACGCAGGCGAGCAGCTGGCAGCATACATCAATGAATATGGACCTCAAAAAGGCGGCAAGGGAGGCCGCGGCGGAAACGGAGGCGATGGCGGTTCCGGTGGGAATGGCGGAAACGGAGGCAGTGTGACCGTGCGCTTTGGCTCCTCCCGGATTCCTGAACCTGTAACGGTCCAGGCGGATGGCGGAATCGGAGGGAAGCCCGGTCCGGGCGGCGGCTGTGGCCCGGGAGGTCCGGGCGGAATGAATGGGAAGGATACAGGAATAGACAGCAACTCCGCAAAATCAGGATTCATGGGGCTGTTCAGGAAAAAACGCTACATTGCCAGACCCAGGATGTCATCCAGGGCTGAGGGCGGCTCTCCCGGTGTGTGCGGAAGTCCAGGCAGGCCTGGAAATCCAGGAAGCCCTGGCCGGATATCAGTGGAACAGGTAGCGAAAGACAGGGAGAAAGCTGAGTAAGATAGGCTGGGCAGCCCTGGCCCTGTTTGAAGGTTCATTGCGGCCAACAGGCAAAATGCAGTCTTCACACCCAAGGGCTTGCCCAGCTTATTACAAAAAAGGAAAGGGAGAAAGAAATGGCAGGCGTACGGATGGTATTCCAGGGCAAGTACAGATTTGCTGCATGGGATAAAAGCAGGATAATAATGAAAACAGACGGAAGCCTTGATGTCCTGGCAGAAAAAGGCGGAGGGGTCCCGGTATCCGAAAGCGGTATGGATGACAGGTTTAATCTTTATGGGATGCATAAAAATGAAACAGTCATCCAGGCAATGAATGGAAATTATATTTCATGGACACCGCGGTTTGGCTATCAGGCAGACCAGGAGACAGCAGAGATTTTACGGATTATCAAAAAAACAGAGGAACTGTGGTTTTTTTACCGTGAAGATAAAGAAAGAAACAGATATTACATGAATGTGGAGGATGGTCATCTGTCAGAGATATCCATCGGTCAGGAGGAAGGATTGCCGGATACAGCCTGTTTCCATGTTGAGACAATTACAGGCAGCCTTAGCCAGCTGGTGCTTTGCGGGGCCAGGGGGGCAGACCTGGAATGGGCGGATTTAAGATATGCGGTTTTGCGGAATGTGGATATGACGGAATGTTCCATGATAAAAGCCACACTGGCATGTGCGGATGTCTGCGGTACCATGTTTGACCGGGCGCTGATGAACCTATGTGACTGTAGGAACATGGACTGCAGAGACGCCAGCTTCATACAGTCTTCCCTTATACAGTGTAATGCTTCAGACCTTAACGCGGCTGGGGGGACATTTACCCAGGCAGTGCTCAGGGGGAGCTGTCTGGACCGGGCCAGCCTGCGGGGGGCTATTTTGCAGGGAGTGGATTTTTCGGACACCTCCTGTCTGGAAACAGACTTTACGGAATCGGCCCTGGATGGCACCACTGTGTT
The DNA here is from genome assembly GCF_020709765.2 of Clostridium pacaense. Taxonomy (NCBI): domain Bacteria; kingdom Bacillati; phylum Bacillota; class Clostridia; order Eubacteriales; family Clostridiaceae; genus Clostridium; species Clostridium pacaense. The sequence goes on from NZ_JAJFEB020000003.1 coordinate 148,301, forward strand.
TAAAGGGGCTAAGATGATCCGGTGCAATTTCCGCAGGATGAACCTGAAAGGGCTGCACATGAAAGGTACGGATTTGGAAGAGACGTATTTTGACGGGGCGGATCTGACAGGAGCGGACCTTAGCTATGCAAATCTGAAAAGGGCCAGTTTTACACAGGGAGCCTGTCTGATGAATGCATGTCTTGCCAATGCCTGCCTGCAGGAATCTGACTTTACAGGCGCTGTCCTTGGAAGCAGCATGGATTTAAACTCCCTTGCAGCGGACCTGACAGACGCCTATATGCCGGACGCCGTGTTCAACCGGGCAGACTTAAACGGGGTAAATATGAGCGGGGTTAACTGGTACGGTTCCCATGCGGGCGCCACAGGAGCATATATGCATCATGTTAATTTTACAGGGGCTAACCTGGGCACCATGAATTTCACCCAGGCTGATTTAAAGGGCTGCATATTTGACCGGGCCGTGCTTATCGGCACAAACTTCAGAGGAGCCGTGCTGCGCCCTGGTGATGGCGGCAGGCGTGTTTCATTTGCTGACGCATCCATCCAGGGAGCGGATTTCTTTGCCAGTGAAATTGAAGACGCCATATTTACCAATGCCGCGGCAGCGGTTCCTGTGGAATGGTACTTTTCCCTGGATGGGAAAAAGTCCGCCCAATACCGGCAGATACTGAACCATGATAACGAACCGGTGTTTGAGGAATTGCGGGAGGTTTTTTCTTATCATGGAATCCATCTTGCAAAGGATGCCTATGTAAAGGTTGAAGAGGATAATTATAGATGGAAGATCATGTCGGGGACAGGGGAGCCTGTTTACCAGATTACAATGGAATTTGGCCTGCTTCAGGTAAGGGGAGGGATTGACGGTGTCCCGCTTATGTCCATAGACGGCAGGGAAGATATTATCCGGCAGCTGGACCGCTGCGTCATACCGACCGGGCTGCAAAGCATTTTCAGGGACAGCGGATATGGGCTGGACAAGGATGCGGCAGTGTATGTTGTAGAAGCCGGAACGTGCTGGAGTATTGACAATGGCACCTTCCATCAGGCAAAACTGAAATGGGGATACCTGGAGTTTTATATTGTACGCAAGCCGGGAGGAAGCCTTAATGTATACGGTACGGTATTTGGAACAGTGAGGATTGGACCTGGACATGTTTATGAACAGCAGAGGAATGTGATGGCAGCCACCAAATGGATACCTGACTTATTAAAGGGTGAAAGCATCTGCCCAAACGGACAGAATATATCAGTGGTTACCGATAAAAGACCCTCTGTGCGCATGACTTGGGAACAGGTTTTAAAGGCCGCGCTCCTGCCAAGGGAACCGGAGTGCATACCCGGTCCCATGACATGGTGTTCGCGGGAAAGGGGATGTAGTATAAGTGTATATGCAGAAAGATGACCGCAGAATTGCGGTGGTGGCAATGGGCTGCAGGTTCCCGGGAAAAGCCGGTACGCCGGAGCATTTCTGGGACATGCTTAAAAACCGGACAGATGCCATAAGCCAGATTTCGGAGGACCGGTGGGATATCACACATTTTTATGACAAGGACAGGGAGGCTCCGGGAAAGAGTATTTCCAAGTGGGGCGGCTTTCTTGAAGGCGTGGATTTATTTGATGCGGATTTTTTCGGCATATCCGGGACAGAGGCAAAATATATGGATCCACAGCAGAGGATCCTTCTGGAACTGACCTGGGAAACGCTTGAGAATGGCGGTTATGTACCCCGAAAACTGAGGGGAAGCCGCACTGGGGTATTTGTAGGGAATTTTGGTTCTGATTACCTGATCATGCAGCGCAGGGAACAGGGAGGAAGGGACATCAACAGCTTTTCCGCGGCCGGCAGTTCAGCTACCATGCTGTCCAACCGGATATCCTACCTATATGATTTCAAGGGGCCGTCCATGTCCATTGACACGGCATGCTCCTCTTCACTGGCAGCCGTCCATCAGGCATGCTTAAGCCTGGAAGAAGGGGATTGTGATATGGCCCTGGCGGCAGGGGTACAGCTCCTGCTGACACCGGATTCCTTTATTGTGGAGAGCAAAAGCGGCTTTCTTTCCCCAACCGGCAGGTGCAGGGCATTTGCAGAGGAGGCAGATGGATACGTAAGGGGCGAGGGGGCGGGTATGGTATTGCTCAAACGCCTGGAAGATGCTGTACGTGACCATGACCGGGTATGTGGAATCATCCTGTCCAGCGGAATGAACCAGGATGGGAAATCAAGTGGCATATATGCGCCTGATGAACAGGCGCAGGCACGGCTCATGGAGGCTGTCTGCAGCCGCGCTGGGATCCGGCCAAAAGATGTGCAGTATGTGGAAGCCCATGGAACCGGCACCAAAGCAGGCGACCAGGTGGAGGCGGCGTCCATCTCCAGGATATATGGAAGGGAAAAGGAGCATCCGCTCTATATCGGTTCCGTCAAAACAAATATCGGACATGGTGAATCCGCTGCCGGGATGGCCGGGCTTATAAAACTTCTTCTGGCCATGGAGCATGGGGAGATTCCGGCCACCCTTCACTGCAATCATCCAAGGAGGGAATTGGCCCTGAAAGAAAACGGGATTGAGGTGGTGACAGAAAACAGGAAGTGGATGCCGGAACATGGAAAGAGGATAGGGGCAGTCAACTCCTTTGGATATGGCGGGACGAATGTCCATATGATTGTGCAAAAAGAGGAAGCACAGGAAAACGGGACAGTGCATACAAGGGAAATTTATCTCCTGCCCCTTTCCGGAACCAGTGAGGCTGCCCTGGACAATCTGGCAGGCAGGTACGCAGAGACATTGCCGGGCAAGGATACATTATGGGATATATGTTACACGGCGGCGGTAAGGAGGAGCCACTATCCCTTCCGGGCCATACTGGCATTTACCAGCAGGGAAGAACTGGTCGATATACTGGCAGAGGCATGGACAAAGACAGGGGGAGTACGGTCTTTACCGCAAGGACAGCTGGTAATGTCCGGCAGGCTGAAGCAGCATCTGGGTCATTCAGGACAGGAAGAAATATACCAGTATGTGCGGTCGTATCTGGATGGGGAGGAATTTGAATGGGAACACATCTATCCGGATGGGAAGCTGGCTGCATTGCCAGGCAGCTGCTTTCAGAAAAAATCTTACTGGAACGAGAGCAGGGAGAGCAGGTCCTACAGACTTTGGCCTGCAGATAGTCCGTTATTAGGACGGCGTCTGGCTGTGGCGGGATATGGATGGGAACAGGAGATATCCTTGGAAAGCCATCGGTATCTGTCCGGCCATAAAGTGAAGGGGCGGCTGCTTTATCCAGGGGCAGGATATATATGCACTATGGCAGATGCGGGCAGGATCCTGGAAATGGATAAAAACATCCGGCAGTATCCGGTACAACAGGAGAACGGCTGGTGCCTGAACAATATCTGTTTTCAGTACCCGTTGTATATGGGAAATGAAAGGTCGTGGATTCAGATATTCACAGATGAGCTGACAGGAAACAGCAGGATATATGGCCAGCACCGTAACGGTGGATTCCTGCTTCTTGCCTCCGGGCACAGGGGAAATTTTGAATCAGGCAGCTGGCTGCCCGGCAATCCGGAAAGTCTGAAATCCGGGCTTTTGGTCCATATGGACCAGGAGGAGGTTTATGGAAAACTGAAAGAACGGGGCTTTCTCTATGAAGGTCACTTTAAAGGCATTGAGGAAGCATGGTGCGGCACGGACGCCTGTCTTGCCAGGATATCCGTGGCAGACAGCAGGGAATGGAATACCTGGGAGGTTGACTGCTGTTTCCAGGCTTTGCTGGCAGCGGAGTTTGAGACTGATTTAAACGGGGATTTTGGGTTCCAGATTCCGTCGGGAATCCGCAGATGTGTCATGGGACGGAAAAAGGGACCGTATATTTACGTTTATACTGCATTGGAGTCCAGGACAGGAATCTCTACGGTTGGTAATGCCTTTATCTATTCTGCGGCAGGGGAGTGTCTGGGCCGGATAGAAGGTTTTATAAAGGAATCGCCGGATAAGGGAAACAAGCCGGTTGGAAAAGAGGAAAGTCTCTGGGATAAAACATTTTTGGAACAAACCCGCGGGGCCGGTGTATATGACGGGAATGGCCCGGTTGGTGGAAGGGGCGGTGCGGCTGATGGGACTGGTGCAGCTGACGGGACTGGCGCAGCTGACGGGACTGGCGCAGCTGATGGAACTGGCGCAGCTGACGGGTCCTGGTACCCCGGTTCATATATGCCCGGACAGACCGGGGATATCCTTTCTGTCAGAAATAAGATACTGGATATAATTGCAGATGCCTTAAGCCTGGATGCTGATTCCCTGGATGAGGGGCAGTCCCTTGCGCAAATGGAGCCGGATTCCTTATCCATATACGCAATCAAGGCTGATTTGGAAGATATGCTTAAGATACAAGTGTCCCTGGATGGACTTCAGGGCAGTCAGCCCTTGGGGGAATGGATGGATACGATTCTTAAGGATTATGGATACATTAGAAACCAATAGCAGAAGTGCCGCTCCTGACATGGAATATGGTACAGGCACCATACCATGTCACCAGGCGGTACTTCCGTCTTACAGGCATGGAAAGCACATCTGATTGGTCAGCGGATAGGACCGTGCCATACTGCCAAAAGAAAACGTTATACTTTGACAAGAATATCGATTTCTTACAAAGAATATTGGTTTTAACAGAATAATTAACAGAAATTTTATTCAAAATGTAGAAAATGCACAAAAAATATGCGATGTATTGACATACAGTTGTCTATTGTGATAGACTCAAGTTGTCAGAAGATGACGTAACTAAATAAAAGTATAAGTATTCAAAACTTATATATGCTCAAAATAGGTTGAGCGTTTCTACCAACTACCGTAATAGTTGACTATAAGTTTTCACAATCAGTACTGCCCGGGGCGCCGGGGACAGACAGTTGTGGAACCTTAGGAACAGCGGTGGTTTTTTTATTTGCCCGGGCCCGCCGCTGTCCAGGTGGATACGGACAGGAGGAGCATATGGCAGAGAATTTTGTATTAAAAGGCAATATCTGCTACAGCCAGGATGCCCAGACCCTTGTAACCGTAGAACAGGGATATCTGGTATGTCTGGATGGCAGGTCGGCCGGAGTGTACAGAGAACTTCCCCAAGAGTATGCATCATTTCCCCTGACGGATTATGGAGACCGGATGATTGTTCCGGGGCTTGTGGATCTGCATCTCCATGCGCCACAGTATTCATTCAGGGGACTTGGTATGGACTTAGAACTGCTGGAATGGCTGAATACAAGGACATTCCCGGAGGAAGCCAAGTACAGGGACACGGAGTATGCGAAGAAAGCATATTCCATATTTGCGGATAACATGAAACGCAGCGCTACAACAAGAGCATGTATTTTTGCCACCCTTCACAGGGAAGCCACCGAGGTACTGATGGATCTGATGGAGGAAAGCGGATTAAAGACCATGATTGGAAAGGTGAACATGGACAGGAACAGTCCTGACTTTCTGATTGAGGACAGCGCAGAGGCGTCTGCAGAAGAAACAGTGAGATGGCTGGAGGAGATAAGCGGCAGGTACAGGAACACGGAACCGATCCTCACGCCGCGTTTCATCCCCACCTGTTCCGATGAACTGATGGAAAGGCTGAAAGAGATACAGACCCGCTATGGTCTGGCCATGCAGTCCCATCTGTCGGAGAACCAGGGGGAGATTGCATGGGTAAAGGAGCTTTGTCCATGGTCCGGATTTTATGGGGATGCATACGACCATTTCGGACTGTTTGGCAATGGCGTGAGGACCATCATGGCCCACTGCGTATGGCCGCCTGAGGAGGAGGTCGCCAGGATGCGGGATAACGGAGTTTTTGTTGCCCATTGTCCCCAGTCCAATACCAACCTGTCATCCGGAATCGCGCCGGTGAGGACCTATCTCGATGAGGGCATCCAGGTGGGACTTGGGACAGATGTGGCCGGGGGCGTTGGGGAATCCATATTCCGGGCCATGGCAGACGCCATCCAGGTATCAAAGCTGCGCTGGAGACTGGTGGATGAGAGCCTTAAGCCACTGACCGTGGAAGAAGCATTTTACCTGGGAACCAAGGGCGGCGGGGCCTTCTTTGGAAAGACAGGAAGCTTTGAACAGGGGTATGAACTGGACGCAGTGGTACTGAATGATGAAAGCCTCAGGCATCCGCAGCCGCTGGATTTAAAAGACAGGCTGGAGCGGTTCATCTACATTTCGGATGAACGTCATATAGATGCCAAGTATGTAGCCGGCTGCCAGGTATTCTGAACAAGCCGGAATTAAAACTGAATATGTGAGAAAGAGCGGTAAGGGGTAAACGTTCTTTAGATAGAAGTAAAACCACATGTACTTAAAACCAAGGAGGTATGAAGTATGGAAAACAAAGCAAATCAGGGGTTTTTAGAAAAAGTATTTCATCTATCAGAACATCACACAGACGTGAAGACAGAAATCATCGCGGGAATCACGACATTCATGACCATGGCGTACATACTTGCAGTTAACCCGAACATCTTAAGCGCCACAGGCATGGACAGGGGAGCTGTTTTCACAGCCACCGCACTTGCGTCACTGGTGGCGACCCTGCTCATGGCGGCATTTGCAAACTATCCCTTCGTACTGGCTCCCGGCATGGGACTGAACGCCTACTTTGCTTACACCGTTGTACTGCAGATGGGTTACACATGGCAGATGGCCCTGGCAGCCGTATTCGTGGAAGGCGTCATCTTCATCCTGCTGTCACTGACCAATGTCCGTGAAGCCATCTTCAACGCCATACCAATGAACCTGAAACATGCAGTATCCGCTGGTATCGGACTTTTCATTGCATTCATCGGTTTACAGAATGCCAAGATTGTAGTGGACAGCGCCACGCTTGTATCCGTGTTTTCATTTAAGGGATCCTTGGAGGCAGGGACCTTTAACTCAGTAGGCATCACGGTGCTTCTGGCCCTGTTAGGCGTACTGATAACCGGTATCCTGGTTGTGAAGAATGTAAAGGGTAACATCCTTTGGGGAATCCTGATTACCTGGATCTTAGGAATCATCTGTGAAGTGACCGGACTGTACCAGCCCAATGCAGAGCTTGGCATGTTCAGCGTATTACCGGATTTTTCAAGCGGACTTGGTATCCCAAGCATGGCATCTACCTTTTTCAAGATGGACTTCTCCGGTATCCTGTCACTGAACTTCGTGACCATCATGTTTGCATTCCTGTTCGTGGATATGTTTGATACACTGGGAACCCTGATTGGTGTTGCATCCAAGGCCGACATGCTGGATAAGGACGGAAAGCTTCCGAAAATCAGGGGCGCGCTGCTGTCCGATGCCATCGGTACCTCCCTTGGCGCTGTATTTGGTACATCCACCACAACCACGTTTGTAGAGAGTGCATCCGGTGTTGCTGAAGGCGGAAGAACAGGCCTTACATCCGTAGTAGCTGCTATTTTCTTCGGACTGTCCCTGTTCCTGTCACCGATTTTCCTGGCCATCCCGTCATTTGCAACGGCTCCGGCCCTGATTATCGTAGGTTTCCTGATGATATCCTCTGTCCTGAAGATTGACTTTAACGATTTCACGGAAGCCATCCCAAGCTACATCGCAATCATCGCAATGCCTTTCATGTACAGTATTTCCGAAGGTATTGCAATGGGCGTCATCTCCTACGTGGTAATCAATGTAGTGACCGGCCATGCGAAAGATAAGAAAATCAGCCTGTTAATGTATGTCCTGGCTGTGCTGTTTGTTCTGAAATACGTATTGATTTAACTACTGATATAATTAATTTTGCACACAGGCGCCTGAATGACAGGCGCTAAGTGCCACAGAGGAAACTTCGTGATACTAAGTTCGAAAGGACCTCATTAAGTATCACGAAGTGCTTTCGCACCTGAGCGCCTAAAAGGCAGGCGCTAAGTGCCACAGAGGAAACTTCGTGATACTAAGTTCGAAAGGACCTCACTAAGTATCACGGAGTGCTTTCGCACCTAAGCGCCTAAAAGACAGGCGCTAAGTGCTCAATGCAGGAGGGAGATAGAATGGGAATTGGTAAGAACATGACCCGCGTTGATGCAAAGGATAAAGTGACCGGGGAAGCCAGGTACACGGCAGATTTAGAGCCCAAGGGCCTTCTGACGGCCAAGGTGGTGCGCAGCACCATTGCCAACGGCGTGGTAAAAAGCTTTGATTTAAGCGAGGCACTGGCTGTCCCGGGGGTTGTGAAGATTGTCACATGTTTCGATGTGCCGGATATCCAATTCCCCACTCCCGGCCATCCATGGTCCGTGGAGACTGCCCACCAGGATATTGCAGACAGGAAGCTCCTCAATACCCGGATTAGGGTATACGGCGATGACATCGCTGCCGTGATTGCAGAGGATGAGATTGCCGCTGCAAGGGCGGCCCGCCTGGTAAAGGTGGAGTACGAGGAATATGAACCATTACTGACAGTGGAAGCAGCCATGGCAGAGGGGGCAACCCGGCTGCACGATGAAAAACCCGGCAATGTGATTGCACATTCCTCCTTTACAGTGGGGGAGGGTACTTATGAGGAGGCGGTGAAAGAGGACGGCCTGGTGGTGATTGACAAGGATTATAAGACCCAGAGCGTGCAGCACTGCCATATCGAGACGCCTGTTTCCTTTGCCTATATGGAAAAGGACCGCATCATTGTCACCACCTCCACCCAGATTCCCCACATCGTGCGCCGCGTCATCAGTCAGGCCCTGGGGCTGCCCATGGGCAGGATCCGCGTCATCAAGCCGTACATCGGAGGTGGTTTCGGCAACAAGCAGGATGTGCTCTATGAGCCGCTGAACGCATTCCTTACCACCCAGGTGGGCGGGCGCGGCGTGAGGATGGAAATATCCAGGGAGGAAACCCTTGGATGCACCCGTGTACGCCATGCCATAGAGCTTAAGGTAAAGGCGGCTGCCAGAAAGGACGGCACCCTGGTGGCAAGGAAGCTGGAGGCTTACTCCAATCAGGGAGGCTATGCGTCCCATGCACATGCCATCGTAGCCAACACATCCAATGAGTTTAAGCAGATATATCATGATGAAAAGGTTCTGGAGTCCGACGCGTATACGGTGTACACCAACATTGCTACAGGCGGGGCCATGAGAGGATACGGAATCCCCCAGGCAGCCTTTGCGGCGGAGTGCATGGCGGATGACCTGGCCCTGGCCCTACATATGGATCCTCTGGAGTTCCGCAGGAAGAACTGTATGAGACCGGGATATGAAGACCCGCACACCCATGTGAAATGCAACACCTACGGTCTTGAGGAATGTATGGAAAAGGGCCGCCGGTTCATTCACTGGGACGAGAAGCGCAAGGAATATGAAAACCAGACAGGTCCCATAAGAAAAGGAATCGGAATGGCCATCTTCTGTTACAAGACAGGCGTATATCCCATTTCCCTGGAGACAGCGGCCTGCCGGATGGTACTGAACCAGGACGGCTCCATGCAGCTTTCCATGGGAGCAACCGAAATCGGCCAGGGCGCCGACACGGTGTTTACCCAGATGGCGGCGGAAGTGACAGGGATAACAGAAGACAGGATCAATGTCATGTCCACACAGGATACGGATATAACGCCCTTTGACACAGGGGCCTATGCATCCAGGCAGACCTATGTAAGCGGCATGGCGATTAAGAAGACCGGGGCCATATTTAAGGAAAAGATACTGGAATACGGCGCTTATATGCTGGACCGCAGCCAGGACACACTGGATGTGGAGAACAATTCCGTGGTGGATAAGGAGACGGGGGAAACTCTTCTTGCCATGGAGGAACTGGCTACCACGGCTTTTTACAGCCTGGACCGTTCCGTCCATATCACGGCAGAGGCAACCAGCCACTGCAAGACCAATACCTTTGCAACCGGCGTATGCTTTGCCGAGGTAGAGGTAGATATGCCTTTGGGCAAGGTAAAGGTTACCAATATTGTAAATGTCCATGACAGCGGTAACCTGATTAACCCCAAGCTGGCGGCTGCCCAGGTACACGGAGGCATGAGCATGGGGCTTGGATACGGACTCAGCGAACAGCTGCTCTTTGATGCAAAGGGAAGGCCGTTAAATGACAACCTGCTGGATTACAAGCTGCCCACATCCATGGACACGCCGGACCTTAACGCGCTGTTTGTGGAACTGGATGACCCAACGGGACCATTTGGCAACAAGGCCCTGGGCGAGCCGCCGGCCATTCCGGTGGCGCCGGCCGTGCGCAATGCGGTGCTTCATGCCACGGGAGTCGCAGTGGATTCCCTGCCCCTGGACCCGCAGAAACTGGTGGAACACTTTAAAGCAGCAGGACTTATATAGGAAGGGCGGTGTTGGCATGTATGATATTGAAAAATACTATCAGGCAGTTGATGTAGACGATGCGGTGCGCGCCCTCTCAAAGGACCCGGAAGCAGTGGTGATTTCCGGGGGAAGCGACGTACTGATTAAAATCAGGGAAGGAAAGCTGGCAGGCTGTTCCCTGGTGAGCATACACGGGATTAAGGAACTGGAAGGCATCCGTGTGGAGGAGGACGGCACCATAGCAATAGGCCCGGCTACCACATTTTCCCATATTACAAACAATAAGATAATACAGGAGCTGATCCCAATCCTGGGAGATGCAGTGGACATGGCAGGCGGCCCCCAGCTTCGCAATATCGGGACAGTGGGCGGCAATGTATGCAACGGCGTCACCAGTGCGGACAGCGCCAGCAGCCTCTGCTGCCTAGATGCCATCCTGGTATTAAAAGGACCAAAGGGCATGCGGGAAGTGCCAATCAGCCAGTGGTACACCGGGCCAGGCAGGACCGTGAGGGAGCATGAGGAAGTGCTGGTTTCCATCCGGATTAAAAAGGAAAATTACGAAGGCTACGGCGGCCATTACATCAAATATGGAAAAAGGGGAGCCATGGAGATAGCAACCCTGGGCTGCGCCGTAACCGTAAAACTGACAGAAGACAAAAAACAGATAGCAGATCTGCGCCTTGCATACGGAGTGGCTGCGCCCACACCCATCCGCTGCCGTGAGACAGAGCAGTCGGTCATCGGCATGGAGATTGGGGAGGCGCTGGCTGAGAAGGTTGGAAAGGGAGCGCTGACGGAAGTGAATCCGCGTTCCAGCTGGAGGGCATCCAAGGAGTTCCGTCTGCAGCTGGTGGAAGAACTGGGCAAGAGGGCTCTCAGACAGGCAGTAATCAACGCAGGAGGTGAGTGGGATGCTTAATATCGTTCATATGACTGTCAATGGAAAAGAAGTGGAATTGGCCGTGGACCCAAGGGAATCCCTGTTAGACACCCTGAGGAACCGCCTTGGACTGACCAGCGTGAAAAAAGGCTGCGAGGTTGGGGAATGCGGCGCATGCACCGTGCTGGTTGACGGCGAGGCCATTGACAGCTGCATTTATCTGACCATGTGGGCCGAGGGACGCCGGATCATGACAGTGGAGGGCCTTAAGGGACCGGGCGGCGAACTAAGCCCCATTCAGACCGCATTTATTGAGGAAGCAGCCGTACAGTGCGGTTTCTGCACACCGGGATTAATCATGTCCGCGGTGGAGATTGTAGGCACAGGCAAGCGGTACAACCGCGAGGAACTGCGCAAGCTGATTTCCGGTCATCTGTGCAGGTGTACCGGATATGAGAACATCCTCAATGCAATGGAGCGTATTGTGGAGGAAACATATAAGGTGGTCGGGAAATAACGGCCCATGGATAGGAAGATGCGGTGTATGGCCGGGACCCTGAGGAAGTCCTGGCCGGCATCTTAAAATATAAGGGTTTGGGATAACCCATAGTGAAAAGAGAGGGCGCCGCAGGTAATGCGGCGCCCGATTCATTAACTGGTTCTATTGAAAGACTGGTGAAGCAACTCTTGGGGATAAGGGGAGTTTTTTATAGGAAATACCTCGCTGCTTTTGGATGAAGAAATCTAAAAAGATTAAACGGTTTTTTAGATATACATCATAAACGTGTTGAAAAAGTATTGTTTTTGTGTAAAATATGGAGGGGGATTTAGGCCTATATTACTGGAATTAGAGGAGCATTTATGTTAACATATAGGTAGGGGCAATCAGGCCCTGTGGAGAGAGAACGGAACTATGTGTTCCAAAAATGTGGGATAAAGGTGAGTATGCAACATGTTTGATATTAATATGGACAAAGTATATGTAAAAACCTTTGGCGGCTTTGATCTGTATTATAGAGGCGAGCTGATATACTTTTCCAGCAGTAAGGCCAAGGAATTACTGGCAGTTCTTGTGGACTGGAGAGGTAAGGCGGTCACGCTGGCCCATCTGGCAGGCGTTTTATCAGAGGGAGAGCGGGATGAGGCGGCAGCCAAGCAGGCTGTCCATCTGGCATGGCACAGGCTGAAGCAGACTCTAAAAAAGTACGGAATCGAAAAAATCGTCATTAAGGGAAGAGGTACATATGCCATTAATAAGGAGCAGATTGTCTGCGATAGTTATGATATGGTGCGCCAGGTAGAAGGCGCATCTAATTACTTTGCAGGTGAATATATGCCTGAGTACAGTTGGGCGGAAGTAACTTTGTCAAGTCTTATGAGGGATTATTTTGAAGAAAAATTTTAGAAAAATTCTAAATTAAATACGTAAAAAATCAAATAATAACAATATATTTGGTTTTCTGGGAACAAAAAAGAAGCAATCTGAAAAGATAGCTTCTTTTTTTATATGTACATAAATAACAAAATATAACCAATATTTCCAGAAAACTACAAAAAATTACTCGCAGCATGGAATTGAAACGGTTTTGTAACGAAACTGAAAGCAATAGGGTGGTATATCCTTACAGAGAACAGTACTATGCGGCTGGAATTAATGGGAGTAACAACGCTGATGTCGGTAGTGAAAAATGCGAAGATATTCGTAAAGACCTTTGATGGTTTTGATGTCTATGTGAATGGCAGGTTAATTTATTTTCCCAGCAGCAAGGCTAAGGAGATGCTGGCGGTTTTGGTCGAAAAACGAGGAAGCAGCGTATCGTTATCCCAGATGACATATTTATTATATGAAAGTATAGAAGAAAAGACCGCAAAAAACAACCTGAGGGTAATTTATTACCGCTTGCGCAGAAACCTTGAAGAATATGGGATTGAACACATATTAATAAAGAAACGGGGCAGTTATGCGGTTGACACGGAACTGTTCCTGTGCGATTTCTACGAGTTCATAGAGGGCAATCCTGATTATATTACCCTGTTTTCCGGAAGTTACATGCCGGAATATTCCTGGGCAGAGGATACATTGCCGTATCTGAAGAATTTATACCGAAAATACAATGGAGCGTTAAAGTGACATGACAGGAATGATTGATATACACACCCATATCCTTCCGGGCATTGATGACGGGGCAAGGGATTGGGATGAAAGCAGGAGGATGTTGGAAACGGCCTACAGCCAGGGGATACGCCATATTGTGGCCACGCCCCACTATTCCAGAAGAGGGCTCCGTCCTGAGATATACGAATTGTCTGCCAGACTTTCCGAGGAGGCCCAAAAGATTGCATCTGATTTTAAGACGGGTCTGGGACAGGAGACCTATTACCATGAGGGGCTGGTTGAAAACCTGAAACAGGGACAGGCCCTGACCCTCGCGGGAACCCGTTACGTGCTGGTGGAATTCGACCCACAGGAAGCTTACCACAGCCTGTATCAGGCAGTAAGGAAAATGACCATGGCCAGATACATACCGGTCATTGCCCATGTGGAACGGTACTTTTGCCTGAGGGAAGGCAAGAACCTGGAAGAACTGCTCCAATGCGGCTGCAGGCTTCAAATGAACTACAGCAGCCTGGAGGGGAATGGTATATGGAACCGGGAGGTGCGGTGGTGCCGCAGGCAGGTCCTGGAAGGAAGGATCCATATCCTGGGTACGGACATGCACAGGATGGATTACAGGAAACCAGATATCCAGTCGAGCCTTGGATGGCTGGAAAAACATGTTGGGGAACATGCATTAAATGCCCTGGTCAGCAGCAATGCAGACAAGATATTACAAAAAGGAAAAACAGGAGAATAGGGAAAAAGTATGGAAAAGACATATGAAGATGACGAGATTGAGATAGACCTCTTGGAGCTTTTGGGGGAGTTCCGGCGCAAGATATGGATTATATTGGGAGTGATAGTCCTGTTCGGCGGAGTAGCTGGCGCATTCAGTAAATTTGTCCTCACGCCCCAGTACAAATCCACTGCCATGGTTTATATCCTCTCCAAGGAAACCACACTGACCTCACTGGCAGACCTGCAGATAGGCAGCCAGCTGACAAAGGACTATAAAATCATCGTTACCAGCAGAAGGGTGCTGAATCAGGTAATTGATGATATGAAGCTGAATCTTACATACAAGGAATTGCTGGAAAAGGTTACCATAGACAATCCCCAGGATACCCGTATCCTGTCCATATCAGTGGAAGACCCGGCGCCTGACATGGCAAAACTGATTGCAGACAAAATCGCCACTGTTTCTTCCGATTATATCGGGGACATCATGGAAATGGTGCCGCCCAAGCTGATTGAAGAAGGAGAAATCCCCATACAGAAATCCAGCCCAAGCAATGTGAAGAACGCCCTTATCGGCGCGTTGCTGGGAGCTGTAATCGTATGCGGCTTGATTACGGTCCAGGTTGTGATGAACGATACAATCCGTACTGAAGAAGACGTTACTAAATACCTGGGATTGTCCGTACTGGCATCCGTGCCAATCAGGGAGGGAGAAAAGCCGGAGGACAAGGAAGCCATGATATCTTCCAAATCCAAAACCAAGACAGCTCCCGGGAAATCCAGGAAAAAGAAAGGCGGCCGTGCATCATGAAGCAGATAATTACACTAAACAGGGAAATGAAAGATGACTATCACTACAACGAAGCCATCAAGACCCTGAGGACCAACATACAGTTTTGCGGAAGCGGCATCCGGACCATCATGCTGACCAGTTCCCTTCCCGATGAAGGAAAAAGTGACATTACATTTGCAATGGCATCATCCCTGGCACAGATTGGGAAAAAGGTGGTGATGATAGACGCCGACATACGTAAATCCGTCCTGGTGTCCAGGTATCAGCTGGATACGGAAGTATACGGCCTGTCCCAGTACCTAAGCGGTCAGAAGACCTTGGAGGAAGTCCTCTATGATACGAATGTGGAGAACCTGAGCATGGTATTTGCCGGTCCATACTCTCCCAATCCCGCCGAACTTCTGGAAGAGGACCTGTTTGGCAAAATGATTGATACGCTTAAGGAAGAATACGACTATGTGATTATAGACACGCCGCCCATGGCCAACCTGATAGACGGGGCCATTGTCGCAAGACAGTGCGACGGCGCAGTGATGGTGGTGGAAAGCGGATGCATAAGCTACCGCCTGGAACAGCGGGTAAAAAGCCAGCTGGATAAGAGCGGCTGCCGTATCCTGGGCGTGGTGCTCAACAAGGTGAGCATGGAACGCAGCGGATACTACAGTAAGTACTATGGCCGTTACGGGAAATATGGAAAATACTCCAAATATGGGAAGTATGGCAAATACGGAAAATATGAAAAATACGAGAAGGCGAATGCATGAGCTGGCTGCGCAATCATAAAACCACAGTATACCGTGTCGGTATTGGGTTAGCGGCGGTTTCCCTGGTTGGTTTCATATGGACAGGCGTGGGTCTGTACAGACAGCGGAAAGCCATAGAAGCAGAAATCGCAGCCAGGAACTACACGGCAGACACGGGCGGACAGCAGAATGATACATACCTGTTCAGCGGGGACATTGTTGAATATAACGGAAAAAAATACAGGCGCAACAGTTATGTAAAAGCCATCCTATGCATGGGCGTGGACCGCGCAGGGGAAATGACAGAAAAGACCACATCTGGTTTTGGGGGACAGTCCGACGGAATATTCCTCATTGCCCAGGATACGGTCCGCAATACCATAAAAATACTGATGATACCCCGGGACACCATGACAGATATAACGCTGACGGATTTAAGCGGCAATATATTAGGAAAGGATATGCAGCATCTGACCCTGGCCTATGCTTACGGCGACGGCAGGGAAAAAAGCTGCGAATACATGGTGGATGCGGTATCCGGCCTATTAGGCGGACTGAAGATAGAGTGGTATCTGGCGGCAGACATGAGCGCAATCCCCATGCTGAACGATGAGGTGGGCGGCGTGACCGTAACCATTGAAACAGAAGGCATGGAACAGAGGGACCCTGCCCTGGTAAAGGGGGAAACCGTAACACTTAAGGGGAAACAGGCAGAGACATTTGTCCGGTTCAGGGATATAAAAATAGGGCATTCGGCCCTATTCCGGATGGATCAGCAGCAGCAATACATCAAGGCATTTTTTGAGGCAGTACAAAAGGGGTCTGCCCATGACAGCGGCCTGGTGGTACGGCTGTTCGACAAGGTCCAGGAATACATGGTAACCAATATGGCCAAGGACCAGTACCTTAAGATTGCCATGGATGCCGTGGGAAGCGGAAGACTCAGCGATGAGGATTTCTACACGGTTCCCGGAGAGGGAGTAGTAACTCCCCGGTATGATGAGTTCTACGCGGACCAGGAGGCGCTGACTCCTGTCATACTGGAACTGTTTTACCGGGAACTTCAATAAGGTGCAATAACCGGCGTGGAAACATGCTGTTTATTGAATATAAAACTCTTAGGAGAAAAGAAAGGAGAGGTGAAGGATATGAAAAAGAAATGCGCAGCAGCTATAGTGTTGGCAGCAGCTCTGGCAGTACAGCCAATGTGGGCGTTTGCAAGCAGCAGCTCATCCAGCAGCGGCAGTGACGGAAGCGGTTCAATCACTTCCTCAACAACCAACACGAGCAAGAATTCCAACACCACAGTAACTGTATCGTCTACTGGCGTAAAGACCACAGGCGCAACAACCAGTGCAAGCCCAACCGGAAGCACAATCGGTGTTGCTGTAGACACTGTGACAACCACAGGCCAGCAGGTAACAACCAACTCAAAAGGACAGGCTGTTATCGGCGATACAGCAGTTGGATTTGCTTCAAGCGTGGCAGCAACAGCAGGTCTTCCTGAGAACGTAGTATCTGCAATCAATGAGATCAACGCAGGAAAGCCACTGGCTGAGGCTGTTCAGACCCTGGACCTGACTGGCTACAATGCCCTGACCGGTACCCATGCAATCATTACCATGGATGCCAACACAGGCGCTGTGAAGACAGGTGCTGTAGAAGTATCCCTGTATGTACCAAACCTGGTTGAAAACCTGGCTAATGTACAGGTACTGTTCTACGACAATGCTACAGGCCAGTGGCAGCTGATTCCAGCCGTTAAGGTGGATCCGGTTACCAAGACCGTAGCTGTCAATGTTCCTGGATCCGGTACATTATCCGTAGTGTACAAGAACCAGTAATATTGCACTGACTGCATTGAAAAATGCTGACCGGGGGTATCAGGACACAAGTGTCATGCCCCCGGTTTTAAAGGGAATTGTCCCGGGAGATTATGAGAAAAAGTCTGGTGGGGAAAAATGTATCGAAAAGCAGATAAAGGATGGATGAAGCATCTGGATTTCACATTAATCGATGCAATGTGCCTGCAATTAGCCTATATTGCAGCCTACTTTGTGCGCCATGGGGTCCACTGGCCTTATGGAAGCCAGTTATACCGGAATATGGTATTGGTTTTTTTGCTGATTCAGATATTCGTTACATTCTTTGGTGAAAGTTTCAAGAATGTGCTGAAACGAGGGTACTTAAAAGAATTTACTTCAACAATAAAGCATGTGGGTCTTGTGGTATTGATTGCGGCATTTTACCTGTTCGCAACCCAGCAAGGGGAAGAGTACTCAAGAATCACATTGATAATGACCGGTATCCTGTATGCAGTAATTACTTATGCGTGCAGAATCATCTGGAAGAAATATCTCCTTACCAGAGGAGAAGGCGGAAAGGGAAAACGGTCCCTTCTTATCCTGACTTCAATGGATATGGTAGAAGAAGTGGTGGAAAACATCCGCAGCAACAATTATGAGTGTTTCAGGATTGTAGGTGTGACGCTGTTGGATGCTGACTGGACCGGGCGGAATATAAATGGGATAGACATTGTGGCAGACAAAGACACCGTGGCAGAATACGTATGCCGGGAATGGGTGGACGAGGTATTTATCAATCTTCCCAAAAAGATGCCTTTGCCACAGGAACTGATGGATAGTTTCATTGACATGGGTGTAACCGTACATCTGAAACTTATCGAAATGGGGAGGCTGAAAGGCCAGATGCAGCATGTGGAACGCATGGGTACATATACGGTCTTGACCAGCAGCATCAACATGGCCTCCTGGCGTCAGGCGTTTTTCAAACGCGCCATGGACATTGCAGGGGGAATCGTGGGTTGTATATTAACCGTGCTTCTGTTCCTCATTGTTGCCCCTTGTATCTACATCCAGTCACCAGGACCAATCCTCTTTTCGCAGATTCGCATCGGAAGGAATGGAAGACGGTTTAAACTATATAAATTCCGCAGCATGTATATGGATGCGGAAGAACGGAAAAAGGAATTAATGAATCAGAACCGCGTAGAGGGCGGGATGATGTTCAAGATAGAGAATGACCCCCGGATTATTGGGGGCGCAAATGGAATTGGGAACTTTATTCGGAAATACTCCATTGATGAATTCCCACAGTTTTGGAATGTGCTGAAGGGGGACATGAGCCTGGTAGGCACCAGGCCGCCTACGGTGGATGAGTGGGAGAAGTATGATCTGCACCACCGGGCCAGATTGAGTATCAAGCCGGGTATTACCGGGATGTGGCAGGTGAGCGGGAGGAGTGAGATTACGGATTTTGAGGAAGTCGTGAAGTTGGATAGGGAGTATATAACGGAGTGGAAGCCCGCGTTGGATATGAGAATATTGATGAAGACGGTGCAGGTGGTGTTGGGGAAGGGTGGGGCGATGTAGGTAGAGGAAGGTAAAGATAATAATAGCTGCTCATAAATATAGGATGCCAAACGCCCCTATGTATGTGCTTTTGCATGTAAGTGCAGTCGAGAAAAAGGATGCAGAGGGAAATGCGTTGGATATTGGTTACATAAAAGACAGCACTTGGACCGGACTGTTATCTTCCGATACTCCGTTTTTTCTGGGCTTTTTCCAGGTCTTTGGAAGAAATACGCCAGCGCTGGTTCTATGCCGTCAGGGAGCACGCACCACTTTACAAAGAAGAGGATTTTCATGTCCTTGCCGATGACCGGGTCAAGCAGTCCAAAGAAGGGCGCCGGATGCCAGGTGTGAAGAAATTGTTCAAGGAATCTGAAAACCATGCAAAGCCAAAGTATATCAAATTTGAAAAGCGTACCATGAGAGACGGCTACGCCAAGAAACGAAGTATCAAGGACAGAAATCTCAAACTACCCGATATTATTTCGGATAATGAGAGATACAAAGAAAAATAAACAATAATTAATTATGATTTTACTGAAATTGAGTGGGAAGTGGAGCTGCAATGAAATATTATGACAAGATAGTATTTGGTGCCGGAATATACGGCCTTTATTCCGCTCTAACTTGTTCAAAGCAAGGCCAGCGAATTCTTGTTCTCGAACGTGATTCAAATGCGTTTATGAGAGCAACTTACATTAACCAGGCGCGTGTTCATATGGGATACCACTATCCCAGAAGCAAGATGACGGCTCTTAAGAGTGCTCATTACTTCCAGCGTTTTTGTGAGGGCTATGGATTCTGTATAAAACGTGATTTCAAACAGATATATGCAACCAGTGCCGCCTTGTCATGGACAAATGCGACTGCATTCCATAAGTTCTGTAGCGATTCAAATATTCCATGTGAGCGGATAAATGAGAAAGAATACTTCAGAACAGGGCTTTGTGATGGTGCATTTCTCACGGAAGAGTTCACCTATGATGCGATGATTCTTAAAGATTACTTTTTAGAAGAGTTAGTTAAATCAGGCTGCGTGGATATCCTCTACAGTCAGAAGATTGAGCAAATCAAAGAGTGTGGTCATCGTTGGGTCGTTTCATCATCGGGCGAGAACTATGAATCTCCGTTTATCTTGAATGCTACATATGCTGGAATCAACGAGATTCAGAAGATGATGGGGTATGTGACTTTCAATCTCAAATATGAATTGTGTGAGATTATCCTTTGCGAAGTGGACGAAAAGCTGAAGGACATGGGGCTGACCGTTATGGATGGTCCATTTTTCTCCATTATGCCTTTCGGAAAAACAGGATACCACAGCCTTACCAGTGTGACTTTTACTCCGCACATCACTTCATATGATGAGACAGCTACATTCGAGTGCCAGAGCCGGAGCAACGGAGCGTGTTCCCCACAACATTTGGCAAACTGTAACTATTGTCCAGCAAAACCTGAGTCCGCATGGCCTTATATGAGTCAGTTGGCAAGAAAATATATGCTGCCGGAACTTAAGTTTACCTATGTGAAATCGCTGTTCTCCATGAAGCCTATTTTAAAGGTGGCGGAGATTGATGATTCAAGACCCACAATGATTAAGGTAGAGAAAAAAAATCCGACCTTCGTTAGTGCATTTAGTGGGAAGATAAATACTATCTACGATTTGGATGAGGTGCTCTTAAATGAATAAGAAAGAGTCGGTTTTTATTAGTGCAGTCCTCTATCTTTCGGACTTTGCCAACGACGCAGGAAAGTTTACGAAAAATCTACTTGATTCGATGAAGTCTTATTTTGACCATTATGAAGTCATCATTGTGGATGATTGTAGCACAAAACATGGGAGATTCCTGAAAGAGGTATTACCCTCCCTCGCCGACAGTACGATTACTGTGGTTCATATGAGCGTAAAGCAGGGGATAGAAGCATGCCTGCGCGCAGGACTGGATGTATCCATTGGAGATTTTGTTTTCGAGTTTGATACACTTGAGATGGTGTTTGATAAGAGTCTTCTGTGGGATGTCTATCAGGAGGCGCTCAAAGGAAACGATGTGGTCTCCATTGAATCGAAACAGAATAATATGAGCAGAAGTCTGTTCTACAAGTTGTTTAACAAATATTCGAATGCGAACTATGACATAAACGCTTCTGCTTTTAGACTTGTGAGTAGAAGAGCAATAAACCGCGTTCTTGAACTGAATATGAGTAGTGCCTTTAGACAGGCTGTATATGCTTCGTGTGGTCTGAAGAATTCCAGAATTGAGTATAAGGGATCAGCTAGTCCAAGGAAAGCTAGAAGGTTAGATTTGGCAATTGATAGCTTCCTTCTGTATACAGAATTTAGTCGGAATGTATGTACGTTATCGCTGATTTTCTTATTCTTATTTATAGTAGGGGGAATTGTAGGATTAGCTACAGAGTTGAACTGGTTGTTTAACGTTTCTGTTTTAGTTGGAGTAGCCTTGATTCTCGTGGATGTTGTGTTTCTTCTTTATTACTCACGGCTCATTCTTGAGGAGAAAGACAAAAAGTATTTGATAAGCAATATTGAGAAGGTACAGAAAGGATAATGTAATGAGAACAGCTTTGGTTGGGCATACAGGTTTTGTAGGATCTAATCTTAAAGTCTCATACCAGTTCACGGAGTTATACAACTCAAAGAATATCCAGGAGGCTTACGAAACAGAACCGGACTTTTTGGTATATGCGGGATTGCCTTCTGCAATGTATAAAGCCAATGCAAATCCAGAGGCTGATTTTGCAGACATTCTTCAGGCTATCGAGAACATAAAAGCTATCCGTCCGAAGCAGATTGTTCTAATATCCTCTGTCGCTGTATATGACAAAACCTACGATGTAGATGAAAACCATGTGATTGATACAGGACGGTTGTTACCATATGGTAAGAACAGATTGTATCTGGAGAAGTGGATAGAAGAGAACTGTGATAATAATCTGATAGTTCGCCTTCCAGCACTCTACGGTATAAACCTAAAGAAGAACTTCATATACGACTATATCCATGTTATACCTGCAATGCTTAATGAAAAGAAGTATCAGGAACTTGTGAGGAAGAGTACCCTGATAGGCAAAGCATACACGTTGTTCGATGACAAATTTTATCATCTAACAGTAACAGGCGATAGAAAGAAGAAGGTTTATGAGTATTTTAGTACCTCCTCGTTCAATGCCATAAGCTTCACGGATAGCAGGTCAGTCTATCAGTTCTATAACCTTGGAAGATTGTGGTCAGATATACAGGATGCGTTAAATAATGATATCCATCTTCTGAATATTGTCACTGAACCGATAAGCGTTGCCGAAGTGTATAGGGGGTTGACTGGAGATGACTTTAAGAATGAACTGGCGAAGGTGCCATATAACTATGACATCAAGAGTATTCACGCAGAACGGTTTGGCGGCGAAAGTGGGTATCTGATAAATAGAGACGATGAACTTGCTGATTTAAAAAAATATGTGGATGAGGAGAAAAGAAGGATATGGGGATATATTTATCCATTTCAAATATAGCATGGACTTCGGAATATGATCAGCAAGTCTATGAGTATATAAAAAAAGCCGGTTTCCTCGGATTGGAAATTGCTCCAACGCGGTTGTTTCCTGATAAACCATATGAGAAGAAGACAGAAGCAAGAGAATACGAAGAAAGTTTGGAAAAAATATATGGATTGAAGATTTGTTCAATGCAGTCTATCTGGTATGGACACGGCTATAAGATATTCGGCACATCCGAAGAAAGAGGAATTCTGCTGGATTATACAAAGCAGGCTATAGATTTTGCCGAGGTAATCGGTGTCAGAAATCTTGTGTTCGGTTGTCCAAAGAATAGAGTGATTAGTGAAAAAGATGATAGGAACATAGCCGTTCAGTTCTTCGGAGAGCTAGGCGACTATGCGGCGGAGCATGGAACCGTTCTTGCGATGGAAGCAAATCCAGTTATTTATGGAACAAATTTCATTAATAAGACCAAAGATGCCATTGACCTGATTAAGCTAGTGGGTTCCAAAGGATTTAAACTGAATCTGGATTTCGGAACAATCATCTATAATGAGGAAAGTATTTATGAGGTTGCTCCCTATGTTGATCTCATCAATCATGTCCATCTCAGTGAACCGAACCTAAAGCTGATTGAGCATAGAGATGAACACAAGGACTTGATGGGGATGTTGAGGGATGGAGGATACTTTGGGTATGTTTCTATTGAAATGGGTAGATGCGGGGATATCTATGATGTCTATAGAACAGTCGATTATTTGACGACACTGTGAGGGATTAAATAGTGGATAAGAGTAAAGCAACTATCAATAAGATGGTATATAGACCAGACTATAAGAGAAAGGTTAATAAAGCAGAATTGCCGACATGTACTATTCTTGGAACTGAAGTAGTTGTCGGTAATATAAAATGGCTGGTTGAGTATTTGACTAAGAATATCAAAGAACTTTCCGGCGACTACCTAACCATTACCGCAACAAATGAAATTATTATGGCATATAAGGATGATAAGTTCTTTAAATGTCAAAATAGTGGTGTGATGTCTATTCCCGATGGAGGCCCGCTTAAGACTTACGGTCAGAAGAAGGGTTATACGAAAATGGAACGTATCACAGGACCTGATCTTATGATTGAATTGTTTAAGGCTTCTGAAGGATTAGGTTTGCGGCATTACTTCTATGGGACGACGCAAGATACATTGGACAAGATGAAAGTTAAACTGGAGAAGGAGTATCCAAGTCTTCAGATTGCTGGAATGAGACCTTCGAGATTTAGAAATCTAACAGAAGAGGAAAACCGGCAGACTGTTGAGGAAATTAACGCTACAAACCCTGACTTCATTTGGTTCAGCTTGGGAGCACCTAAAGGGAACTATTTTGCAGCGAATCATCAAGGAATTCTTAAAGGGTTCATGATGAGTGTGGGCGCTGGCTTTGATTATTATGCTGATAATATCAAACGTGCTCCTATGTGGATGCAGACACATGATCTTGAGTGGTTATACCGGATTTTTCAAGAACCGAAGAGAATGATGAAGAGGTACTTTAATATCATTCCGCGATTTTTGTGGCTTGCGTATGTGAGAAAGAAATGAGAAGATGGGAAAAAACTGAGCAGCAGAAAACTGGGTAAAGAGAAATAATAGGAATCTTTTTATTCTGATATGTGTCTGGTCGGACAATATATATAGACAAAGGAAGGATGTAATAATGGGGCTACTTCATGAAATAAAAACACTAAATGCCCAAGAGATGGGTCTTCACGTTGTTACAGATGAAGAACTGGTGACAATCCATGAAATTTTTCTGGAGATGATTGATGATGTAAAACGTGTTTGCGATCAATACAATATTAAGTGGGGGATAGCTGGCGGATGCGCACTTGGCGCTGTTCGACATAAAGGCTTTATTCCTTGGGATGATGATGTTGATCTCTTTATTTCCAGAGAAGATTATCTGAAGTTTGTCAAAGTATACCCGAGCGAAAAGAATCCTAAATATGATTTCCTTTGTCCTGGAGATAAAGATTATTATGCACATATTCCGAGGATATTCAACACAGCTACAACGGCTGAAATGATTCAAAAAAACAAAAGAGGAAAGGGAATATATATAGAGTTATTTGTGATTGATGATACATATGATAATAATACTTTGCGCTTCCTTCATGGTATTAAATGCACTGTATATTTATTCATTGTTTCTTGCTCAATTACGAGAAATCAAAAAGATGACCTTATTAAATATGGTTCAAAAAACTTGGTGAAAAAGGTAAAGTTCAGGAGCTTTTTTGGAAAAATTTTTTCTTATAGGCCAGTAGAAAAGTGGATTGAAAAAGCAATCAAGTGCTTTTCAAAAGTGAACAACAATAATTCAAAGTATGTAGTTTCTACAACTGGAATGGGCCATTATTTCCATGAACTATACGAAAGAGATAAAATGCTCAAGTATAAGAACCTCCAATTTGAGAATAGGGTTTATCCTTTTATGATTGATACAGATTATTTTTGCCGAATGAGATATGGTGATGATTATATGCAGGTTCCTCCTGAAAACAAGAGAGAAAAACATATGTATGTTCACCTTGATTTGAACAAATAAAAATGCTAAGAAAGTTTGGATTTGAGGAGGAAATTTAGATGAAAAACATAGCACTAATCATTGCTGGGGGTGTTGGCGCAAGAACGCATCAAGATATCCCCAAACAGTTCATCCACGTCAAAGACGTTCCTGTAATTGTGTACACATTACAGGCATTCCAAAATCACCCACAGATTGATGCTATTGAGGTTGTCTGCCTTGAAGGATGGCATGATGTGTTATGGGCATATTCAAAACAATTTGGTATCAGCAAACTTGAAAATATAGTGAACGGCGGGGAAACAGGTCAGGATTCGATTCGAAATGGATTGTGGGATATCGCTAAGAGATATACGGATGATAGTGATATTGTTCTAATCCATGACTCTATCCGTCCGGTGGTTAGTGCTGACGTTATTTCCGATAATATCCGTGTATGCCGTCAGTATGGTAATGCCACAACAGTTATTCCATGCACATCAGTTATGCTGACTACGGAAGATTCTGTTGTGTCAAAAGGTCAGATTCCGAGAGACAACCTGAAGATTACTCAAACTCCGCAAGCATTCTTTTTAAATGAACTTTTAGAAGTGCACAAAAAGGCGATGACTATGGATTTAATACCTTCAATTGCTTCCTGTGCTCTTTATATTGAAATGGGAAAGAAGGTATATTTGTCAATGGGTTCTGAGAAGAATATCAAGATTACGACCTCTGAGGATATAGAGATTTTCCAGTCTCTTCTTGAGGCAAGGCGTCCTGATTGGTTGAAGAGGTAGTGTAAATGAAGATAGCAATCGGGAATGATAGAAATGGAATTGAGTATAAAAATAGGCTTACTGAGCATTTACATTCACTAGGGCATGAAGTTGTTAACTGCGGCACGGATGAAGATTTTCCTGCGGATTATCCTGTACATGGAGAACGTGTTGGCCGATTGGTTGAGTCCGGTGAGTGTGACAGGGGCGTGGTTATCTGTGCAACAGGTATTGGTATCTGTCTTGCAGCGGGAAAAGTAAAAGGTATCCGCGCTGGTATGGCGTATGCTGATGATGTTGCAAGACTTATGAGAGTTCATAACAATGCTAACGTTATTGGCTTCGGTCAGGACTTCATGACTTATGAAGAGGTTGAAAGACGGCTCGACCTTTTCCTGACTACCGAATATGCGGGTGGGTATCACGATACTCGCATACAGCAGATTGCTGATATTGAAGAAGGGAAGCCGATTTTTCAAACACCTATTATGAGTAAGAACAATAAGCACACGAGAGGACAGTGATTATGAGAATAATATCCGTAGCGGATTATTTAGTTGAATTTTTTATAGCCAACGGCGTTACCGATGTGTTTGGATATCAGGGAGGCATGGTATGCCATATCTTTGATTTTTTGGGAATTCACAAGGATAAGATAAACTACCATAGCTGTGGAAATGAGCAGGGAGCAGCGTTTGCGGCATGCGGGTATGCGCAGGCTACGGGAAAACTTGGTGTGTGCATAACCACAAGCGGTCCAGGTTTTACGAATGCATTAACCGGGCTTGCGAATGCCTGGTTTGATTCTGTGCCGGTAATGTTGATTTCTGGCCAGGTGAATACGAAAGATAAGAAGAGAGATTATTTATTCCGTCAGTTTGGATTCCAGGAAATTCAGGCAGTTCCGATGGCAGAGCCAATTGTAAAGAAAGCCTATGACGTTGATCTCGGAATGAATTATGTAGGGCTACTAGATGAGGCGTATAAAATTGCTTTCACGGGTCGCAGAGGACCGGTCTACCTGGACTTTCCCATCAATGTTGGACGAGAAGTTATTGAAGTTGATGATGTAATTGCTCCTGTAGAGTTGGAGACTCCTGATTCTTTTGATGCGGCTCCATATATTAATCAGCTGATGGAAGCAAAGAAGCCGATTATCATTGCTGGCGGTGGTATTAAGCAGTTAGCTCTCCGTGAAGATTTCCGAGAACTAATCAATCTGCTTCAGATTCCAGTTGTACCAACAATGCCAGGCGTAGATCTTCTTCCTTCGGATTCCCCTTATCGAATAGGTTTCCTTGGCGGTACAGCAAGACGTGAAGCAGGTATCGTACTAAAGAATACTGATTTTGTTCTGTCCCTTGGAACTCGTATGTGCAACAAAGCAATCGGATACAATCATGATGACTTCATTCCGAAGGCTACTAGGCTGATTCGTGTGGATATCGATACGAAGGAATTTGAGCGTCAGCTTAAGGATTGTGAAGAGGATATTGTTTCTGATCTCAGGTCTTTCATGAGCAGTGCTGTTGAACACGCCAAGAAGATTGTAGGCAAACACGACCATAGCTCATGGGTCAATGCTGTCGGTGAGATGCAGAAACTCATGGAACGAGTGGATATGACTTTCGGCAATGACCTTGTAAAACATTTCACAGAACTGATGCCGGAAGAGTCCTTCGTCACATTGGATGTAGGCAACAACCTCATTTACGGTGAACAGTCGGCAGTTATTAAGTGCAAAACAAGAGTATATGAATCTGCCGGCCTTGGCTCTATGGGGTATTCTATTCCTGCTGCTCTTGGAATTGCCGCAGGCACAGGAGTGCCGACCTATGTGGTTACAGGCGATGGCGGCGCACAGATGAATATTCAGGAATTGAATACCATATCGAAAGAGCATCTTCCGGTAAAAATTCTTGTTCTCAACAATCATGTTCTTGGTCATATTATTCTCTTCCAGAATCATTACCTTGATTGCAGAAGAACAGCAACAACCGAGGAGGGGAAGGATTATTTCTCCTGTGACTTTGCGGCATTGGCAAAGGCCTATGGAATCAGAAGTTTTAAGGTAAGAAGCATACAAGAACTGAATCAGTACAAAGATGAACTGAATGACAGCAAACCTCTTCTAATTGAAGCTGAGTTTGAGGACTGTTCCATGTTGCCGAACATCCACGGTGGGCTAGATCCGCTCACAAACGGGCCTAAATTGCCCGAAGGATTAGCGGATAAGGTAAGAGAGATTATAGAAGATTGAGTGGGGAATATGATGAAACTCACGGAAGTAAATTGTGGCGAGAAAATAGAACTTGCAGAAGCGAAACAGGCTATGGTGCGAATGCTGGAGGCGTTAGCAAATACCTGTGAAGAAAATGGTCTGCGTTATTACCTAGATGGAGGTACTTTAATTGGAGCTGCCCGTCATAAAGGATTTATACCCTGGGATGACGATATTGATATCATGATGCCGAAGCCTGACTGCGTAAAGCTTAAGAAAATTTGTGCTGGGGGGCGGGGGCGCATTGGAAATTACAAATTATCGGATCCGATGGACAAGGAGTACGAGTTTGCGGAATGCTGGCGCCTGTATGACGAAAGCTATGTTGTAAAGAATACGTTCAATGGGACACTGAAACCTCTTTGGGTAGATATTGAGCCGATGGTTGGTTTTCCTGATACACAAAAGGAGATAGAGAAGACTTTCGGAAGGCTAAAGTTCTACAGAGTGCTCTTGCAAAGTGGTGCAGGAAATATCTGGCATGGAACCACGCTATTTCGCAAAATAATACATCTTGCCCTTCGCCCTTTTATAAAACTAATAGGATATGGGAGAATCCTCGGCTGGATTGAGAATACAAAAGACAAATACGATTTTGAGGAAAAAGAATATGTTGGCAATATGTGTTCGCCCGTTGGCCTCTGGCATGGTAAGGTGCGTCGTGAAGATTATACAAGGCCAAATCAATTAGAATTCGAGGGCAGGATGTATTCTGTCCCCGGTAACTACATTGAATACCTCGAGCCTTTGTATGGTAGGAACTGCACAACAGAACTACCATCGCCAGAAAAGCGGGTCACAAACCACACAAATATTATCTACCGATATATGAAGGTATAAAGGAGTATTTCCCCAGAAGGTTATATAATTCTGTATTGTCCTGTATAGCGTTATCAAACTGATAATGTGAAGGAGACTGTACAATGAATTTTAACTTAGGACCAGAAAACTGTGAAAGGATTACTCTAGAAGAAAAGAAAGCTGTAATGGTTGATATGCTCAGTGCTTTCGCTGATTGTTGCGAACAAAACGGTATTCGCTACTGGCTGGATGGCGGAACTTTGATTGGCGCAGCACGACATATAGGTTTTATTCCTTGAGAAGATGACATAGGTGTTATGATGCGAAGAACCGATGTAAAGAAACTGAGAACGATAACAGGTGGTAAAATTGGAAGATATCTGCTAATAAATCCGGATGAAAAGAAGAATCTTTTCTCGGGCATTGGCGGCTTTATGTTGGTAGATATGTGGTAAGATTGAATAATTCTGGAATATATAGACTTCTATAGATTGATATTCTCCCAATGGTGGGATTTCCGGATAAGCAGGAAGATGTGGATAGAATATTTAGAAAATTAAGAATATGGAGGAGCCTACAGCAGTGCTTCGCTGAAAATCTATGGTATGGCTCATTTTTCATTGCAAAAGTATTACACCTGTTTATGCGTCCTGCTGGATTGTTGATAAGGTACGATTGGATTTATGAAAAAATAGAATCAATTAAGAATGTATATGATTTCGGTGAAAAAGAATATGTGGGAAATATGTGTTCCTCCGTGGCAGAATGGCGTGGTAAAGTAAGGCGCGAAGACTATACAAGGCCAAATCAGTTAGAGTTTGAAGGGCGGATGTATTCCGTTCCGGGAAACTATTTAGAGTATTTGAAACCTTTGTATGGAAAGAATTGTACGACTGAACTTCCTCCGGAGAACAAGCGGGTGGAAAATCATATAGAAGTAGTTTATAGATATAAAGAATAACAGCTAAGGAGCAAGACAATGAAGCTTTCTAATCTTGAACGAAAAGAATATGAAAAATATACGGCAATATATAATTTTTCACAATTCCTGAAAGGCAAAACAATACTCATAACTGGGTCAAAAGGCATTATTGGATCTGGATTAATTCGATGGATACTTCATGAAAATCATGCGCATGGGAATAATACTCATATCATCGCTTCTTCCCGGAATCCAGGTAAAAAACCGGATTATATTGAAGAGGGAGACAATATTTCTTTCTGTAAATTCGGCGAGGAAGGACAGATTACGGAGCGGATAGACTATGTGATTCATACCGCCGCACCAACGAGCAATAAGGTATTTAGGGAACAGCCTGTGGAGACGCTTCGAACGATTATTGATGGAGCAGAGACGGTGTTGGATTTGGCTAAACGGCAGGAAAAGTGCTCTATGATTTATCTTTCGTCCGAGGAAGCATATGGAACTCCCAACGCAACCGAACCAGTGAAAGAAACTTTCGTTGGCGCGGTTGATAGTCTGAATGTTCGGAACTGTTACCCTCTTGGAAAGAAAGCGTCTGAGCTTCTCTGTAAGGCTTACTATGAAGAATACTGTCTGAATGTAAAGATTATCCGGCCCACGGTTATTCTCGGGCTTTACCAGCCATACGACTCTGTAAAAGTAGAAGCGGAAATCATTCGTTGTATTTTAGAGAGTAAGAACCTTTATATGAAATCCAATGGTATGACGAAAAAATGCGTCATCTATACAATGGATGCCCTGAGTGCCGTACTGACAGTATTGTTCAAAGGACAAGCTGGAGAGGCATATAACGCAACAAATCCAGATACTTACGAGACTGTAAAGGCTAGAGCATATAAATCATTTGAAAAATTCAATCCGAATGTTGCCGTTGATTTTGCAGAAGAGGATGATTCTGTGGCATCTGGGTACCTTCCACAGAGAGCATTACAAGAAGATATTTCCAAAATAAGTGAGCTTGGATGGAAACCAATTGCGTCCATGGATGATATTTATGAAATAGATATTAAACGGTTTTCTGGGAAAAAGGAGAAGGAGCGATAACAAATGCTGATACAAACATTTGCGGGACTGCTCCTTGGAATTTCAACAAATGCGGTAAGCAGGGAAAAGGCTTCCTGGATAGGAAGAATGTATATAAACCCAATTAAATGGATAATCAGAATATATCCCTTGGCAATGATTTGTGCGTTTCTGACATATATGAATTCGGATTTGAATGCAAGTATTCATCCCATACTTGTGCTTTTATTTGCATTTACTCTTTCGATTGTTTTTTCAATGAGGGATTGTTATCGCGTACAGGCCTTTTTGACCACAAGATTGTATACTGGCTATGAAACATGAGCTTGCCGATTTATATGAAACAGAACATGACAAGAATGGTAGTTATGCATCTCATGAAAGGAAAATCAATACCGGTGATGTATGTGGCTGAATTGCTGACCACAATTATATGTGGCATGCTTGTTTATTACATAATTGATAATATCAAAAAATACAAAGCATTCAAGAATTAATGATTATCTGGACACAGAAACCAAATTCTAATGAGGAGACCACCATAGATGGAAAAGACATTAACTATATCTATAGCAGCATATAACGTTCAGGATACCATTGAGAGAGCACTGGACTCGTTATTGGATTGGCGTATCAATGACGATATTGAAATTATTGTTGTGGACGATGGTGGACAAGACGAGAGCCTCAGCATTGCGAAAAGATATGCTGAAGAGTATCCTGGCATAGTAATTCCTATCCACAAAGAAAATGGGGGATATGGATCCACCATTAATGCGTCCTTAGAAAAATCAACAGGGAAATATTTTAAGCAGTTGGATGGTGATGACTGGTTCCTCACGGAAAACTTTGTGGAATTCGTAGAGGTACTTAAAAAGACAGAAGCAGATTGCGTTATTTCAGAAGTTGCTGAATATCATGCAGGAACAGGTGAACAAAAAGAAAATGAAGTACATAAAAAAATATCCGAAGGTATTCATTCATTTGCTAAAATAAACTTTGAATCGGTTCTGACCATGCATGGGACTGCAATAAAAACTAAAATCCTACAGGATCATAACATTCGTATTATTGAGAAATGTTTCTATAGTGATACGGAACTTGTCGTACTTCCGATGCCATATTTGGAAACGTTCTATATGTTCAAGAAAGCTGTCTATGTGTATTTTATAGGTGCTGAAGGACAAAGTATGAGCCTAGGCGGTATCGAAAAGCACTATCCAGATCATGAAAAAGTGTACTGGGAATTGGTTGAAGTCTACAATATGATTCCAGAAGAGAACACGAATAAAAGGAATATAATATTGATGCGATTGGCAAAAGAAGCTGTTTTTCATATTGAATTTCTATGTTGCCTTCCGATAAGCAGTACTCATAAAAAAGAACTGGTGGAATTTGGAAATAGACTAAAGAAAGATTATCCTGATGTTTATGAGGCAACAAGAAAACGTAGAAGAATGGTGCGGATTCTTTTTGACACAAAGTTTTTGGCCTATCATTTAGTTGCGAGGAAAACAAGAGCGAAGTATAAGAACAGATAATGAAGTTGAATTAATTTTTTCAAGCATAATTTTTTATATAAAACTGATACCTAGATATCTGATAAGTGAAACTAATTCATTCAGACTTCTCTGAAAAAGTATTTAAGTGATAGTAAAGCAGAAAAGGAATTGAAACTATGGTCAATAAGCGAGATATAAATATCGACTTAGTCCGAGTGTTATCCTGTATGGGGGTACTCGGTTTCCACTCATTTCAAGAGAATCTTGAGTCCGTTAATATATTCATCTATAGGCTTTATGGATTTGCAATACCTATGTTTTTTTGTCACAAGTGGATATTTTTTGATAGCAAGAGAGGAAAGCATAAAGAAAAACGTTTCCAGGATAATTAAAGTGCTGGCGGTGGTTCTAATATGGAATGTCATTTATTGGTTGTTGTATTCCATAAAGGGTATAGTAGTATCGCAGAGGATTGATATAATAAGACTACCAATTTCGATACTAAAAGGATTTACTCAACAAGGTATTTTCTGGTATTTTTAGTTTCTTGCGGCACTGATAATAGTGTATGCTTTACTCCCATTAATTGGGTGTTTGTTGCAAGAAAATCTTAAGCGGAGAATTTGGATTCTATGGAGTTTGTTCTTCATTGTTGGATTGGTATTGCAGTTCATGTCAGAGTTTGTTTATAAACAGTCGCTACAGCGTTTTGTTGTACAGCCGTTTCGAATTTGGACATGGCTTCAGTATTTCTTGTGGGGGTGTATTACGAGTCTATGAAGAGAAGTGGCGTGGTAAAAAAATGAATCAAAAATTACAGTTGTAATTGTAACTATTGTTGTTCAGGTGTGGCAAGCATTGATGTGCAGTCAAGTTCATGTATTGTATGGAGAGTCTTATTATGATAGCCTCGTGACGGTAGTTTGGGTAACAGCGATTTTGTGTTCATTATGAATCTGAATCTTGGGGATAAACTCTCTAGGCTTGTAAATGCTTTCGCACTATGTACAATGGACATTTACATTATTCATCCCATTTTGATTAGATACTAAAAAAGGTGATGTTCCCCGATATGTTTCTGAAGTCTACGGTTGTGTTTGGTATCCTTCTGATAGCTTCTTTTGGCATGACATACGTAATGGGGAAGATTCCTGGCCTTAAAAAGTTTGTATGTATATAACGGCACATGTATGTTCGTTCTAAGGAAGAGAGATTATGAGAAAAGGAAAGCTTATCAAAAATTATATATATAATACTATGTATCAGATTTTGGTCTTGATTGTGCCACTTATTACGACTCCCTATGTATCCAGGATTTTAGGTGTTACAAATATTGGAATCTTCAATTATGCACAATCTATAGCATCTTATTTTGTCCTGGTTGGCGCAGTAGGAACTTCACTTTACGGACAGCGAGAAATGGCCTATTTGCAGGATAAACCTGAGGAACGAACAAAGGCCTTTTGGGAAATTGAAATCTTTAGGATTTCTGCAGTTGTTATCTGCACATTGATTTTCTCGGTAGTCTTTTATTCATTTGGCGCATATCCGGATATTTACCTGATTCTTTCTGGCGAGGTTTTTGCAACAGCATTCGATATCTCATGGCTTTTCATGGGGATGGAGAATTTTAGACTCACAGTAATACGGAATACAATAATCAAGATTCTTGGGGTTCTTTGCGTATTTCTGTTTGTCAAATCATCGAATGATCTTGCTATATATACATTGTGTATGACGCTTCCGATACTAATTGGAAATATCAGTTTGTGGTTTGGACTCGGCAAATATCTTGTAAAAACCAATGAGCGTTTTACTGAGCTTCTGATAGGAATTAAAAATAGGATTAGACCGATTGTTGCACTATTTATTCCTCAAA
This sequence comes from Clostridium pacaense, assembly GCF_020709765.2. NCBI lineage: Bacteria > Bacillati > Bacillota > Clostridia > Eubacteriales > Clostridiaceae > Clostridium > Clostridium pacaense. The sequence continues at coordinate 182,566 of NZ_JAJFEB020000003.1, forward strand.
TCGCTGCCGACGTTTACTTGGTTTTGGATAAGACGATGATAGGCTTGCTGGCAACAGATATCGACCAAGTCGGATACTATTCTCAGGCACAAAAAATAGTAAAGATTGCACTAATGATTGTGACTTCACTGGGAACGGTCATGCTTCCGGCAATGTCAGCTTCTTTTGCAAAAGGAGATTATGAAGGAATCAAAAAGAGTATAAAGGTAGCGTTTCGATTTATCTATATGTTAAGCTATGCACTTTTTTTTGGTTTATGTGCTATTTCCCCTTGGTTTGTTCCGATTTTCTTTGGGGAAGGGTATGACCTCGTAAGCCCACTGATGATTACGATTAGTCCAATTTTGGTTATTATCGCTACAAGTAATGTTATAGGAAAACAGTATCTGCTACCGACAAATCAACAAAAGGTGTTCACATTTTCCATAGTTGCTGGGGCTGGAGTCAATTTTTTTCTGAATCTAATCCTCATACATTACTTTAATGCGATAGGGGCTTCTATAGCGACAGTGCTGGCGGAACTGGCAGTTACAATGGTTCAGTGCTGGTATGTAAGAAGAGAATTGCCTTTGCAAGAATGCTTATCATCCGGCATACGTTATTTGATTTTTGGAGTAATCATGTTTGGTATTGTGAGAGCAGTGGGATATCTGTTGCCGATATCAGGTGTAATGTTGATTGCAGTTATGGTCGCTACGGGGGTGTTTGTTTATGTAGCTGAACTTCTTATTACTAAGGATTCGATGGTCAAGATGGGACTTGATTTTATGAAGGGTAAGAGACAAAAAATGTGAGGGAGATAAGGATGACATCGCTGTGTAATTTGAATGAAAAATATGATAGGAATATTGCAATAGACCTTTTGAAATTATTTACAATGCTTTTAATAATCAATTCACATTCAGATGTTCTTTATCCCTCAAAAATCAGTTTTTTTGCAAGTGGGGGAGGCATAGGAAATGAATTATTCTTTCTGATTTCAGGCTTTTTATTTAGTCTGAAAGCAGATATCAAAAAGAATTTATTGAAGCGTTTCATTAAGCTGTATGTGCCGACATATATCATGATACTTATCACGTTTGCATTTGGAAAGATATATGTAAATGTGGTGAGATGGTGGATGGGGGGGGGGGGTTGATTCGAGAGTATATTTGGCCAACCCATTTCTGGTTTGTCGGTGCCATCTTTCTCTATTCGGCAGTTTTGCATCTGTTAGTTGAAAAGGCAAACATAGAGGAAAGGACCTCTTTCATAGTTTTCGGAATTGTTGTTGCAGTGGTAGACATTATTTCCTACATATGCTGTATTCATGATAAGACAATATGGATTGTTGAAGATGCTTATCTCGGAATTGTTCCCTTCCGCAGTATCTATAGTATCTTTGCATATGTATTTGGATACTACATTAAAAGAAATTGGGAATGGGTTGTTCGAAGATTAAAACAGAAAGTCGTGGCTTGTGCCGCAATAGTAATGTTCATAGGATTCTATGGATTCAAATTTCTGTTAAACAGGGGAAACATTCCGATGTGGTTGCAGATAATCAGTCATCCATTAACAATAATGAGTGCGTTGTCTATTTTTTTGACATTTGCTCTGGGCAATTTGAATCCGAGGCTTGAAAAGAAGAGAGTAGGAACTTGGATAAATACTTTGTCTGAGTTAAGCCTGGAATCGTATTTGGTGCAGTTCTTAGTTATTGAGTGGATTGCTGATTTCGAGATTCTGTTTCCGGTGAATATGATTATCTGTATTCTGTTAGTAATGATATTTGCATGGTTTTTGCATAACGTTAGTACGATTCTAAAAAAATGGATATTGAAAATACTTTTGAATGATTCGAAATAAAATGTGATGAGAAGCGAAGAGGAAATATTATGTATAACTATTTAATTGTAGGTTCAGGTCTTTAGGGTGCTGTATGCGCTCGACAATTAAAAGATGCTGACAAATCAGTCCTTGTTATTGACAGGTGCCTACATATTGCGGGTAATGTTTACACGGAAAAGATAGAATGTATCAATGTCCACATCTACAGAGCACATATTTTTCACACGAACAATCCTACCGTCTAGAATTATGTGCAACAGTTTGAAAACTTCAACCGTTTCTCGAATTCACCTGTGGCAAATTACAAAGGCGAACTCGTTTCTCTTCATTCAATATGTACACATTCAACAAGATGTGGGGCGTGGTTACGCCAGAAGAGGCAATTGTGAAGATTGAAGAGCAGAAGAAAGAAATCAAGGGTGAGCCTAAGAATCTGGAGGAACAGGCTATTTCGTTAGTAGGATGTGATGTGTATGAGAAGCTCGTCAAAGGCTACACAGAAGCAGTGTGAACGCCCATGTAATCAACTTCCTGCATTTATCATCAAGCGTTTGCCGGTCAGACTTACTTTCGATAATAACTATTTCAACGCTCTCTACCAGGGCATTCCGGTTGGTGGATACACAAAGATGGTCCCCAAAATGCTAAATGGTATTGAAGTTAGGCTGTCCACCGACTATCTTGTTCACAAGAGAGAACTTGATGCTCTCGCAGGGCGGGTGATTTATACAGGACATATTGATGTCTACTTCAACTACAGCCTTGGCACCTAGAATATCGTAGCGTTCGTTTCGAGACGGAAGTCCTGGATAAACCTAACTTCCAAGGCAACGCCGCTGTGAATTACACAGACAGGGATATACTATGGACACGGATTATCGAATATAAATGGTTTGAATTCGGAAAGGAAGAAAACGGAAATAATCTGCTGAAAACTGTAATTTCCAGAGAATATAGTTCTGAATGGAAACCAGGCGATGAGCCGTATTATCCGGCCAATGACGAAAAAAACGTAAGTTGTATGCGGAGTATAGGAAGCTGGCTGATATGGAGTAAAATGTAATTTTTGGCGGTCGGCTGGGTGAATACAAATACTATGATATGAATCAGGTTATAGATACAGCATTAGGCATAATGCATAATTTGAGATAATACGATAAATATAATATATGAAGCTGAAAGGATAGTCCCACAATGAAATTGTCAATTCCCAAAATCAAAAGAAATGAACAGTTGTTCTTTCTCGCATATATAATTTTTATGTTTTTTTCAATACTGATGCTCTCTTTTTATTATCAGTATTATATTGGAGTATATAAATATACCGTAGGATTCTGCGTAGTACTGCTTTTAATCCAAGAAATTGTTAATAAATTTTTATCTTATCGAGCAATGATTGGCGCTTTTATTTTATATTTGGCTGCATTGTTTCTAGTAGTCCAAGGAACAGGCAATCTTCAAACCTCCTTCGCTTGTGTATTTGTATTCGCGTTTGGAGCGAGAAATATAGACTTAAAAAAGATATGTAGAATATCAGTTGCCTTAACACTAACGCTACTTATATTTGTTATTATGAGTTCATTACTCGGTATAATACAAAACTATCATTTGCTAACTAGCTATGGTAGATCAAGATACTTTCTTGGATTTAGATACGCTCTATATGCACCTACATTTCTTTTAAATGTGATATTACTGTATGTTTACGATAAGCAAGAAAAATGCAAGTACGTTGAAATTGCTCTTCTTTTTGGATTTGCATACATTCTTTTTAGATTTACTAATTCAAGACTTACATTTGGCCTCTCAATTGTAACATTGATGCTAGCTGTTATTTGTAAAATCCGTAAAGATAATTTTAGTAATGCAAGAAAATTAGTGTGCTTGCTCATTCCTTCTTTTTTGCTTTGCTTTGCTGTGTCAATATGGTTTGCAATTTTATATTCTCCAAATATTCCATGGATGAAAGGATTGAACACTTTTTTGGGCAATCGATTGAAGCATGGACAAAACTCTTTTTTGATGTACGGTGTCAGCTTATTCGGTTCGGGAAATATCGAATGGGTAGGAGCAGGATTGGATGCATACGGGAATCAAAGTACAGAAACATATTTTTATGTTGATAATCTTTACATTCAGGTGTTGCAAAGGTATGGCATAATCTTTATGATAATCTTTTTAACCCTTACAACCGCTTTGATGATTCAATGCTATAGAAAAAACGAAAATATCCTTGTGATATTACTTGCTATTATTGCAGTGCATGGTTTAATAGATGATCTTATAATGTATTTGCAAATGAATACGTTCTGGATTTTATTTGGACCGGTAATTTTTGGTTACATTAGATTAAAAAAAGCCCCTAAAGATGAGATTCATTACAGTAAGAGAATTAAATTCATACGATTGATTTCATAGAGAATTGTATCTGTCACAGTCTGCCGACATCTTTGTTACACGATGTCGTGTTCAGGTATCATTATATAGGAACATTCAGAGTGTGGCTTACCTCCAGAATGGGTGTAGCTGTTGTACCCCCATCACCGTAATGTCTTAAAAAAACTCATTTGAATCCACCATTTTGAATCTATTGACTTTTATGCAAACCTCATGAGGAACGCATTTATGAAACAAACAAAACTACTAATCATGGCCGCCGGCATCGGCTCCGGAATCAAGCAGTTGGAATCAGTTGGTCTGCATGATGAAATCATTATGGATTATTCCATCTACGATGCAATTTAGGCTGGTTTTAATAAGAATATCTTTGTGATACGGAAAGATATTGAGAGGGTTTTTCAAGAGCGCATAGGTAACTGTGTTGAAAAGATATGCAGTTCACAACTATGCTTGCTGTTTGATTGAAGTCTTGCTTTCCTCGGCCTAGGAGTATCCCAAAGATTGTGTGAACCTCTAAACTGATGTAAGATAGAATTACTCAGTTTGGAGGTTTTATGGCAAGGAAAAATGACACACCACAGAAAGCGGCAATGCGGGAACTCATGAGCGGTTACCTCAAACAGAACAACGTCAAGATCAAAGATGGCACAGATGTCAATGCGGTTATGCGTGACATGATGAGTGTCATATTGGAAGGTGCCCTCGATGAGGAAATGAAAGAGGAGCTTGGATACTCCAAGTATGATTACCGTAACAAAGAAACAGACAACAGCAGGAACGGCCATTCCCAGAAGAGAATGCACACCAGCTACGGAGACATGGAGATTGATATCCCACGGGACAGAAAAGGGGAATACGAACCTCAGGTGGTCAAAAAATATCAGAATACCGTCACTCAGGACATGGAGGAAAAGATCCTCTCCATGTACGCCAAGGGCATGACCACCAATGATATCGAGAGCCATATGCGTGAACTATACGACATCGGTATCTCAGACAGTACCATCAGCCGTATCACGGACAAGATCCTGCCTATCGTAAAGGAATGGCAGGAACGGCCATTGGAAGAGATTTACGCAGTGGTGTTCCTGGATGCCGTCCACTTCCATGTACGCAGCGAGGGACGTATCGTAAAGCAGGCCGTGTATATCGCCATAGGGATTGATATATCCGGGAGGAAGGATGTCCCGGGTATGTATGTAGGGCAGAATGAAAGCGCCAAGTTCTGGCTTTCCATTCTGAACGGATTAAAGAACCGGGGTGTGGAGGATATCCTGATTGCGTGTGTCGATGGGCTTTCCGGGTTCCCACAAGCGATAGAAGCTGTTTATCCCCGGACAGAAATCCAGCAGTGCATCATCCATCAGATCCGCAACACCACCCGTTTTGTCTCCTACAAAGAGATCAAACCACTGATGGCTGATTTAAAGAAAGTGTATGCGGCACCGACTGAGGAAACCGCCCTATCGGAATTGGACAGTTTTGATGGAAAATGGAGTGGGAAATATCCTAAAACCGCCAAGTCCTGGCGTGATAACTGGGTAAACCTATCCATCTATTTTAAATATCCAGAGGCCGTCAGACGCCTGATATATACGACAAATACCATTGAAGGATTTAACCGTCAGCTGAGAAAAGTGACCAAATCGAAGACGGTATTCCCATCCGATGACAGCCTATTAAAAATGCTGTATCTTGCAATGATGGATATCACGAAGAAATGGACGGGGCACCGTCAGGATTGGTGGCAGATCCATTCCCAGCTGGAAATATTTTTTGAAGAACGATTGTCCTGATTATAAGCAGTGTAGGGCAGCGGGCAGGATGCCTGGGCAGCCCCGCTTGACATACCCAGAATCCGTATTATAATACAAACAAAGGGCAAGGCCCAGAAAGATGGCTTTGCCTTTCGTAACTATCAACTTATCTTATTTCAGTTTTTTGAGTTTACACAAACATTGAAACGGTCTCGCTTGTCTTGACATGCCCGGAATCTGTATTTTAATACAAGCAAAGGGCAACACCTGAAAAATGGCTTTGCCCTTCAGTACTAATGACATATCTTACAATCAGTTTTCCTTGTTTATACAAAACTTGAAACTCTCTCCCTGGCCTTATGCCCACCGGTGGTCTGGTCCCACTCAATCGTTGTGTCGCCTTTCTCAAGGTTCATGCCTTTCAGAATCACATCTTCCCAAAACGATCCTGCAGCTTCAGCGTGGTTTTCTGTATCCTGCGCTCTCTGTTCTCACCCGCTTTTCGTTTCTCTTTCTGTCGCTCAATCTCGGCATAATCCACCACGACAAGGTTCGTGGTCGGTCGTATTTGCGGTTGGCGTATTCCATGGAATTGTAGAACAATCTTAGGTCGGTAGCAATATAGGTGCGCTGGTTCCCAGCAACCAAAGAATTCTCACTCACGGCGTTTCACTCCTTCCACACAATTTTATGCTTGTCGCCGGGCCATTATTGAGTTTCAGTAAATCCCAGGAATTTTTCAGTAATCGTTTATCCCTGCGAAAATTGGCCAGTCAGACTGTGGCTAGTTGTTTTTTTGGGGGATGGGATGGGGGGGGGGGGTGTATTCCACAAACCAGCGTCCAAAGTGGATGCGAAATGGTCATCTGACCGCTCGAAGAACTGGTGCTTCAGCTTTCCATGGATGATGACTGTGTAGCAGTCGCCCGGCAGGCAGGCTTCCAAGGATGAGGTTGGTCGGAAGTCCTTTACGGACTCAATCTTGAAGGTTCTTCCATCGTTCCATGTGATGGATTTTGGCTATATATAGCCGGTGGAGTCAAAGTCGGAGTTACTTTGACGTAGATTCGCTCAGGTCTTTTCTTTTGCTTCATCACCGTCACCTCCTCTCCTAGCAGCCAACTCTGCCTCTAATTCTAGGATTTTTGAATTAGTATTCTTTATCTCTTCCTCGTCAGAACGGATGGCTTCGAGGAGACTTACATTAGCCGGATATTTTAGTACCATAAAAGTGTAGTTGTTAGAGAGTAATTATCTCTGACACTTGCACTTATTTGTAAGTGATTCATAATGAGTAGGCTAATTAGAACCCAAGTCTGTGAGATAATAGGCTCCTAGAAGAATCTGCTTGAAAAGCTTTGAAAACTTTTAGAAGTTTTTCAAGTAACTCAAAGGAGGTTACTCTCTATGAACGAGGTCGTCGAAGTACGTATGGCTAGTTGGCAGGCTATGGCCCGAGAACGTAATGCCAGCGGCTTATCCATCAAAGAATGGTACGCAGCAAACAATGTTAGTGAGCCACAGTATTACTATCACCTCAGGCAGCTCCGCAATACAGCGCTGGCTGCAGCAGGCCAGTCGTCCACGGAAAATACAGGTGGATTCATGCAGGTTCTCTTCTGCCCTGCGGACACTTCTTTCAGTGTTATACTCCGGATTCGTCGTGCGGATACCAACATTGAAGTCAGCGGTGATGTGCCAGACAATATCCTTGCTTTTCTTAAGGCGGTGATGACCGATGTTGTCTAAGATGAATGGGTTCGAAGCAATTTATCTCTATGCGGGTAAAAGTCATTCGCGCAGGGGAATCGATGGCCTAGCCGCTCTTGTAAAGGAGCAGTTCAATCTTAACCCTTTTCAGAAAAATGTCCTCTTCCTTTTTTGCGGGACCAGATTAGAACGAAAGACGTTCGTGCGTGGTGAGCGTCCCGCTGATTTTCTGCGGAACAGCATCGTGACGCCTTCCCTCGCCGCAGGCATCTACAACGCCAAGTATGTCAATGCACAGCCAATCCAGCGACTGGTAAAAGAGTTCGAGCGCTGTGACGTTTTCCTTCCGGAACCGACCATATGCCGATGGGCAAATGTCTGTTCAGACCGTCACCTGAAGAGGATTTATGACCGTCTCAGGGAAAAACTCAATGACTATCATGTCCTCCACGCAGACGAAACACCGGTTGAAGTACGCAAGGATGGGCGCCCTGCCGGATTCAAGAGTTATATGTGGGTGTACCGGACCGGTTCACTGGAAGTACATCCTTTTGTCCTTTATGAATACCAGAAAGGACGCAAAGCGGATTATCCGATACAGTTTCTAAAGGACTTCCGTGGCATATGCGTGATGGACGGATATGAGGTATACCATTCAATCGCGAGGGAACGGAAAGACCTTACGGTTGCCGGATGCTGGTCACATGCCAGAAGAGATTTTGCCGATGTCGTGAAGTCTGCCAGTAAGGAAAAACGGTCCGTTCAGGAGTCCATCTGCTATAAGGCGCTCCAAATCATACAGACAATGTTTCGGTATGGGCAGGGTTATGCGGATATGCCTCCCGAAGAGCGTCTGGAACAGCGAAAAAGAAACGTTGCCCCATTGGTTGACGCATTCTTTGCGTACCTGAAATATGAGCAGGGTCACGTAGCGCCTAAAATGAAGACTGGCAGGGCAATCAGCTACTGCATCAATCAGGAATCGTTTCTGGGGGTATTTCTCACAGATGGTGCTGTCCCGATGACTAACAATGCTGCAGAGCATCCGCCCCTTTGCTCTGGGCAGGAAGAACTGGTATCTGATTGATACGATTGGCGGAGCAAAGAGCAGTGTAATTGCCTACAGCATTGCTGAAACTGCCAAAGCGAATAACCTGAAGCCATACGAGTATTTCAAATATCTGTTGGAGGAACTGCCCAAGCAAGGAGAGCTCGAGGATTCTTCGTATTTGGATCAACTCCTCCCGTGGTCAGAAAAACTGCCTGGTTGCTGCCTGAAGAAACTGAAATCGAAATCTTGACTATATTTGTCCACAACACCGTCCGTTTGAGCGGTTTTCTTTTTGCCGGGTACCGGCTATGAATCACTTACGCTTATTTTAGTATAATAAGGGGAGTAATTGATCTGACGTAGGCTTATTTGGATTTTTGCATCCGTAAAAAAACCGTTAACCAATCCCCTATTATAAGCATTCGCTTAAGCCGGTAAGGACATTGCTTCCGCGTAACCAACTAAACTGAATGGTAATAAGTGCATCTGGAACAATTACTATTTAGTAGAAAGGGAATCATGAAATGATAAGTGTTGGAATTGATGTCTCAAAAAGAAAAAGCATGGTTTGTATTCTTAAGCCCTATGGAAAGATTGTATGCAGTCCATTTGAGGTGCTACATGTAGAGAAAGAAATGAAGGCTTTGGCAGGGCTGTTTCAGCGATTGGATGGAGAAGTCCGGATTGTGATGGAAGCCATGGGAATCTATCACCTTCCGATTCTTACTTTCCTTCAGGATAAGGGCCATTTTGTATCAGTTGTGATCCCTTATGCAATGAAAAAATATGCAAAAGATAATAGTATTAGAGAAACATAAACGGATAGGCTTGATTCTATAACCATCGCTAATTATGAAACTGACAAGTGGTTTAAGATTCAAAAATATGAAGGCTATGAGGTGAGCTATGCTGAATTGAAACTATTAGGCCGATGATACCGGCATTACATGGAGTTGCATGTAAAAGCGCTTCAGGAATTGACGCATGTTCAGGATTACACAATGCCTAGAATCAAAAGGATGTTAAAAATTTGGAATGAAACGAATAACAGGGACAAGTTTAGCAATTTTGTGGAGAAATTCTGGCATTTCGATACGATTACATCCATGAGCTAGGCGGAATTCATATCCTCCTATTCTGAATAAGCTAGGGAAAGAAAATATTACTAGCGTCAATCCAAAGCAATCGAAATCTATGAATTGGCATCCAGTGGCATTCCCACCTTGTCTTCCTGTATACCATCGACCAAAATATTCGTACAGGAAGCCATATCAGTGCTAAGGACTATCTACAGCTCCTTATCCCATATCTTATCCTGAATGCAGGAACTTGCAAAGATGCTGCTTGAATATTCAACCATACGGTATATGGGGGGGGGGGGCGGTATTTCAGATATTGGCGATGCAAGACGATTTCATAACGGAAAAGCATTAATAGCTTACACTGGCATTGACCCGCCACCGTATGAATCCGGCCAGTTTGCCAGAAGTAAGCGTTGGATAACAAAGCGAGGTTCGCCCACAATCAGAAAAGTGGGATATGAAGTGATGAGGGTGCTATAGAGCCATAAAGAACCAGAGGATAGTTCGATCTATCATTATATTTTAAAGAAAGAATCTAAAGGAAAAGACAAAACTCGCTAAAATCGCAGTATTAAATAAGTTCCTGAGAATAGCTTACTCGAGAGTGAACGAGGTATATCAGGACTAAGCCAATTTGATAACGAAGCACAGTCAGGCTGGTAAACAGTAGCCAGCCGTATTTGTGTGCGCCGATTCTCGACAGATAAAAAATTATAAATTTTAAAACCCCTTGACTTTTATTAGCAGGTTTTTTGCTCAAAAAAGTGGGGATGTAGCGACATATCGCTATAAGTGAGCTTTATACGCCACCGTCGGGCAACTTCGCCGCAGTATGTTTAGTCCAGAAATGTCTACTCAGCAAACCACAGCAACGTAGGATGGTTGAGAGTGACCTGCTTTTCTCACTCAAAATCGCGCAGATTCGTTGCATAATCGCCTGATAGATGACGGTTAAACAGGAGGATGACATGCATATTGAATAAATAGAGAGAAATGTAAAACACATGGTTCTCTGTATCGGATTTGGTGGCTCAAAAGCGTCAGAATACTCACTAATACCGATAGACCTAAAGAAAATCACCCCCTCCTGTGCTTCACCCCTATAATCCCCGTTTTACAATTCAATATCCCGCCCGCCACAGCAATCCCGGATTTTTTCAAAAAATCCAGGGATTCCTCCACAGCGCTGCGCAGCACACAATCCTGGCGTACGACCAGAAGCACGCCGTCCATGAGACCGCGCATATGCTGTACATCAGAGAGGGTACCGACCGGAGGGGTATCGATGATGATATAGTCATATGTATCCTTCATGGCACGGATGGCCGGGAAGACCTGGTTATCCGCATGGAAAATGTTCTCCTTTGCGAACCCCTGTATGGTATAAATCCCATTGTACATCCGTTCCACCTGCTGCCTTAAGTTTTCACCTGTCCGTGGCTCGGTGCGTTTGTCACCGTCTTTGGGTTTATGCTTTCTGGCCAGCTTGTAAAGCACACCTTTTTTGAAGTCAAAATCCAGAAGCAGCACCTTACATCCAAGTTCGGTCAGACGCAGGGCCAGATTATAGGCAACGGTTGATTTGCCTTCTCCCGAGACACTGGAGGTAACGGCAATTACCTGCTGGTTTTCCTTTTCAGCGAGATAGCAGAATACTGCTGCCAGCCGCCCGTAAGCTACCTGATATTCCTGCGGCAGGTCTTTGTTGTCAAGATATCCATCGGCTGTTTCCTTTTTTGAGTCTATGTAAGGAATTTCTCCGATTATATCAAGGCCCAGGGCCTCCAGGGAACTGTTGTTGCGTATTTTAGGGACGAACAGGTAGTAGACAGTGCCCAGCACACAGCCAAGAAGCAGTCCGGCTGCGATTCCGATTGCTACATTACGGAAAGAGGCGGATGAGACACCTGTGGCCGGTCCCGGTGTGTCGATGACGCTGACAGAGCCGATATCCATTACTTCCAGCATGACATCCGGAAGAACCCCCATCAGCCGGTTCAGTAAGTCCACTGCCTCATGTGGATTTTCCCAGTGCAGGGTAAGCCACATAAAGGCTGTGTCCTCCTCTATGGTCACGTTAATGCCTGATTTTAACTGTTCCAGGGAAATGTCCCTGTATGCATCCGTATCCAGGACTAATCCCAGCACGCGGTTGCTGGTTGCCAAAAGCTGTACGGTTTTTACAAGGTTCCTGGCAAGCTGTATATCCTCATTCTTGGGGATAGGGGTTCCGTTTTGGTAGACATCATTGGTATTCCGGGCATTTACAATCATGGAGGCCCTGGTTTCGTAAGTAGTCCCTCCATCCAGGGACAGGGCAGTGCCGGCCAGGGCGCCCAGAACCATAAGGAATAAGACAATCCAGCGAAGGTCCCAGATTGAATGGAGAAGGTCGGGAATATAGATTTCTATTTCATCATTAGTATCCGGCATCGAGGTACCTCGCACTCTGTCATTTGTATGGGATAATAAATCCCCCTCCCATCATTTTACCAAAAACTGCGGAAACATCAAGTTTATTGTATGTTTTAATCACGGGCATTTAATCACGGGTATTAATTCCGAACTGTAGGTTTTAATTCCGAACATTCTTGACATATCCGGGACCAGGAACTATAGTAGGTAAAAGGCATTGGTCCGCCGTGGTATGGGCGGGGAACCGCAGTGTGGACGGATGCATTTTCATTATATATTTTTCGTTAGGAGTTAATATTGAACTTTTTATCCCAACAGACTTGGAAGTACATTCTGATAGATATTTTAGTAGAACTAAAGTATTTGCCGGTTGCCCTTGCAGCAGGTATTCTAATAGGCAGTATCCTGATGGTTTTTTCACGGAACAGGAAAAGGGCCTTTTTAAGCATTCTCTGTATCATCTATTTTATCATGATATTCATCATAACCATATTTGAGCGCGAACCGGGATCCAGGACGGGAATCAGCCTTACCCTGTTTGAGACGCTGGGGGGACCCCGTGCCAATGCCTATGTTATTGAGAATATCCTTCTGTTCATCCCTTTTGGTTTTTTTGTCCCCAAGATGTGGAAATGTTTGAGACGTCTGTCAGTCTGTGTATTTGCGGGTTTTTGTTTCAGCCTTGCCATAGAGGTAACCCAGCTTCTGACCCAACGCGGGCATTTTCAGGTGGACGATATCCTGATGAATACCATCGGTGCGGGGATTGGGGCCGTGATTGGTTTAATCCGGTTCCGAAAGCCCAATTAATGTTGACAACATTTGGAATCTTGTTATAATTATATACTTAGGAAACGAACTATTGGCGTTAAACCTATGCCAATATAGATAATATTAACCAGCAAAAAGAGGAACCACCATGGAGACAGGCAAACTAATCAATAAAATATCCATCCGCCTCAGGCGCCGTTCGGACAAAACAGGCAGGCTCCTGGGCATTACAGAGGCCCAGGGCCGCATTCTGGAGTTTATCCTGGTAGAGAGCAATGACAGGCAATTGTTTCAGAAAGACATTGAAAAGGAATTTGGCCTGCGCCCGTCTACGGCCACGGAGCTGTTAAAGACACTGGAAGAGCAGAAGATGATTCAAAGGGTCTGCAGTGACTGCGATGGCAGATATAAGGTCATCCAGTTTACGGAGGCTGCTGAACACATACGGCTGGAACTTCAGCGCCAGATTCAGCAGACAGAGGCGCTGCTTATGAAGGGGATAACCCATGATGAATTGGATGTTTTTATGCGGGTTGGGGAAAGGATGCTGGAAAACCTGGATGATTAATCATTGTTCTATCCAAACACCTGTCTGAGTAAATGGATGCGGCTATGTTTCAGGATTGGCAACAGTCTGGGTTATCCCTGATTGTCATAAAGATTATGAAGAGTATAATAAAGAAAGAGTGTAATAAAAAAAGAGTGTAATAAATAAAGAACGTAATAAAAATTGTAATAAGATTTGTAATAAACATTGTATTAAGGATACCAAAAAAATATATAGAATTCACACTACATACTACATAAAAGGAGTCCCTAACCATGTCCACCCAAAACCCCACTTCAAATCAACTGTCTGATGATTTCACCCAAGGCAATATCGTCACCAAATTAATCAGATTCATGATACCAATCCTGGGCGCCCTGATTCTCCAGGCAATGTACGGAGCCGTAGACCTTCTGGTAGTAGGCCGGTTTGGAACGGATGCAGGTATTTCAGCAGTTGCGACCGGAAGCAATATCATTAATCTTGTGACATTTGTCATAACAGCCCTTACAATGGGGGTTACCGTACTGATCAGCCGGTATCTGGGGGAAAGACGCGCCAGCCGTATTGGCAGTGTCATAGGCGGCAGTATCTGTTTTTTCGCTGTGTTTACAGGAGTGGTCATGGTTCTGCTGTTGGCCGGGGCTCCGGCATTTGCATCGTGGCTCAATGCACCTGAGGCTGCTTTTGATTTGACTGTCCAGTATGTAAGAATCTGCGGCGCGGGCATTATCTTTGTGATTGCGTATAATGTAATCAGCGGAATTTTCAGGGGCCTGGGGAATTCTAAGCTGCCTTTGATATTTGTATTGATTGCATGTCTTGTGAATATTGCAGGTGATTTATTGTTTGTAGCGGTTTTCCGTATGAACGTGGCAGGGGCTGCACTGGCTACCATATTAGCCCAGGCAATCAGCGTTATCCTTTCCCTGTTCATCATCAGAAGGCAGAACCTTCCTTTTACATTTTCAAGGAAGGACATGGGTTTTAACAGCGAAATTCCTGTTTTCCTGAAGCTGGGCATCCCGCTGGCGCTGCAGGAAATGCTTACGAATATTTCCTTCCTGATTCTGTGTGCCATTGTCAATGGAATCAGTCTGGAGGCTTCTTCCGGTTATGGGATTGCGCAGAAGGTTATTTCCTTTATCATGCTGATACCTTCTGCGCTTATGCAGTCCATGTCGGCATTTGTGGCTCAGAATGTGGGAGCGGGAAAGGAAGAGCGCGCAAGAAAGGCCATGCTTACGGGGATGGGGCTTGGCGCTGCTGTTGGGGTGTTTATTTTTGTGGTTGCATTTTTCAGAGGTGATATACCTGCCGCTGTGTTTACATCAAATGAGGCGTATATCGTCAGGGCGGCAGAGTACCTGAAGGGCTTCAGCTTCGAGGCAATCCTTACCTGCCTGGTATTCAGCTATATTGGATATTTTAATGGACACGGCATGTCGTTTCCGGTCATGCTTCAGGGGATTACGGCTTCATTCCTGGTCCGTGTACCTCTTTCCTATCTGTTCAGCATAAAGGAGGGGGCTAGCCTGTTTGATATCGGGTTGGCGGTTCCGGCAGCCTCTGTATATGGCATTGTATTTTTTTCTATATGTTATGTACGGTATAACCGGAAGACAGAGGGGAAATGCTGATGGACAGCTGGTGCACCAACAAGCCGGCCAGTCTGCCTTGGCCAGTCATCTGGCCTGTTCTGGCAAGCTGCGTTTTGTATGTTCCGTCAGACAGACCAGTCCATCCTGGCAAAGTGCCCTATTCATTCTGGTAAGCCGTCCGTCCCATCTTAGCAGACTGTCCGACTCAGCCTGGCAGGCCGCCAAGACCGGCTGTATCCCGACCACCCGCATGGCTCTATTTATCCTTACTATGTCCCAGCTTCTTATGGCTTTCTTTATACTGGCGGAGATATTCCACTTGCTGTTCATCGTCCGCTTCACGGTCATATGGAGTTGTATTACAGGCGCAGCAGTATAAGGCAAACGCAATAAGAATAAGAAGCAGGATAATAATAATCAGCCAGGGCATATAACCTCCATCTCCGTAATATAGCTAGAAAGTAACTACCGTGAAAGCGATATAAGGCAATATAAATGCGGTAAAAAGCAATACGGATGTAGTAAAAAGCAATATAAATGCAATATAAAGTAACATAAAAATGGTGCCGGGAAAAATAAAAGCGCCTGCTATGTACAGTAAGTAAAAAACTAAGAACATTAAAATCTATAAATGATAAAAAAATAGGTAAACAAAATATAACAGACATCAAAAAAGGGTGAAAATATCAAAAAGGGTGCAAACATCAAAAAGTGCAAATATTAAAAAGGGGGCAAACATAAAAAAAGTGCAAATATTAAAAAGGGTGCAAACATCAAAAATGCTACAAATATTAAAAAGAGTGCAAACATCAAAAATGCTACAAATATCAAAAAGGGTGCCAGGCCGGCCGCAATCCGCTGCCCTGGTACCCTTACTATAATCTATCCACATTCCATAAAACTATGCATATCCCGATTGAATCATGCCCTTCCATTCATTTCCCATCACTTCTCATCACAAACCTGGAAAATATAGAACTTCAGATAATAACTCTCATCCGCCGCCCAAAGAATCGGGTGGTCGCTGGCCTGGGTCCGGTATTCCACCTGACGCAGCCGTTTATGGACATTTCCCGCGGCTTCCCGGATGGTCTTTGTGAACAGCTCCGGGTCCATGAAATGGGAACAGGAGCAGGTGGCCAGGTAGCCGCCGTCCTTTACCAGCTTCATGCCGCGAAGGTTGATTTCACGGTATCCCTTTACTGCGTTCTTGATGGAATTCCTGGACTTTGTAAATGCAGGGGGATCCAGGATTACCACATCAAATTTCTGTCCCTCCTGTTCCAGTCTTGGCAGCAGGTCGAACACATCCGCGCATTCAAAATGCACCCTGTCACTAATCCTGTTGAGCTGTGCGTTCTCACTGGCCTGATCCACGGCCAGCTGGGAAGCGTCCACTCCGAGCACTTCCTTAGAACCTGCCAGTCCGGCGTTCAGTGCAAAGGAACCCGTGTGGGTGAAGCAGTCCAGTACCTTATCCGGCAGGATGCGCCTGCACAGGTTCTGCACAGCCAGGCGGTTATACTTCTGGTCCAGGAAGAAACCTGTCTTCTGACCGTCCTCCACATCCACCATGTATCGGACGCCATTTTCCACAATCTCCACCTTGGTGTCAAATGGTTCACCGATAAATCCTTTGTACCGCTCCATGCCTTCCTGGAGGCGTACCTTGGCATCGCTTCTCTCGTACACGCCGCGGATGGTTATACCGTCCTCGGACAGCACTTTTTTGAGCATTTCCACAATTACGGGTTTCAGCCTGTCAATACCCAGTGCCAGTGATTCCACAACCAGCACATCCGAGAATTTGTCAATGACAATGCCGGGAAGGAAGTCGGCTTCGCCAAATATGATCCGGCAGCTGGATGTGTCCACGGTGGCCTTCCTGTATTCCCACGCATTCCTCACCCGCATTTCAAGAAAGGCGTCGTCTATGACCGCGCCCTTTTTTCTGGACAGCATGCGCACCGTCAGCTTGGAGTTGGTATTAATGAAACCCTGTCCAAGGAAGAAACCGTCAAAGTCTTCCACGGATACAAGTTCCCCATTCTGGAAATCCCCCGCAATGGTATCAATTTCATTGTCGTAAATCCATGCCCCGCCAGCCTTTAAGGTGCGTCCCTGGCCTTTTTTTATGCGGACCGTGGCTGTTATTGTATATAGATTCTTAGATTCCATGAAATACTCCTGTCATAAATGAATTTTACACGTTTACCATCATATCATAACATGGAAGAAAATTCATCCGGATTTTTCTGCTGAACTTGTTTTCCTAAAATGAACTTGCTTTGACAATTTTTCGTCTGAACTTGCCCTGACATTACTGCCTGGTATTACTGCCTGGTGTTACCGGGTGCTGAAAATGCTCCGGCATTACTGTCTGTCATCCTCCGGTACCCGTCTGATAGATATCCGTCAGGCATAAGGGTCAATCTCCAGGACCCCAATCCCCTGCGTGATGATCTGTTCCGTCAGCCTGGCCATCTGCATGGGCGTTTCCTTAAGCCCTGTCTGCAGCCAATACTGGACAATTCCCACGCAGCCGGACACGATAAAGGAAAAGAAGGCGTCAAATGCAGCCGCATTGCCGGAGCGGAAGACCTCCATCCAGTCCTTCAGGCATTTTTCTCGGATTAGCTGCTTCAGGCGGTTCACAAAGTTCAAATCGCCGTTTTCGCCCAGCAGGATTTCAATCAGGTCTGCATTTTCATATACCAGGGTGTAGATTTCATTGAAAATAACGGCTGGCCTCTGTTTTAAATCCACGGCATCGTGCTTTAATACCAGCTGGTTAAATTCATCCTGAAGCTCGGTTTCAGTCTTTTCCAGAAGGTCGAACACATCCTTATAATGAAGATAGAACGTACCCCGGTTCAGATCAGCCATGTCTGTCAGTTCCCGGACCGTAATTTCCTGGACCTTTTTTTCCTTTAATAATGAAATGAGACATTCCCGCAGCTGTTTTCTGGTTTTCCGGACCCTCCGGTCCATGGATTCTGTACTCATGATTTTATCCTCCTTTAGTGTACAGGGATAGGGAGCACTTGGCTCCCTGGAGTTTACATATTTTTAACAAATTTTTCCTGAACAAAAAATGAAATAGTGTTTATTAATGAGCAAAAACCTGAAAATTAATCATTGTATTTTTGCCATAACTTAGTATAATCCATTATAGTCAATTAATAAACAAATGTCAATTAATAAAATGGAAGTTGCTTATTGAAACAAAAGACGTATAATAGAATTATATAGATTAACACAGGATTTTCCAGATTCCAGCTTGTCTGGATTATGGTTTGAGGGGGGAAATGACAGGATGTACTACAAAAAATGTTATGGGAAATGCTTTTTGCTCCTGCTGTCAGCCGCAGTGTTCGGTATATATCCGGGATTGGGAGTGGTTTGTGCGGGGGCAGAGGAGAACATATCCGCAGCCCAACCCAACCTCCCCCATTCCATGGTTCCCGGATGGAACCAATCAGGGGAAGACTGGTACTGGATGGATTCCGGTAATACCTTACATAAAGGATGGCTGCAGACAGACGGCCGTACCTATTACCTGGATGAAGACGGCGTCATGGTCCGCGGCTGGCGGGAAGTGGATGGGGAGTGGTACTATTTCCATGAGGACGGCGGTATGAACCTGGGTGAGCTGGTCCTGGACAACGGGGTCTATGGATTCTCCAGGAGCGGGGCCCTGGAATCCGCCCAGTGGGTGGAGAATTCAGGTGGAGGCGCTTATGATGCAGGCTGCTATGACGAGGAAACCCAGTCGCTTTTTGATGACCTGAATGAGGAGAAAAAGGAACGTTATTTTGATGAACATCCTGACCGGGAAGAGGAATACGACGGGGATATGCACCGGGTGTATGACCGCTACGCAGGCTTTAAGATGGATATGAACCTGAACAAGGCAGCCGCCCACCGGCTTCACGCAGCCATGGCAGGCGGTTATATGGATGATAAGATACCTGGTGAGGGGACGGTGAATGATTATCTGGCCACGGTTCCCTACCGTAAGAACGCTACGTGCCTGGAACTTTATATCAGGAACTGTAAGGACGGGGCAGAGGCATTTTCCAAGGTGATGGCAAAGACAGGGGACCGGTACGACGGGAAGGGTGACAGGAAATACGCCCTGGAGTATTACCGCAGCCTGGGCATGGCACACGCGGAAAAGGACGGAGCGCATTATTTCATGATAATACTGATGCGGTGATATAAGGAGCATGGAACATGGGACAGAAACTGTTTGACAGGATTAAGAACAGAATACACAGGGTTAAGGGACAGGAGGCAGCCGGAACAGTATCGCCGGCCGCCCGTCTGGCCGGTTTCATCATACATAAAAAGGGATGGATTGAAAGCGTATTTGTGGCGGGGTGTATTTTCTCCCTGATAGCCATGCTTTTTGTGAATGTGAACTATGATTTGACGGAGTATCTTCCGGAAACAGCCCAGTCCTGTATCGGTCTGGACCAAATGGAGGCGGAGTTCGGATATCCCGGCACGGCCAGGCTGATGATTAAGGACGTAAGCCTGTACGAGGCAAAGCAGTATAAGGATAAGCTGGAGGCCGTGGACGGCGTGGACCAGATCCTGTGGTGCGACAGCACGGTTAATATCTATGCGGGAGAGGATTTCATCAACCAGAAGGATATTGAGGATTACTACAAGGACGGCTGCGCTGTCATGGACATAACCTTTGACGAAGGGGATACGGCCAAGAAGACTTCCCAGGCCATCGACGAGATGAAGGCCATCACCGGGGATAAGGGTTATTATGTGGGTATGGCGGTCCAGAACAAGTCCCTGACGGAAAATGTGGAAAGCGAGATGAACCTGATCCTTACCGTGTCGGTCATCATGATCTTTGCTGTGCTGTGCCTTACCACCACGGCCTGGTCAGAGCCTTTCCTGTTCCTTTTGGTCATGGGCGTGGCTATCCTGCTCAACAGGGGGACCAATATTTTCATAGGCACTGTTTCGTTCCTGACCAACAACGTGGCAATGGTGCTGCAGCTGGCAACGTCCATGGACTATTCCATATTCCTGCTGGATGCATTTTCCAGGGAAAGGCAGAAAGGGCTGCCGGAAGAAACAGCCATGGTCAATGCCATCGAGGCTGCCATCAATTCGATTTTTGCCAGCAGCCTGACAACCGTGGTGGGCTTCCTGGCCCTGGTGTCCATGAAGTTTACCATCGGGTTCGACATGGGCCTGGTGCTGGCAAAGGGAATCATTTTCAGCCTGATTACCGTGGTATTCTTCATGCCGGCCATGATCCTCAAGTTCACGAAGTGGAATGACAGGACCAGGCACCGCCTCTTCCTTCCAAGCTTCCGGAAGTTCAGCGAATGGGTGTACCGGGTGCGGTATGCTTCCCTTATCATCATGGTCCTCCTTACGCCCCCGGCGTACGTGGCCCAGGGAATGAATGATTTCCTGTATGGCAACAGCGCGGTTGGCGCCAGCGAAGGAACCCAGGTGTATGCGGATGACCAGGAGATATCCAGGATGTTTGGCCGGAGCAACATGCTCCTGGCTTTGTACCCCAACACATCACCGGTGCTGGAAAAGGAAATGTCCGATGAAATCGAGGATCTGCCCTATGTGAAGAGTGTGTTGTCCATGGCCAACACACTTCCCCAGGGAATACCGGAGGAATTCCTGCCCTATTCCATTACAAGCGAACTTCATACCGGCAGTTCGTGCAGGATGCTGGTGTATATAAGGACAAAAACAGAAAGCGACCAGGCTTTCAGGTGTACCCAGGAAATTGAGGATATCATAAAGCGTTATTATCCGGAGGATTCCTATCTGGTGGGTGAGACACCGTCCACCCAGGATATCAAGACCACCATTACCTCGGATAATTCAAGGGTAAATATGCTGTCACTGTTAGGCGTGTTCCTGGTTGTGATGTTCAGCTTCCGTTCATTTATCATACCTGTAATCGTCATGGTGCCCATTGAGGTGGCGATTTTCCTGAATATGGCGATGCCGTATCTGCAGGGGGACACCATGGTGTTCATGGGATATATCATAGTCAGCAGCATACAGCTGGGAGCCACGGTGGATTATTCCATCCTGCTGACCAACAATTATGTGTCTGCCCGTAAGAACCTTCCTAAGAAGGAGGCGTGTATTGAAGCCCTGATGCTGTCCTGCCCGTCCATATTCACATCGGGCACCATCATCATCCTGGCCGGATATATCATTCATTTTATATCCACCACGGCTGCAATCGGGGATTTGGGGCATTTAATCGGAAGGGGCGGTCTGTTCAGCGTGATCCTGGTGCTGACCGTGCTGCCTGCCCTGCTGGTGCTCTTTGACCGTATCATCACCAGCAATGAATGGGACCGTCTGCAAAAATATCTGAAGAGACGGCATGAGAAGCGCAAGGCCCTGTTAAAGGCCGGATTGGGAACCATTGTCAATAAGGTGTCCATGGGAAACAGAAATAAGAACATACCAGCGGAGGTGGATAGTGATGAGGTATAAATATAAAAGAATCATGACAGCCGGCCTGGCCGCGGTCATGCTTTGCACCAATGCAGGCGGAGCCGTGCCGGTATATGGCGCAGAGGCGGCTGTGGATGTGGATGAGACCATGTATATCAACCTGGATTATTACGGAAGGCCTGACAAGATAAATGTGGTCAAGGGCTTGAGCCTTAACGGCAGGACGGAATTTACGGACTACGGTACCTATCTGGACGTTACCAATATGTCCAACCAGGCAACCCCGGATTTGGGGGAGGGAACCGTTACCTGGAACTTTCCGCAGGCCCAGAAGGAGCGTTTCTATTACAAATGCGCCATTGATAAAAGCCAGATAACCCTGCCCTGGGATTTTGATGTGTCCTATAAGCTTAACGGTGTCCCCACGGACGGTGATAAGCTGGCTGGGGCGTCCGGCCTGGTGGAGATTAACATCAAGGCAGAGCCTAATGACAATGCAAGGGAGTATTACCGCAACAACATGATGCTTATGGTAGCTGTGCCCGTGGACATGGGGAAATGCTACAGTGTGGAAGCAGAAGGTTCCCAGACCCAGAATCTTGGAGAGACAACAGCCGTTGTGTTCACGGCCCTTCCCGGTGAGGATGGGGACTACACGGTGCGCATCGGTACGGACAGCTTTGAGACCATCGGGGTCATCATGGCCATGATGCCGGGCACGGTGGAGGATTTGGAACATATCAAGGATTTAAAGGAAGCAAAGGATACATGGCAGGATGCAGGGGATGAGCTTTACGACAGCCTGGAGCAGATGGCCAAATCCGTGGAAGGCATGCGCCAGGGCGTGGGCCAGGTGCGCGGGAGCCTGGATTCAGCGGAGAGCGCAAGGCAGAAATGGAGCAGTTCCAAGGACAGTATCCTGGCGGGGAATGACCAGACACTGGCCTCCCTGACCGCTGTGTCACAGCAGCTGGAAACCATGATACCCCATCTTCAGACCGCCAAGGAGTCGGCAGAAGTAATCCATAAAAGCATGGGCGATATTGTGAATACCATGGGGGAAATGCAGGACCCCTTAAGGAAACTGCACACCAGGCTCAATAACATCAAGAGCAGTGCGGAAGGGATTTCCGGAAATATCCCGGAGCTTATGGAACTGATGCAGCAGCTTATTGCCCTGGACGCCCAGCTGCAGGCAAGTGAACAGGTTTATGTAACAGGAATTGCAACTGCTGGTTCGGGAATCAGCCTTCTGGATGAGGAAGAACTGGAAGAACAGGCAAGCCGCTCCCATAGGAACAACGGTGGGACCGGGAACGGACAGACCGCCTCAGGCGGAACGGATGCCGCCGGAACGGACGGCGCCAAAGATGAGGGCAATAAAGGCGGCCAGGGTACGGATGGAGCCGGGAACCCGGATGATAAGACTGGTAATGGGAACAGCCAGGGAAGTGGAGGAACCACGGATGGGAGCGCTGGCCAGGGTGGCGGAACCACGGACGGGAGCGCTGGCCAGGGAAGCGGAACTACGGATGGGAAAGACAGTCAGGGAAGTGGAACCACGGGTGGAACCGCTGGCCAGGGAAGCGGGACTACCGATGGAAAAGGTAATCAGGGAAGCGGAACCACGGACGGTAACGCTGGCCAGGGAAGCGGGACTACCGATGGGAAAGGTGATCAGGGAAGCGGAACCACGGACGGAAGCGCTGGTCAGGGAAGCGGGACTACCGATGGAAAGAATAACCAGAGCGGCGGAACCACGGACGGTAAGGATAACCCAAGCAGTGGAACTACAGGCGGTAACGCTGGCCAGGCCAGCAGTTCTGCCGATGGAAAAGATAACCAGGCAAGTGGAACCACGGATGCTAAAGACAATCAGGCTGGCGGAACCACGGTAGGAAAGTCTGGTCAGGCAAGTGGAAGCCGGAGCAATAGCATCTCCAGTGCCAACGCCAGCGTTAACGCCAATAGCATCGCCAGCGCCAACACCAATAGCAGCGCCAATGCCAATGCTGGTACCATCACAGTAACAGCACTTTCCAGCGCTTCCAAATCAGGAAAAACCGCAGCCATTGAAAAACACAATGTACCCCTGGTAAGCGCCCCCGAGGTCCCGGTGGATATGCAGACGCTGATGGAACTGTTAGCTGGCAGGCAGTCCATGCTGACGGATATATCCAAAAAGAGCAGTGAGCTTTCCGGCCTCATGTCCAACCTTATGGATGATACTTCGGACTCTGCCAAATACAGTGCGGAAATCGTGGATAACCTGGATATCCTCATCGAGGATCTGACCGCGCTCCACGATTCCCTGGATGCCTATTATCCGGATTTACAGGACACCCTGGACGATTCCAAGGAACTGGTGAGCCGGACAACACAAGCGCTCAACAATGGCATCAGCACCATGACCATTGTCCAGAACACCTTAAAGGACAGCAGCGACGACTTTGACGCGGCTGCGCGTGAGAGCCTGCGGGGCAGCATGGAGCTTTTAGACAAGAGCCTGAGCATATTTGACAGCACGACCGCCATGCGCCAGGCCGGACGCACCATGAAGGATACCATTGACAATGAACTGGACAAATTCGACACGGATAACCGGTTCCTGTTCATGGATCCATCCGCGGAACGGGTTTCATTTACTTCAGATAAGAACCGGCCGCCAAAGACGCTGCAGATAGTCCTGCGGACCGATGAAATCAGTGTGGATGACGACGAGGCCAAGACCGCGGACGCAGAGGTGGCAAAGGCAAAAGAAAGCCCGCTGCGCAGGATGTGGAACGTACTGGTACAGATGTGGAAGGCGATGGTAAGCATTTTCAAAAACAGGTAGCAGGTGCAGGGGATTTCTAGTATAATGGTATCCAAAGGGGGTAGGGGATACCGTGGCTGAGATGAACAAACAGGAAAAAACCAGATATAAGCTGGCAGCCTCCATGAAGGAATGCATGAAGTCAGCTCCCGTGGATAAGATTACGGTCAAGGAGATTGTGGAGGGCTGCGGCGTTACCCGGCAGACATTTTACAGGAATTTCCTGGATAAATATGACCTGATAAACTGGTATTTTGATAAGCTGGTGCTTCAGTCCTTTGAACAGATAGGGATGGGGCACACGGTGGGCGAAAGCCTGACACAGAAGTTTGAATTCATAGTCAATGAAAAGGTGTTTTTCACGGAAGCGTTCCGCTCAGACGACAGGAATTCATTAAAAGAGCACGATTTTGAACTGATTCTCCAGTTCTATACAGACCTCCTGGCGAGGAAGGACAGCAGGGCGCTGGACCAGGAGCTGCATTTCCTTTTGGAAATGTACTGCCAGGGTTCGGTTTACATGACGGTAAAATGGGTCCTGGGAGGCATGAAGGATTCTCCCCGGGCCATGTCCGCCAAACTGGTGGATGCCATGCCGCCCAAGCTGGCAAATGTGTTTGACCGTTTAAAACTGCTGTGATTTTGGCGCGTGTCGGAATCATGGAAAAAGCGTAAACCGGTCAATGAAGCAAACTGGTAATAGTACACAATGAAAATAGTAAAGCTGCACAAAAACAGAGAAAAAGTGACAGACAGAGATGTTTGTCACTTTTATTTTTCCACTGCCGTTGTTATAATATTAACAAATGAAACAGGCAATTGCGGCGGAACATTCCGGACGCATTTTATAAGAGAAGGAGAGGTAAATCATGGCAAACAGAATTGTATTAAATGAGACATCCTATCACGGCGCAGGCGCAATCGCAGAGATTGCCAATGAGGCAAAGGCAAGAGGATTCAAGAAGGCATTTGTCTGCTCTGACCCGGACCTGATTAAGTTTAACGTAACCAGCAAGGTGACAAAGGTATTGGAGGACGCAGGCCTTGCCTATGAGATTTATTCCAATATCAAACCCAATCCCACCATTGAGAACGTACAGACAGGCGTTGCTGCATTTAAGGCTTCCGGGGCTGATTATATCATTGCCATCGGCGGAGGCTCCTCCATGGATACATCCAAGGCCATCGGCGTCATCATTACCAACCCTGAATTCGAGGATGTGAGAAGCCTGGAGGGCGTTGCACCTACCAAGAACCCATGTGTTCCAATCATTGCAGTTCCAACCACAGCCGGAACCGCGGCAGAGGTTACCATCAACTACGTAATCACGGATGTTGAGAAAAAGCGTAAATTCGTATGTGTGGATACACATGATATCCCTGTTGTTGCAGTGGTGGATCCGGAAATGATGTCCTCCATGCCAAAGGGACTGACCGCGGCAACCGGAATGGATGCGCTGACCCACGCAATCGAGGGCTACACCACCAAGGGAGCCTGGGAAATGACGGATATGTTCAATTTAAAGGCAATTGAGGTCATTGCCCGCAGCCTGCGCGATGCTGTAGAGAACAAGCCCGAGGGCAGGGAAGGTATGGCCCTTGGACAGTACCTTACCGGCATGGGATTTTCCAACTGTGGTCTGGGAATCGTCCATTCCATGGCCCATGGACTGGGGGCATTATATGATACTCCTCATGGCGTTGCCAATGCAATCATCCTTCCGACTGTCATGGAATACAATGCGCCGTGCACAGGAACCAAGTTCAGGGATATTGCTATCGCAATGGGCGTTGAAGGCGTGGAGGACATGAGCCAGGACGAGTACCGCAAGGCAGCCGTGGATGCAGTGAAGAAGCTGTCCGCAGATGTGGGCATCCCTGCTGATTTAAAGGAAATCCTTAAGCCGGAGGACGTGGACTTCCTGTCCCAGTCAGCCATGGATGACGCATGCCGTCCGGGCAATCCAAAGGATCCGACCCTGGAGGACATCAAGAACCTGTATCTGTCACTGATGTAATACCCGGACAAGGACCGGGGATTTGGAAGTCCCATATGGGGATAAGTATCAGGATAACGGATAAGACAAGTTAGATGATAAAGCGGATATGTCGCCGGCAGGGCGCTGTATCCGCTTTATTTGGATATGCTGGTCCGGGAAGGATAAATTGTATTTAACCATGAAAAATGTACATGGCAACTTCCACGGCCATGTGATACAATCTATAAAACATTCTAAATATCTGGAGGCATATATGGCATTTAAAATTACAGTTTTAAACAAAGATAATGAGATGAAGGCGTCCATGGAGGGGGCCTCACAGGCAGTCCTGGCCTGGAAAGGGGAGTATGAGGAAGGGGACAGGATTGAGTTTTGCCTGCCCGAGAAGAACCGCTTTTATATTGTGCGTGTAGACGATACAATGGATGAA
The DNA here is from genome assembly GCF_020709765.2 of Clostridium pacaense. Classification (NCBI taxonomy): domain Bacteria; kingdom Bacillati; phylum Bacillota; class Clostridia; order Eubacteriales; family Clostridiaceae; genus Clostridium; species Clostridium pacaense. The sequence goes on from NZ_JAJFEB020000003.1 coordinate 209,443, forward strand.
TCCTATATCTATGCAACGGAGGATGTATTGGCCTATGACATACCATTTGCAGAAAAAAAGACATCCTATAATCCGAAATCCTTTACAGGGGAACGTCATTACCTGACCATCCGGTATGCTGCTGACTATGAGATTAGAGCTTACAAAAACCTGGCAAAGAATGTGATGGACCAGCACGGGGAACATGGATATTATCCCCATGCCTATGCGAATGTGGAGACCAGGGGGGAAGCCGTGTTCGCTGCCCGCAACGCCATTGACGGCGTGACGGCTAACCTGTCCCATGGAAAATGGCCTTATGAGTCATGGGGAATCAACCAGCAGGATGATGCACAGATGACGCTGGACTTCGGACGTCCGGTGGATTTTGATAAGATTGTACTTTATACAAGGGCGGATTTCCCCCATGATAACTGGTGGGAAAGCGTGACCTTCACATTCTCTGATGGGACGGAGGAGACTGTCAGCCTGGAGAAGAGCGTGGAGCCGCATGTCATTCCCTTGAAGCGGCAGGGGATTTCCTGGCTTAGCTTTGGTCGGCTTATAAAGGCAGATGACCCGTCACCGTTTCCGGCGTTGACACAGATGGAGGTGTATGGGGTGGAGATGGGTGGTTGACGGATGGGGCGGTGAGTGCTGCGTCCGCGGAGCGGGCCAGGACGGGCCTTGTCCCAGTGGCGGGGCGGTCGCAGCCGGGTGGATTCCTCAGGGCGGCGGTGGCTGGGACGCTGGGTTCCGGAGGGGCAGCTTCAAACACACTCTAAGGCCCTGACAAGCTAAAAGACGGGGAATCGGTGCTATTCGCTGAGAAATCCTGAAGGATTTTCTCAGCTCAGAGCACCTTGGATTCTTGCTTTGAGGCAAGAATCCACCCCCGTCTTTTAGCTTGCCAGAACCTAAGAAGCTGCTCCCTCCTGCACTATGCGTTCCAGCCACCACCGCCCTGAGGAATCCACCCGGCTCCGCCCACCCCTCCTGGGACAAGGCCCGCCCTGGCCCGCTCCGCAGACTGGGGATTCCGGGCGCGATGTGTGTCAAACACGCATCCGGAAAGAAAAATTGGATTTCCGGCGCTGATGGTTTCTTGATGGCGGCAGGTGCTGTGTGCTTTTGGGGCGGGCCTGGCCGGTGATGGGTCAAGAGATAGGTAAGCCTGATTTTTGTATGGACTTTGGCTTTGGCGTTCTTTGAGTTCTGGCTAGGTTAAGCTGGTCAGGTTTAAGCTGGTCAGATTTAAGCTGGTTCAGGTTAAATCAGATAAGGTTTTATCAGATAAGGTTCAGATGCTGTCATCCAACCAGGCCTGTCCTGGGGCTAGGTCTTTTGTGAAGATCCTTCCTTTGTCGCGGTCGTATTTGGCCTGATGGTATTTGAAGAGCATCTTGCCGTCCGGCATTGGACCCAGTATTTCGATTTTTCCTGTTACATGGGACATGGCGTAGCGGATGCATTTGCCCTGGCCGTTTTGCAGGTGCTTGGCGGCTTCTACGATTTCGTAGCCTTGCTTCAGGGGGAGCTGGAACTGGTTTTTGACTCCGGATACGGGGCGGCACTGGAAGATGTAATAGGGAATCACGCCGCAGCGTGTCAGGTCTTTTAACAGAAGCCCCAGGGTCTGGCTGTTGTCGTTTACTCCCTTTAGCAGGACGGTCTGGTTTTTGACAACGATTCCTGAGTCCAGCAGGGCCTTTATGGCTTTTCTGGCTTCATGGGTTATTTCATTTGGATGGTTAAACTGGGTAACCACATAGATCTGCTTTTTCTGTGTATAGGTTTTGAGAAGAGCCAGAAGTTCAGGGTCATCATAGATTCTCATGGGAAGGACCACAGGGGTGCGGGTGCCGAACCGTATCAGGTCCAGGTGGGGGATGGAACTGAATTGTTCCAGATACCGTCTGATGACCTGATTGCTGTTTAGGAATGCATCGCCGCCGGATATGAGGATGTTGCTGATTTCGCTGTGCTGGCTTACATAGGAAGCCATTTCCTCTATGTTGTCAGCGGTTTCATCATCGGAGATGCCTACCAGACGTTTCCGGAAACAATGCCTGCAGTACATGGCGCAGCGGTGGGTGGAAAGTATGAGCGCTGTCTGGCTGTATTTGTGCTGTAAGCCGGATATGACCGTGTTGTCTGCTTCCCCGCTGGTATCAAAGTCCCCGCTTAAGTCTGTTTCCTCAATGGATGGTATGCACATCCGGAACACCGGGTCTGTAAATGGGTTGTCCCAGTTGATTAGGGACAGGTAGTACCGCGTGACCGTCATGGGGAACTGGCTGAGTATCCTGTCAAGATGTTCTACCTGGGAATCCGTCAGGTCCATGTACTCCCTCAGTTCACTGGCTTTTGTAATATTGGTTCTCACTTCTTCTTTCCAATTCATGTAATCATCCCCTTCATTATTTAGTTCACATAAAATTATAACAGACGGAGAAACATCGTCCTATGAATAAAATATAAAGAAAGTATAAACTTTTATAAAAAAGTATAAAGTGATTTGGATTTCATTTCCATTCATGGAAATGGAAAGCGCCACACACAGCCTGGATGGCTGCATGTGGCGCTTAAAAAGGGGATATATAGCTTTACAGCAGGACAATACCGTTCCCGGCACCAATCCGGTCTGCTCCGGCTTCCACCAGTTCTTTTGCAAATTCCGGTGTGCGGATGCCGCCGCTGGCCTTTACCTGGAGTCTGTCGCCTACTGTCCTGCGCATGAGTCTTATGTCCTCGAGGGTGGCTCCTCCAGTGGAAAATCCGGTGGAGGTCTTTACAAAGGCAGCGCCTGCTTCTTCGGACAGCTGGCAGGCCTTTACCTTCTCCTCGTCTGTCAGAAGGCATGTCTCTATGATTACTTTTACGATGGCGGGCTTGGACGCCTCAACCACTGCCTTGATGTCATCCCTTACAAAATCCCAGTTCTTATCTTTGACAGCGCCGATATTGATGACCATGTCGACTTCGTGGGCGCCGGCCTTCACGGATTGCGCGGCCTCGTATGCCTTGGCCGTGGTGAGCATGGCTCCCAGGGGGAAACCTACCACACAGCAGGTCTTGACATCGGAACCCTTTAACAGGGACGATACCAAGGGAACATGACAGCTGTTGACGCATACGGAGGCAAAGCCGTGTTCCCGGGCTTCCCCGCAGTAGCGTGTGATGGTTTCGGTCGTGGCGTCAGCCTTCAGCATGGTGTGGTCAATCATTTTTGCAATTTCCATTATTTTCTCTCCTTTTTTTACAGCAGAGCCGATTTTTGATATTAAAAGCATAGCACAAACCATAAATATTTTCAAGTGAAATCGGTTACACGAATTATGAAATGAAAAGCAGTAAAATATGATGTGATAATTGCACAAAATAGTGTAAATAATTTTGAAAAATGATGTAATTTGCACAATAAAAATATAAATTAATGTTGACAAGGGGGAAAAAATATGCTATTTTAAAATTGTAATGATGAAAGCGGTTTCAAGAAAGATTGGATGTATGGGAAGAGTGTATGAACATATATGATATTGCCAAAGAGGCAGGCGTTTCCCCGGCCACCGTTTCCAGGGTCCTGAACAACCACAGGAACGTGAAGGAGGAGACAAGGAACAAGATATTGGAAGTCATCAAGGGTAAGAATTATTCCCCCAACATGGTGGCGCGCAACCTGAGCGTGGGTATATCCAGGAACATCGCGTTTATGGTCCCGGATATTGAGAACCCGTTTTTCAGCAAGATCCTTCATGGGATATCCGACAAGGCCATGGATAATGATTACAACGTGTTCATGTTCGGTACGGCGGAGAATACGCAGCGGGAACACAAGATACTGGATTCCCTGAAGATTGAGATGATTAAGGGCCTGATCATAATCCCTGTGTCGGAGTGCGACCAGGAGACTGCTTTAAGGCTGGAAGAGTTTGAGGCCCAGGGGGTTCCGGTGGTGCTCATTGACCGGGATATCAGGAATGGAAGGTTTGACGGGGTGTTTTCCGAGGACGCGGAGGGCGCTGCCGGGGCAGTGGAGTGCCTGATACAGGAAGGCCACAGGAAGATAGCCATCATCACAGGCCCAAGCACCTCCAGGCCGGGCCATGAGCGCCTGAAGGGATATAAGAAAGCGCTGGAGAATCACGGGATACCTGTCAACAAGGATTACATCATATGCGGCAACTTCATGGAAGAGGATTCTTACAAGGCCATGATGAAGCTTCTGGACATGGATGACCCGCCCACGGCGGTATTTTCATCGAATAACATGACAACCCTGGGATGCTTAAGATGCCTGAAGGAACGCCGCCTTAAGCTGGGCAGGGACATATCGGTGGTGGGATTTGACGACATCAAGGAACTGGAATACACGGACACACATCTGACTGCCGTTACAAGACCCGTCTATGAGATGGGATGCGAGGCCATGAGGATTCTGGAGAGAAGGTTCCAGGACGGAGAGGAGATGATGGGGGAAAAGCTGATCATACAGAGGAATCTGGTAAAGACGGGCCTGATTAAGCGCGGCTCAGAAAAACATAAAGAATTTCAGGAGGAGAAACAGGATGAGTAAGGTTGCTGTATTTGGCAGTTTTGTAGTTGACCTGATGGCGAGAAGCCCGCACCTTCCGGTACCGGGGGAGACGGTGAAGGGTTCCATGTTCAAGATGGGGCCAGGGGGAAAGGGATTTAACCAGTGCGTTGCCGCACACAAGGCAGGGGCAGATGTGATCATGATGACAAAGCTTGGAAGGGACAGCTTTGCCAATGTTGCACTTGATACCATGACAGAACTGGGGATGGACAAGGACCACATCTTTTTCTCAGATGACAAGGAGACAGGAATTGCCCTGATCCTGGTGGACGAGAACACCAGCCAGAATGAGATCATCATTGTACCGGGCGCCTGCAATACCATTACCAGGGAGGAGATTGACAGTATTGAATCCATTATTAAGGAATCCGAGTATGTCCTCCTTCAATTGGAAGTGAACCAGGATGCCAATGAGATGGTGGTGGACATGGCGGCCCGCTATGGATGTAAGGTGATTGTGAACACGGCGCCGTATTCCGCCATAACGGATGAGTTCCTGTCCAAGGTTTACATGGTGACGCCCAACGAGGTGGAGGCAGAGGAACTGACCGGTATCCCGGTATCGGACCTGGAGTCCGCCAGGAAGGCGGCAGGGTTCTTCTATGACAAGGGTGTGAAGAAGGTCATCATAACCCTTGGATCAAGGGGGGTATTTGTTTCATCGGACGGCAGGGAAGAGATTGTGCCCGCATTTAAGGTGGATGCCGTTGATACTACCGGGGCAGGGGACGCCTTTAACGGAGGCCTCCTGGCAGCCCTTGCGGAGGGGAAGGGTATATGGGAAGCAGTGCGGTTTGCCAATGGACTTGCTGCGTTGTCGGTCCAGAAGCTGGGGACCACCCCGTCCATGCCGGTGCGTGAGGACATAGATGCATTTTTAGAGAGAAACTAAGCGCCTGGGGAACAGACGCTGAGTGACAGAATGAGGAGGAAATGAATATGTTAAAAGGTATACCTACAAGAATCAGTTCAGACCTGTTAAAAGCCCTGGCCGACATGGGCCATGGGGATTTACTCATCATCGCGGATGATTTTTATCCGCCCATCACCAAGACCCCGGGCGGGGTCAGCATACAGGCCAAGGGCAACAGCGCCGCGGATATGATTGAGGACATCTTAAAGCTGATGCCTCTGGATGTGGATTACTGCGAATATCCGGTGGAATACATGATTCCTGACAAGGACTCCGGCATTTCCATGGACAGGCCAAAGGTGTGGGACGATGCAATTGATGCAGTGGTTAAGAACGGGTATGCGCCGAAGATTGTGGGGGAGATTGAGCGCAGTAAGTTTTATGAGAAGGCCGGCCGGGCTTATGTGACCGTGTGCACCAGCGAACGCCAGCCTTACGGATGCTTTATCTTACAGAAGGGTGTCATGTAATGTAACCAATGATTGTTGGGGAACAATCGTTTATTTAGAGAAGGAGGATTAACTTATGAAGAAAGGTTTAGCAAAGAAAGCAACATCAGTCCTGCTGGCATCAGCCATGGTATTATCGCTGGCTGCATGCGGAGGCAAGAAGGCGGACGCACCGGCATCCACCGCTGCACCGGCTGCCCAGGACACCAAGGCAGAGGCTAAGGCGGAAGATACCAAGGCCCCGGAATCAGCAGAAGGCAAGACCTACAGCATCATCTACCTGACGCCGTCCACCGCGTCCCAGTTCTGGACCTATGTGGGCATTGGGATTGAGAACGCCATGAAGGACATGGAGGAGAAGGAAGGGGTTAAGATTGAATTCTCCACCGTGGGACCGGCTGAGGAAAGCCAGACAGAGGACTATGTAACTGCATTTGAACAGTGTATTGCCAAGAAACCGGACGCAATCGTCACAGCCACCCTTGCAATCGACGCAACGGTCCCGAAGGCAAAGGAAGCAACCCAGAACGGGATCGTGCTGAACTTTGTCAACTGCGGCCTTGGGGTTGGGGACGACGGCGCCCATGAGGAGGATTACAACCAGTTCTATTACTGCTCCAATGACACCATCGGCGAGATGGCTGCCCAGGCCTTCCTGGATGCAATGGATGCCAAGGGGATGGACAAGACCAAGGGAACCATCGGCATCAACATGAACGTTGAGAACGAGGCGTTGAACCACCGTATCCAGAGCTTCCGCGACTACATGGCAGCCAATGCCCCCGAACTTACCCTGACCGATACATATTACAACGGCAACGTGGTGGAGACATCACAGGCCAATGCTGAGAATATCATTTCCACCTTTGGTTCTGAACTGATCGGTATGTATTCCGGCAACAACATTACAGGCGACGGCGTGTGCCTGGCAGTACAGGCAGCCGGAATCGGCGACAAGATTGTTTCCGTTGCAGTTGACTCAGATGATACTGAGATTGCTGCTCTTGGAAATGGTTCCCTGGATGCAATCATTGTCCAGGATGCCTACGCACAGGGCTACAAGTGCATGGAGAATGCCATTCAGACGTTAATTAACGGGTCAAATCCAGAGTCCGCCAAACAGGTGAACTGTCCTCCTGTTGTCATCACAAGTGCCAACATGAATGATAAGGATATGCAGGATCTCCTTGATCCGACACGTCTCAAAAAGTAATCCATGGGTTTCAGTTACTGTTAAAAGGAGGCTGTTTTAGGACTGCCTCCTTTTTATAAAAGGGGATAAGTCAATGCAGGATACGATTTTAAAGATTGAACATATCAGTAAGTTTTATCCCGGCGTGACGGCACTGAATGATGTCAGCTTCGAGATAAAAAAAGGCGAGGTCCGTGCACTGGTAGGCGAGAACGGAGCCGGAAAGTCCACCCTGATTAAATGTATCATGGGGGTGGAGAAGCCGGACGAGGGCCAGATTTCCATGCACTACAACGACCAGTGGATTGTGAATACAAATGCTCTGGAAGCCCAGAGCCATGGCGTTTACGCCAATTACCAGCATGTCAATATCGCGCCTGACCTGAGCATTGCCGAGAACTATTACCTGGGCCGGCAGCCCCGCACAAAGCTGGGGGCTGTTGACTGGAGGAAAATGGCGGATGACAGCAAGAAGATTATTGACAAATTTGAGATGAACGTGGACCCCAGGGACAAGATCAGGAAGCTGCCCATTGCCATGCAGGCCATGGTGACCATCAGCAAGATTTCTGTCAATGACGACATACGGATTGTAATCTTTGACGAGCCCACGGCATTGCTTGAGAATGAAAAAGTGGAGGTGCTGTTCCGCTTCATCAAGGAGTTAAAGGAAAATGGCGTCAGTATCATTTATATTTCCCACCGTTTGGAGGAAATCATGGATATCTGCGACAGCGTGACCGTGCTCAAGGATGGCACCTATGTGGATACAAAACCAATCGGCCAGGTCACCAAGGATTCCCTCATACGGATGATGGTCGGACGGGAAATGTCCGATATCTATAATATCAAACGCCAGGAGCCGGGGGAGGAAGTCCTGAGGGTGGAGGATTTCAGCGACAGCAGCCATTTTAAGGACATTAATTTTACCGTGCATAAAGGCGAGATACTGGGCTTTGTGGGCCTGGTGGGAGCCGGGCGCAGTGAGATCATGCGGGCGCTTTGCGGCGTGGAACGCAGGCTTACCGGCAATGTGTACGTCAAGGGACAGAAGGTGATTATCAAGAATCCCAGCGACGCCATGCAGCATGGGATCTGCTTTTTGACCGAGGACAGGCGCGCGGACGGACTGGCCCTCCAGCTGCCGATTAAGACGAACATCAACATGAACTCTTACGATATGATCAGCAGCCGGGGAATCATTTCCCTTAAAAAGGAGCAGGAGAGGGCGGAGGATTTCTCCAAACGTGTCAATGTAAAGACGCCCAATGTCATGCAGCTGGTGGGCAACCTTTCCGGCGGCAACCAGCAGAAAGTGGTAATCGCCAAGTTGCTCTGCCGCGACCCGGATGTGCTGATCTTCGATGAGCCGACCGTGGGCGTGGACGTGGGCGCCAAGGAAGAAATCTATAAGCTGATGGAAAAGCTGACCGAACAGGGCAGGAGCATCATTCTTATCTCTTCCTACCTGCCGGAGGTCATGGGACTGGCGGACCGCCTCATTGTCATGGCCCAGGGAAGGATTACCGGGGAGTTTAATAAAGAAGAATTGTTGACCTTGAGAGAAGAGGATGTCCTGCGCAGGGCGTCTGTGGAAGGTTAGTCATAGGAGGAATAGTATGGGCAAGTCAAAGGTTGGAAAGGGCAGTTCGCTTACCAGTGTATTCCAGCAGACGGAATTTACGCTGGGAGTCATCATTGTGGCTTTATTTGTAATAACGTCTGTTTGTACGGATAATTTCTTTAGTGTTTACAATATAACAAACCTGATGAAGCAGTGTGCCATCATCGGCGTCCTGGCAGTGGCCCAGACCATGATCATCACCACCGGAGGGATTGATATCAGCGGCGGCGCCATCACGGGCCTTTCCTGTATGGTCCTGGCGCTGCTCCAGCGCGACACGGGCATGAACTTCTACCTGACGCTGCTGATAGCTGTCATGTTTGCCATTGCTGCTGGTTTTGCCAACGGCATCATTGTCTATGATTTCAAGGTTCCCCCCATGATTGCAACCCTGGGTATGTCCACCATCATCCGGGGTATCATCAAGATTATCAGCAAGGCCCTGACGGTCAGCGGCCTGGACGAGAGGATCCTCAACATGGGCAACAACAGCTTCTTCGGACTGCTGCCCGCCCTGGCCATCATCTGGGCGGTAGTGGCCCTGGTGGTGTTCCTGATCCTCCGCTACACGGTATTCGGAAGGAACCTGTATGTCATCGGAAGCGGCGTGGAGGTTGCCAAGCTGAGCGGTATCAAGGTCAGGAAAATGTTCTATTCCGTCTACGCCTTTGCAGGACTGCTCTACGGCATAGCAGGCATCATGCTGGCCGCCCGTGTACAGAGCGCCCTTCCCACCGGAGGCGAGGGCTACGACATGAACGCCATTGCTGCAGCCGTAATCGGCGGCGCATCCCTTTCAGGCGGACGCGGGGCTGTCAGCGGGACCCTTCTTGGAACCATCCTGATGGTACTCATTAACAACGCCGGCGTGCAGTTTGGGCTGAATACCCATGTGCTGGAGATTACCAGCGGCGTGCTGATTGTGTTCGCGGTCACCATGGACATGGTGAAGAACAGGAAGAAGGCATAGGACAGCGGTATGGAAGGCTGCATAGGACGGCGGTATGGACGGCTGCATAGGACAGCAGCATGGGAGGCCGCATAGGACAGCGGCATAGGACGGCGGTATAGGACGGCAGATGGTTGGTGCGGTTATGGACTGGGGCAGTTTCCAGACATGGCCGCACCTGTTTTTTATGGAAAAGCAGATGGAAAAGGATTGACGTCCGGCTCCGGGCAAAGTATAGTAGGAGATATTTGGATATGGAGCGGACAGGCAGGACATGCGCAGGACGCCCCATAGGATTTACAGCAAGCCGGAGGAGGACATGCATGTCTTTAAGCAGCAATTACAATTGTACCCTGAAAGCCAGCTGCACAGGCTATGTGGTACAGGCCATTGTCAATAATTTTGCGCCCCTGTTATTCCTTACGTTCCAGGGCGCGTTCGGGATATCCCTGGGGAGGATTACCCTGTTAGTGACCGTGAATTTTGGGATTCAGCTGCTGGTAGACCTTCTGTCCGCCAGGTTTGTGGACCGTATCGGCTACCGCACCTGTATTGTTGCGGCCCATATCTTTGCGGCTGCGGGATTGGCGGGACTGGCCTTTATCCCGGACCTGGTGCCCGGGCATTTTGCGGGCCTTGTGGTGTGCGTGTGCCTGTATGCAATCGGGGGAGGGATAATCGAGGTGCTGATCAGCCCCATCGTGGAGGCGTGCCCTACCGGTAAGAAGGATGCGGCCATGAGCCTTCTGCACTCCTTTTACTGCTGGGGGGCGGTTGCGGTGGTGCTTGGCTCCACCCTGTTCTTTACCGTGGCAGGAGTGGGGAACTGGCGGATCCTGGCGCTTTTGTGGGCACTGGTCCCTGCTGTCAATGCGCTGGTTTTTGCCAGGGTTCCGATTCTTTCATTGGTGGAGGACGGTGATGGGATGGGGATCCGGGAACTGGCGGGAAACCGGGTGTTCTGGCTGTTTGCATTTATCTTTGTCTGCGCAGGTGCTTCGGAACAGGCCATGAGCCAGTGGGCTTCCGCCTTTGCGGAGTCAGGGCTTAAGGTATCCAAAACCATGGGGGACCTGGCCGGCCCCTGTATGTTTTCCGTGCTTATGGGATTATCCAGGGCGTTGTATGCCAAATACAGCGAGAAGATCCAGCTGCCTGTTTTCATGACCATCAGCGCCCTGCTGTGCGTGTTCAGCTATCTGCTGGCCGCCTATGGGCCTGACCCGGCCCTGGCGCTTTTGGGCTGCGGCCTGTGCGGGCTTTCCGTGGGAATCCTGTGGCCGGGCGCATTTTCCCTTGCATCGGCCAGCTGTCCCAGGGGAGGCACTGCCATGTTCGCGCTTCTGGCCCTGGCAGGCGACCTGGGATGCTCTGCCGGTCCCACGCTGGTGGGTCTGGTGTCAGGGGCGGCAGAGGGCGGCATGAAATCCGGACTGGCTGTGGCTGCCTGGATTCCGGCTGTGCTGGTATTGGGGCTGCTCCGTGTCATGCGTGGGGGACGAAAAAAGGAATATAATCAATAATTGGATAATATGGGGAGGGGATTTTCAAGGTAATTTGTAAATAACTGTATGCTTCCATAAAATTTTACACATACTTTACATAGACTTTACATTGGGAGCGGGAAGCCATATTGACGATATATGAAATATCCCGTATAATGAGTATGTGTTAAGAATAAGTAAAGATTTGATAAACAACAGGAAAAGAGGCTACAGATTATCATGAAATCCGCCCACCTGAATGGACGCCGCAACTGTGCGATATAGAAGGCATGACCTGCGATCTTTTAACCGAAGATGGCGGGCCCTGCCTTATTTTTGCGCCATTTTTACCTGGGCATTCCGGTATTATCCATATAATGATAATGTAGGAGCTTTCCTATCCTCTTAAACAAAAGGAGAAAACACATGGGAGTAGAATTGGTATTAAGCCTGCTTGGAGGTCTGGCGCTGTTCATGTACGGCATGCAGATGATGAGCAGTAATCTGGAGGCGGTGGCCGGCAACCGGATGAAACAGATATTGGAACGTCTCACAGCTAACCGCTTTTTGGGTGTGCTGGTGGGAGCGGGGATAACGGCTTTAATCCAGTCCTCATCGGCAACCACGGTCATGACGGTGGGGTTTGTTAATTCCGGCCTGATGACACTTAAGCAGGCTGTCTGGATTATCATGGGAGCCAACGTGGGTACCACCATTACCGGACAGCTGATTGCCCTGGACATCGGGGCCCTTGCGCCGCTGATTGCATTTGTGGGCGTCATGCTCCTGATTTTCATGAAGAACAAAAAGGTCCAGCATGTGGGCGGCATCATTGCAGGTATCGGCGTGCTGTTCATCGGAATGGGGATGATGAGCGATGCCATGGTCCCGCTCCGGGATTCCCAGACATTCATCCATATGGTAACCAAGTTCTCCAATCCCATCCTGGGAATCCTGGTAGGCGCTGTGTTCACGGCGGTAATCCAGTCTTCCTCAGCCTCCGTCGGCATCCTCCAGGCGCTGGCCATGGGAGGGGTGATTGATATCCACAGCGCGGTGTTCGTGCTCTTCGGACAGAACATCGGTACCTGTATCACGGCTCTTTTGGCAAGCGTGGGAACGAGCAGGAATGCCAAGAGGACAACGGTCATCCATCTGATGTTTAATGTGATTGGAACCACGCTGTTTGTGATTCTGTGCATCCTTACGCCGTTTACGGATTTCGTGGCAGGCCTGACCCCGGGCAACCCGGTGGCGCAGATTGCCAATGTCCATACGATATTCAATGTAAGCACCACGCTGATCCTGCTGCCCTTCGGCACCCTGCTGGAGCGGATTGCCATTGCAATCCTTCCTGACAGGCAGGTTCCTGTGAAGGATGCGGACCGGTGGTTCGAGGACCTTATGGCTTCCAAACATCATCTGGGCGTGTCTACCATTGCAATTAACCAGATTCATGATGAGATTACCCTTATGATGGATGTGGCTGCCAGGAATGTATCGGAAAGCTTCATGGCGGTTGCCAACGGGACTGGCAAGGAGGGAATCCAGGGGATTGAGGAGAGGGAAGAAGAGATTGACCTTAGCAATGTAAGGATTTCCAAGAAAATATCCAAAATCCTGGTACTGGACCAGACGCCAAAGGATGTGGATACCTTAAACCGTATGTATTCCATTCTGGGAAATATCGAGCGGATTGGGGACCACGCCATGAACCTGGCGGAGTACGCGGAAACCATAGAGCAGAAGAGCCTGGCATTCTCCGGTTATGCCAAAAAGGAGTTCCAGGTTATGGAAGAAACCTGCCGGGAGGGCATGGAGCTTCTGCGCATGGCTGCACAGGGGAATCCGGAATTTAAACTGTCGACGGCTGAGGAGATTGAACAGCGCATTGACGATATCACCCTGAAGTTCCGCCAGAACCAGATTGACCGTATGAGGGACGGGAACTGCAATGTGGAATCCTCCATCCTGTATTCGGAAATGCTGACGGATTATGAAAGGATCGGGGACCATATGCTGAACATTGCCCAGGCCTATGCTGCCATTGAATGGTCTGGGGACAGGGGACAGACAGCGGCGGCGATTGCTTAAGGACATGGCTGCATGGCATGTCCGGAATAAAAAGAACGGCTTTCAGGAAAATAGATTCCTGAAAGCCGTTCTTTTATGGGTGTGCGCCCGGCGGCGCACGTTTCTAACCGGAAACTCACGGCTGCTTCTTTGTTGCGGTAGGAAGGTTCCAGCAGTACCTGGTGGCCAGCATTCGTATCAGGATGACCAGCAGCGCGCTTATGATCATGGACGCATCCCCTGTGATCCAGTCAGCCAGGAACACATAACACAAGGCCCCTGCAATGGATGCGCTGGCATACACATGCTTGCGCAGGATATAGGGGGTCTGGCCCGCCATGATATCCCTGAGTACACCGCCCCCGACCCCGGTAAGCACGCCCAGGAAAACGGACAGGAAATGATAGTCCCCATATCCTGCCAGCACGGCTGTATCGATTCCTGTAACCGTAAATGCCGCCAGCCCCACGGCGTCAAAAATGTTCATCATTTTCTCATAGGAGGCAATGTAACGGCTCTCCAGTATCCTCTGGTTTAGCCTTACGACGATGAACAGTGCAAGGACGGTTATGAAAGCAGCCATCACATAGACCGGGTTCATGAAAAGGCCGGGCGGGACATTGCCCAGTATGATATCCCTGAGCATACCGCCTCCCACCGCGGTGGTGACGCCAAGGACCACGACGCCTAACAAATCCAGCTGCTGCTTGATGGCCACCATGGCGCCGGAGGAGGCAAAGGCAACGGTTCCTATTACCTCGATAATGAAAAAGATTGATACATGAAATTCCATAAGATTCATTCTATCCTTCGTACTGTTTATTGAATACAGCAGGAAAATCCTATAACAGGAAAATGTTGTGCTGCCTGCACACTTCCCTCATATCCTTTGGCCAGATACTGGCCTGTACCTCGCCGATATGGGCGCGGTCCAGTAAAAGCATGCACAGGCGTGACTGTCCGATTCCGCCGCCGATGGTGTAGGGCAGTTCGCCGTTTAAGAGCATCTTATGGTAGGGAAGGCTTCTGCGCTCTTCGCACCCGGCCTTTTCAAGCTGTTCCTCCAGGGCTTTCTCATCCACGCGGATTCCCATGCTGGAAATCTCCAGGGCGCAGTTTAAGTGTTCAAACCAGAACAGGATATCACCGTTCAGGCTCCAGTCATCATAGTCAGGCGCCCGCCCGTCATGGGGCATACCGCCCGCAAGCCTGTCGCCGATCTGCATCAGGAACACACATCCATGCTCCTTTGTAATCAGGTTCTCCCGTTCCTTGGGAGTGCTGTCAGGATACAGATCCTCCAGCTCCTGGGTGGTGATGAAGAAAATGTCCTTGGGAAGGTGCTTTACCGCTTCCGGATATTTGTACCACACCTCGTGCTGCATGTGCTTGATGATCTTGAATATCTCACGGACCGTGTCCATCAGGGTATCCAGGTTCCTCTGTTCCTTTGTGATTACACGTTCCCAGTCCCACTGGTCCACATAGCAGGAGTGCAGGTTATCCAGTTCCTCATCCCTGCGGATTGCGTTCATGTTGGTGTAAAGGCCTTCGCCGGGTTTAAAGCCGTACTCCTTAAGGGCCATACGTTTCCACTTGGCGAGGGAGTGGACAACCTCCAGGGTCTCGCCGGGAAGACCCAGCATATCAAAGTCCACGGGCCGCTCCGTGCCGTTCAGGTTATCGTTAAGACCGCTGCTGCGCTCCACGAACAGGGGAGCGGAAATCCTCTCCAGGTGCATTTCCCGTCCCATCTCTTTCTGGAACGTGTCACGTATGTATTTGATTGCGTCCTGTGTCTCCCGGATGGTAAGCCGGGGGTCATAGTTTTCAGGTAAAATCAGTTCCATCTAAATGATCCTCCAATTATCGATTTACATATGTTTCTTATGGTATCATTAATGGGAAAAAGGTGCAAGGGCTAAAAATAAAAAACTATTCAAATAAATCCATGAGTTTTTTGCGCATTTTCCTGCGCCGCTCCCCGGTGCCTTCCTTATCAATGGAAAAGATGCCATCCGTCTCATTGATCATATCCCCTTCCTTTACGGCTTCCGGCAGCTGTTCCAGCGGAATGGATACCATTGCCTTCTGCTCGTTTTCACATATGGCCAGACCTTCCTCCAGCCGGTCGATGATGTATTTCATGTAAACCTCCTGTTGCATGTTGGGCTGATTATGGGTTGCATTGTTTGCAGGGCGCGTATCCCTGGCTGATAAGCCCGTCCCTTGTGCCGGTATATTCCTTCCGGTTCCTGTCCTGGATCTGTTCCGAAGAGGGGCAGCCGGGCAGGTGGAATTTCATGGTGTTGGTATTGAGTATATAAGTGGACTGCTGGGCCGGGGAAGGCTGGGCGCCGGCGTCCTTCTGTGTGCCGGGAACATCCCAGGTGATGTGGGTCCCGTCGCTGGATGCGGTGATGGTGCCGTCCTCATCCGTGCGGAATATCCGGCATCCCGCCTTCTCCAGTTTTTCCATGGTCTCTTTATGGGGATGTCCGTAGGAATTATCCTTTCCGCACTGGATCACCACGTAGGAGGGCGATACCGCCTTCAGGAAGGTGCTGGTGGTGGAGGTGCTGCTTCCGTGATGGCCTGCCTTCAGCACATCTGCCTTCAGGGGCATGCCGCTGTCCAGCATGTCGGACTCGGCCTGGGATTCAGCGTCCCCGCACATGAGGAAGCTGTTGCTGCCATAGGTGAGCCGGATTCCCACGGACCAGTTGTTTAAATCATTTCCATAATCCTTTACCGGTGCGACAATGGTGAAGGATGCGTTCCCAAGGCCATAGGTGTCACCGGGAACCGGTTTGGTGATTTTAAGCCCCTTGTTGGAGACTGCGTTCAGCACATCCTCGAAGGTGCGTGTGGTGTGCTCCACCGGAGGAAGGATGACCTTGCCCACGGTGAACTCCTCAATGACCTTATCCAGCCCCCCTATGTGGTCAGAGTGGGGATGGGTGCCGATGACATAATCAAGGGTGGTGACCCCGGCCTGCTTCAGATAGGAAACAACGGTGTCCGCCTGGTCATTTTCACCTGCGTCAATCAGCATGTAATGTCCGTCAGATCCCGCCAGTATACTGTCACCCTGGCCCACGTCAATATAGTGCACCGTCAGATCCTGTCCCGTCCGGCCTGCCTGTGCGGCCGGAGGGACCGCGGATGGGGACGGGGAACAGCCGCCTGCCAGCACGGCAATCATCATAAGCATGCTAATTATCAATAATCGGATATGGTTGTGTCGGGTCATTTTAATGTCAGCCTTTCTGTCGGTTTTATTTCAGTTGTTCCATGGCCTGGATGAAGGCCTCATCCCACTGGGGATGGATTCTCTTTAAGGATATGGGTTTACCTTCGCTATTTAAGAAGCAGTGGCTGCTTTCGCCTGATGCCATCAGCCGGCCGCTTGCGGCGTCCCGCATTTCATATTCCAGGGTCATGCGGATTGCATTGTAAGCTTTGATGCTGACCCGGATGCGGATGCGGTCATCAAAATGCACCATGTTCCTGTACTGGCAGCGGACTTCCAGGACCGGGCTCATGATTCCGGCATGTTCCATGGCACGGTATCCGCATCCCATCTGTTCCATCATGTCAATCCTGGCTTCCTCCATCCAGCGGATGAAGTTGGAATGATGGACGCATCCCATCTGGTCTGTTTCGTAATATTGGGCATGATGCTCATATTCTTTTATCATTCTTACCTCCTGGTCTTGTGGTATCTTACGCAACACACCCTAGTATATCGCAGGCAGCATAATTCGTAAAGTCCCTGAAATACCGGAAATCATGACAGCGCAGATGCAAAAAACATGGAATGGATTTGAAATACGCTGTATATTTTTGGATAAGCCTACATATACTGGTAATAAATGGGCCTACAGAATGAACCCATGGCCTTAAAAATAAAATCAGAGAAAAGGAGCATATTGCTATGGCACGGGGAGTAAGGAAAACACCGATTGAAAAACTGCAGGGGGAGCTTGCTGAGGTGCGGGCATCCATTGCACAGTATGAGAGCTGTCTGGAGACAATGAGGGAAAAGGAAGGTTATCTGGAAGAACAGATTCAATTGGAAGAGTTTAAGGTTGTCAACGAAATGCTGCGTGAACGTGATATGACCATGGAAGACTTAAAGGAAATGCTGTCATCCGGGACAGAGGACAGCCTGAGCGCCTGACATGGTATACAGCCCGGGATTTTTGTGATAAAATAAATAAAAAATCTCAAGTGGAGGTACAAAAGATGGTGGAAGTGACTCTGGGAAGCACTGGCATTACTGTGAATAAGAATGGTTTCGGCGCCCTTCCTATCCAGCGTATATCGGATGAGGACGCCGTATATCTGGTGAGAAAGGCATATGAGGGAGGAATCACATTTTTTGATACGGCCCGGTGCTATACGGACAGTGAGAAGAAAGTGGGGATGGCGCTGGAAGGAATCCGGGACAAGGTATTTATAGCCACCAAGACCATGGCGGATACCGTGGAGGATTTCTGGAAGGATTTAGGAACTTCCCTGGAAAATCTCAGGACAGACTACATAGATTTATATCAGTTCCACAATCCGTCCTTCTGTCCAAAGCCAGGCGATGGGACCGGGCTTTATGAGGCAATCCTGGAGGCCAAGGCCCAGGGGAAGGTGAGGCATATCGGCATCACGAACCACAGGCTGGCTGTTGCCAATGAAGCCATTGATTCCGGGCTTTATGAGACCCTGCAGTTCCCGTTCTGTTATCTGGCAACGGATAAGGATTTGGAGCTGGTAAGCAGATGTAAGGATGCCAATATGGGATTCATTGCAATGAAAGCCTTATCCGGCGGCCTGATTAATAATTCCCGGGCAGCCTATGTATATCTGGCACAGTTTGACAATGTACTTCCCATCTGGGGGGTCCAGAGGGAGAAGGAACTGGACGAGTTCTTATCCTATGTCCAGAATCCTCCGGTGATGACAAAGGAACTGGAGGAGCTGATTGCCCGCGACAGGGAGCAGCTTCAGGGCGAATTCTGCCGTGGCTGCGGATACTGCATGCCGTGTCCGGTAGGGATTGACATCTGTAACAGCGCCAGGATGTCCCTGATGATCCGACGCGCCCCGTCCCAGGCCCAGCTTACCCCTGAGGCCCAGGCGCAGATGAAGCTGATTGAGCAGTGCCTCCACTGCGGACAGTGTAAGGGGAAATGTCCATACGGGCTGGATACGCCGTCTTTGCTTGAGAAGAATCTGAAGGATTATCTGGAGATATTGGACGGGAAGGAGTATTAGTATGTGTCCGTGAGGGAACGGACCTTACGGATCATGTAGGGAAAATGTCCTTCGGACAGGCCATGGGGCCGGGAACGTGGAAGAGGATTGAAAATGGAAGAAAATGATGTACATGGGTCCGGCTTCCAAGATAAAATAAGGGCAGGGGCTGCGCGGTATTTTAATCATACCGCGCGCCCCTGCTTTTTTTCCTTCATTTATCCTCTGTAACGGTTGATGCATGCAAATATCTCCTGAACCCTGGGCATACAGAGTCCCATGGCTGCATAGGAGGAATCGCTGAGTGCACTCAGGCCGCCCTTTGCCACTTCCTTCTGCACGAGCGCAACCGTGTCAGCAACCGTATAGCGTTCCAGAAGCTGGTGCTCTACGCAGTACCGGAGTATCTGGGCAAGCGTGTTGGTCTGCTCCGGGTCGATGAGCTGTTCCACAAAACGCAGGTCCACCGGTGACTTGCCTACCTGAAGGGAGTCCTTTCCGTAGACCTTTACCTTGATGCGTTCGTCACGTCCGCCAGAGTCAGACGGACCGTGTCCGCGCTGCCCGCCCCGGCCGTAGGAGGAACCGCCCCGGCCCCGGCCGTAAGAAGAACCGCCCTGGTCATAGGAGGAATCACCCCGGCTGTAAGAAGAACCGTCCCGTCCGGTTGATTCGCTGCGGGCTGCATTTCCATTGTTCCCTGTAAAAAGCTTCCGGCCTTTCTGGGGAATGGAGAATCCGGGGGCGCGGGTTATGGGTTCTGTTCCATAGGACGCGCAGAATGCCTTTGTCCTGTCTGTGATGTCATATGGTTCATAGCAGTCCATCTGAAGGATGGTGTCCGCAATATAGAAATAGGCGCCGGAGCTGCCCGCAACCATGACCGTGGATATGCCGGACTTTTCGTACAGATCCCTGGCCCGCTCAATGAACGGGGTGATAGGCTCCTTGGAACGGCTGATGATCTTCTGCATCAGGTCATCCCGCACCATGAAGTTGGTGGCGGAGGTATCCTCATCAATCAGGAAGACACGGCTGCCTGCCTCCATGCCCTCAATTACGGCAGCTGCCTGGGACGTGCTTCCGCTGGCATCCTCGGTGGAGAAGCACCGCGTGTCCTTTTTGTTGGGCAGGTCATTGATGAACAGGGAAATATCCGTGTTGCGGATGCTGCGCCCATCCTCGGCCCGCAGTTTCATGGCAGTGCTGTCCGTAATCACATATTCCCGTCCATCCCCGGCAATGTGGTTGTAAACCCCGGATTCCAGGGCCTTGAGCAATGTGGATTTGCCGTGATAGCCGCCGCCCACAATGAGGGTGATGCCGCGTTTCAGCCCCATACCTGTAATGGCGCCGTGATGGGGAAGGTTCAGTTCCACCCGCATGGACTGGGGGGATACAAAGGGGACGCTTCCCTTCATGGGCCTGCTGGAAATCCCGCTTTCCCTGGGCAGGATGGCCTCATCGGCCACAAAGGATACCAGGTCCAGCCGCCCGAGTTCCTCACGGATGAACTGCTGGTCCTCGGCCAGGTCAATCACGGATTTTACCTCACCGGGCCTGCGGTTCTTAAAGTAAAGTACGCTTTTAGCACATCTGGGAAGGAAGTCAAAGAGAATCTTAATAAGCTCCCCTGAATTAATGGTCCTTCCATTGGCCGGGAAACCGCATTCAAAGCGGACGGTTATTCCTTTGGCATTGCACTCACAAGCAGTGCGGCTTAACACCTCGGGGCCGGGATGGCTGGTGGTGATGAGCCCGCTTTTACCGGAACCCTTTGCCTTAAAATTATATTTTGCAATCTCCTGGTAGAACTGCCTTACCAGATAATCCTCAAGGGCTGTCTGCTTCCAGGGCGTATCAAAGTAATCCGCCGGATATCCCGCCTTCTGGTGGGGGATGAAGACGCTGAGCTTGGAGGGGGAGGCAAAGGGGTCCCCCTGCACATGGTCAATGGTCAGGACATAGTCGCTGAAATCGTAGGATCCCCTGGCGTCCTTGTAGGCCGGATAGCTTCTCCGGTCAATGGACTCTAAAAGCTTTCTTAAATCTGGCGCTGATTTCGTCATTTATAATCACCTCTTGGTCCGCAGGGACATGGCTGTGCCTGTGGCCGCTTTCTTAATTTAATCTGTTTTTAATCCATTATATTTTAATGCACGGAACAGGAAAATGCAACCGGATATATGGATTTCACCGGCGTTGAACAATACCTCCGTTTATGGTATGATGGTTTGCATAAAAAGCAGGAAAGAAAGTGAAGCACTTATGATGGAAGAAATAAAAAAGCAGCTGACAGATGCCCTTACGGGCGCTGAAAAAGTATTGATTGGAATCGGCGGTGAGTGGAAACTCAGGGAGGACGGCAGGGACATAAGGGAGCGGAGCCTTGGTGACAGCGCCCAGGCCGGGCTGAAGGAAGCGTATGATTCCTTATACGCCCTTGTAAAGGACAAGGATTACCATGTGGTTACCACCCTGACGGACGGAGCCATCTATGAAACGGATTTCAATCCGGGCCGGGTGGTGGCGCCCTGCGGCAACATCCACTGGCGCCAGTGCTCCAATGCCTGTACCAAGGACATATGGGAGGAAGGGGAAATACCGGATGATATCTGTCCTCATTGCGGCGCGCCGCTTACCGGCAATACCCTGGATTCAGGCAATTATATAGAGGAGGGGTACCTGCCCAGCTGGGAAGCTTACAAGAAATGGCAGACAGGCACATTGAACCGTGCCCTTGTGATCCTGGAACTGGGAGAAGGGTTTGGGACCCCGACGGTCATGAGATGGCCATTTGAAAAGATTGCATTTTTTAACCAGAAGTCCCTGTTTTTCAGGATCCATGAAAGCTTTTACCAGATACCCAGGGAAGCCCAGGAACGTGCATATGGAATCCACTGCAATTCCGTGGATTTCATCCGGGATTTAGCAGGAATTTAAAAAACATATTGCCTTTATTACGTTACCATGCTAAAATGTTAAATCATAGGAGCGAGGTTAAAAATATGATTGCCATAATTGATTATGACGCAGGCAACCTGCGCAGCGTAGAAAAAGCACTGATATCCCTGGGAGAATCACCGGTCATCACAAGGGATGGGAAGACCATACTGGATGCGGACAAGGTCATCCTGCCTGGAGTGGGGTCCTTTGGCGATGCCATGGGCCGCCTGCGCCAGTATGGCCTGGTGGATGTGATCCATGACACGGTGGAAAAGGGAACCCCCTTTTTAGGAATCTGTCTGGGACTGCAGCTGTTGTTCGGAAGCAGTGAGGAGAGTCCGGGAGTGGAAGGACTTGATATCCTTCCTGGCCGCATCCTCAAGATACCGGACTGCCCGGGGCTTAAGATTCCCCATATGGGATGGAATTCCCTGGACATAAAGCCGGAAGCCAGGCTGTTTAAGGGGATTGGGAATGGGGCGTATGTATATTTTGTACATTCCTATTATCTGAAGGCGGAGGATGAAGCCATTGTGGCGGCTTCCACGGAATACAGCACCCATATACACGCGGCGGTTGAGCGGGATAATGTGTTTGCCTGCCAGTTCCACCCGGAAAAAAGCAGCCAGGTGGGGCTTACCATATTAAAAAATTTCATCGAACTGTAGGAGAGTGCTATGTTTACAAAGAGAATAATCCCATGCCTGGATGTGAATGAAGGGCGTGTTGTAAAGGGCGTGAATTTTGTGAACCTGCGGGACGCAGGGGACCCGGTGGAGATAGGCGCCGCCTACGATAAGGCCGGTGCGGACGAGCTGGTATTCCTGGACATCACTGCTTCCTCGGACAACCGGAATACGGTGGTGGACATGGTGCGCAAGGTGGCGGAAACCGTGTTCATCCCCTTTACTGTCGGCGGAGGCATCCGCACGGTGGAAGATTTCCGCATGCTTTTGCGGGAAGGCGCTGATAAGATTTCCATTAATTCCTCAGCCATTGATAACCCCCGGCTTATCAGCGATGCGGCGGATAAGTTCGGGCGGCAGTGCGTGGTGGTGGCCATTGATGCCAGGCGCAGGCCGGACGGGTCGGGATGGAACATCTTCAAGCACGGGGGCCGTGTGGATGTGGGCATTGACGCCGTGGAGTGGGCCATGAAGGCCGACCGGATGGGTGCAGGGGAGATCCTTCTCACCAGCATGGACTGCGATGGGACCAAAGCCGGGTATGATAACGAGCTGACTTCCCTGATTGCGGAAAATGTCTCGGTTCCTGTCATTGCATCGGGCGGTGCAGGCACAAAGGAACATTTCCATGAAGCCCTGACAAAGGGGAAGGCGGACGCAGCCCTTGCGGCGTCCCTGTTCCATTATAAGGAATTGGAGATAAGGGACCTTAAGGAATATCTGGCCGGGAAGGGGATACCGGTCCGGCTGTAAGGCGGGGGTGGATTACAGGGCGGCGGCGCCTGGCAATGGTGCCGCCGCCCTGTCCGTGCTTTTGCCTGAAACCATATTACGGTTCTGAAACCATATTTCCGTCTTAAAACCATATTTCCGTCCGGAAACCGTATTTTCGTTTTTCTTTGACAAATATTTTGTATATATCCGTTGTTTCCTTTGTATTCCTATGCTAAAATATGAAAATATGGATAAACATGTAGAAGAAAAGGAGATGCAGGAGATGGCCGCGATATCCAATGACTGGCTGCAGCCCTTAAGTGGCGAGTTTAAGAAAGCATATTATAAAAAGCTGTATCAGACCGTAAAACACGAATATGAGACAAGGAAGATATTCCCGGCGCCGGATGATATATTCAATGCATTTGCATTTACGCCTCTGGCGGATGTAAAGGTGGTCATCCTGGGGCAGGATCCTTATCACAATGACGGACAGGCCCACGGCCTGTGTTTTTCCGTAAAGCCGGATGTGGAGGTCCCGCCGTCCCTGGTGAATATATATCAGGAGCTTCACGACGACCTGGGGTGTTACATCCCCAATAACGGATATCTGAAGAAGTGGTCGGACCAGGGCGTCATGCTCCTTAACACCGTACTGACCGTGCGTGCCCACCAGGCTAATTCGCACCATGATATTGGGTGGGAGCAGTTTACGGACGCCGCCATCCGGATTCTCAACGAACAGGACCGTCCCATGGTATTCATCCTGTGGGGAAGGCCGGCCCAGTCCAAGAAACCCATGCTGACCAATCCAAAGCATATGATACTGGAAGCGCCTCATCCAAGTCCGTTATCCGCGTTCAGGGGATTTTTCGGCAGCAGGCCTTTTAGCAGGACCAATGCATTTCTTGAGGAACATGGTCTGGCGCCGGTGGACTGGCAGATTGAGAATATATAAAACAGGTATAGTGACGCATAAGATTACATAAAATGTACAGCATACAGCCTTGGCATCCATGTAAGGGGCATGATGCGGGAATTACAGGCAAAGATGCGGTAAGGAGAATTTATGACTTTAGTTGAAGTGTTGAAGATAATTGTATTGGGAATCGTGGAGGGATTCACGGAATGGCTGCCCATAAGCAGTACCGGGCATATGATACTGGTGGATGAGATCATCAAGCTGAACCAGCCGGATGCGTTTAAGGACGTGTTCCTGGTGGTCATCCAGCTGGGGGCAATCCTGGCAGTGGTGGTCATGTATTTCCATAAACTGAATCCTTTCAGCCCCAGTAAGAGCAGCAGGCAGAAGGATGCGACCTGGTCCCTGTGGATTAAGATTGTCATTGCCTGCATCCCCGCAGCCGTCCTGGGACTTTTGCTGGATGACTGGATGGAAGCCCATCTCTTTAATGCGTATGTGGTGTCTGCTGCCTTAATCATATATGGTGTGCTTTTCATTGTCCTGGAGAACAGCAGCGTGTGCGCCAATCCGAGTATTAACAAGGTTGGGCAGATTTCTGCAAAGACAGCGTTCTTTATCGGCATGGTCCAGCTTCTGGCCCTGATTCCGGGAACCTCCCGTTCCGGTTCCACCATCCTGGGAGCCATGGTGCTGGGGTGTTCCAGGGGAGCTGCCGCGGAGTTTTCATTTTTCCTTGGAATCCCGGTCATGTTTGGAGCAAGCCTCTTAAAGCTGGTAAAATATTTTGTGGCTGGCAATGTGTTCTCAGGTCCGCAGGTGTTTTACACAATCCTGGGCATGCTTATAGCGTTCGTGGTATCCATCTATTCCATCCAGTTCCTGATGAGCTATGTGCGCAAGCATGACTTCAAGTTCTTTGGTTATTACAGGATTATATTGGGAGTGATTGTGCTGGCTTATTTTGGGATTACGGCGCTGGCCAGCTAGGGTGTGTTTATTCTATTCAGACATTGGTTTGATACGGTTATACTGAAACCTTTTGTACCGTCCTGGAAACAGGGCGGTCTTTTTGGCTGTGCGCGCCATGGCCGCCCTCCAACGGGCGAACGGTGGATGGATGACCTGGGCGGTCATAATTGACGGAATAAGACAAGGAATGCTATACTGGGAAAGAAAGAGGGAGGGGTTGGAAATGTCTGTTATCGATAGGATAAAAATCATCATAGAATCAAGAAAAACTAATTTACGGATAGGTTACGCCATATCACAAAATACTTTGGTTGAGAACGAAGAACAACTCTGCCGGTTATTATGCCGCATATTTGACGAAGAACAAAAAGAAATTGATAAAGAGCATCAGAAACCGTTTGTGACAGATGACTATGAAAAAGGCATCATGTCCTTTGCCATAGATTTGGACCAGGCATTATTCCGGAATCAGGGGGAAATAGCGTCTGCTAAAACATACAGAACGCTTTATACCAGAAGGCACATGGCCTATGCCTTTTTTCACAATCTGGATAACTTAGAAGACGGAGAAACAGTGTATATGCAAAACGTCCCAGAGCCGGTTCATACTGCCTTTCCGGCTTTGATAGAGTTTTACCGGAATTTCATTGGGAAGTTTGCTGATAATGAAGAGGCAATCCGGTTAATGTGCAGGTTTTACCCCGAAGGAAACATACCCAAGCTTTCCGGGGACAGGACGGCAGAGGCGCTTTTTACGCATATCCGGCATGCGGGTTCTTTGAAGGACCATGGATATGCATATCATGGGATTGAGATGATTGAGAAATACATCCGTAATGTTCCGGTGACGGTTCTGGAGAAAGTCCTGAAACAGTATCATCTGTATGGCATTATTAATAATATGGTTTACCGGCACCAGATTCACGCGATTATAACAGGGTCTTCATTATCTGGTGATGGACAGAAAAAGTATAAATTCTGGTATCTGGACTCACTGATTCTTGCAGATATCCTGAATAAAATCCTATATAAGAAGCTGCAGTCGGAAACGGAAGACGTGGAAAGGGCATTTCTTGGGGATATAAACCTGGATACGGATTCTCTGGAGGTCTTTGAAAATCCACGGGGATATTGGGGGAATGGCGGGATTGGAAACCGGTCATTTTATCTGAATGATATTTTGGAGTATACCATCTCTTTATATAAAGGTAATGTGACTGTATTAAATAAGAACGCTCATGTCAAGGAAGATTTTCCTTTTGACATTGGAGACTGGCGGTTGGATGGCTACTACGGACGGCAGGAGGAACAGAAACTTTACGGAGTTGTTCATGGCAGTTCGGGGGAGAAAATCAATTATAGGCAGATGATGTTTTCGCTGCTTTACCTAAACCGATATCACGGGATGGAAGAACAGCAGATTGATTTTGACCATCGGTATCATTACGATATCCGGAGAAAAAAATTACAGTTAAGCCAGGAGAAGGGGAGACGGATCCATCATTTTTATGGAAAGGCCGTGTCCTCCCTTTCCTGCATTGTGGGAAAGAACGGAAGTGGCAAATCAAGCACCGTGGATTTCCTGAGGGGAACATTCCTAAGGCTGTTAAAGCTGATGGAGGAAACCGATATCATATTGGAGGATGGCTTCATTCAGAAAGATGCGGTCCGGGATTATCATATCTTAGAGGAGGATACGGAGTTCCTGGTGGTGTTCCGCCTGGATGATGACGCATATTATGTGACGAATATAGACGGACTTAGGGTGGATCAGGCCATACCTTTAAAACCTTTTAATAGGGGAATCATCAGAAGCTTCAATGAAATCAGCAAGCTGTTCTATTTCTCCGGTTTGTTGAAGAATGATTTAGAACCTTTTGCGGACACGGCGCAAAGAGGGGATGGGAAGAACGGCGGCAAGCAGGAACAGGCAGTGATGTTGGATGACTTTAAGCAGTATGATTACTCTGAAATGGAAAGCTTTACGGAGAAAATCACGTGCTGGAAGGAAGGGATGGCAGGGGATGAGGATTATATCAATAAGGAGTTATGTTACCAGTTTACCTTTCTGAAATGCATGGGACAGGATAGGGTGAACCGTCTGCTGGATTTAAAGGCAGATAAGGTATTCCATGTGAGGAGGGTGATGTCAGAAGATAAAAATGAGGCAGAAGAACAGTTTACCCTGGGTCAGATTGAAAATAACCATGAAAAGGTCAAAAGCCTGCTGGAAAAGTTTGTACATTGTCCGGATGCAAAGATAGAATATTTCTCATCCGGGGAGTATGCAAAATTTGCATTTCTGGCAAGGCTGTTCTGGATGCTTGAAGGCCGTCAGTATGAGAAAACGTTTTATGAGGAATTGGTGGGTAAGAATATCTTTGGCAGTGAGGAAACGCTGCTGCCGGGGGAGACGGCTATGATTTTTATTGACGAAGGGGAGGTTTACTATCACCCGGAGTGGCAGAGATGTTATATTGATACGCTTTTAAACATGATAAATGAAAAATTAAACCAGGAGCGGGTACAGATTGTGATTACAACCAACTCTCCTTTTATCCTGTCAGATGTATTAAGGGAAGACGTGGTTTATCTTTCAGGGGAAGAGGAGACAGCCGCGGAAATGCGGGAAAAGGAAATCACATTTGGACAGAATATCCACCGTCTGCTTCGCAGGAATTTCTTTATGGAAGCTACGATTGGGGAATATGCGAAGACAATGATCCAGGAAATGATAGGCGTTCTGCAGGGCGGGAGGAAGCGTAAGGCGGCAAGGATGGAAGATATCCGCACATTTTTGCACCAGTACTATTCCGAACTAGAGGACGGGGAGGAATGTGAGGCCATACAGGGATTGATTGACCAGATAGGAGAACCTGTTTATAGGGATAATCTGGAAAAACTTGTAAGCATATATAAGGCAGAAGATAAGGAATGGCAGATAAATGAGATGCAAAAGGAAATCCGGCAGTTGGAGGAAAGGATACAAAGGCTGAAGCATGATTAAGATTCATACATATTCAAATGGATTCCAGGAGGAATATTTTGAGGCAGTACGAAAGAACGTCGGCATAGGGGACATGAAAGCAGTTGCAGCCAGCAGCAAAAAGTTCCTGCCTCTGGATTTTTTCACTGCAAAGGATGCAGAGGGCCGGTTCAGGGAATTGATTTTGGCCCCTTATAAAAAGCTGAAGGAGGCTGAGCAGTATATAAGGAAAAATAAAATGGCGGAAATGGAGGCAGAATGCCGTGACAATCATTCAGCCCATAAGCCGCAATTAACGGATTTATATTATAGGTTATACAAAGCCTTTCGTGATGTGGCGAAGTCTGAGAAGGACGGGAAGTCGCTGCGGGTCAGGCTGGTAGGGAACACCGGATTGACGGTATGTCCGTATTGCAACAGGGATTATATTAATGCAAGGGCACGGAATGCATCCGGGGCGCAGCTGGACCATTTTTTCAGCCGCTCAAAGTATCCGGTTTTTGCAGTAAGCCTTTACAATCTGGTTCCGGCCTGCGGGAACTGCAACCGTATTAAAAGCGGAGGCAGCAAAGCGTTCGCCTCTCCCTTTGATGAGGAAATTAATTTTAACCAGGAAGTGAGATTTTCATACGAATCCCAAGATGACGGGTACATCGTCAATATTGAGACAGACAATGAACGCATGAAAAATAACCTTGAGCATATGAAAATCCGGGAGGCTTATGCAATTCATGAGCGCGATATTAAGATGATAATAGAGAAACAAATGGAATATTCCAAAAGCCAGATAGAAGAATTTCAGAAAATGTTTAAGGAGTTAAATGATTCGGGAAAAATCTATATAACAGAAGAGGACGTGAAAAGGGCTGTTTTTGGACCGCCAATCAGCGAGGAAGATATGAAAACCCGTTCATTGGCTAAAATGTACCATGATATTTATGATAAATTGGGGATATACCCTGTTACAGCCCGGTCAGACAGCTGAGCCGCAAAAAAACAAGGTAAAGCACGGCTGTCCTTTGTAATGCGGCTGTTTAGGATTCCTGGAAGCAGAGAGGTACTGGAAATAAAAAGCATTTGTCATTTTGTACAAAATTAATTAAATGAATTAAACAATATGACGAAACGTAAAATTTTCCATAAATCCCATTGACATTTAGTCATTTTGACTATATTATTGAGTTACAAACTTGTGGTAAGCGGATAAGTATACAAACTCTCATAGGCCCAATCCCTTGCTGCAATAATTGATTAATCAAATTAACAAATTAAACAAGAGTCAAAACAAGGAGGATGTAAGATTATGAAGTATTTCTTAGACAGTGCAAAGCTTGATGAGATCCAGTTAGCCTACAACACATTTGGTATTGACGGTGTTACCACCAACCCAAGGCATATCATGCTCAGCGGGAAGCCGTTCCTCACAGCCATCCAGGGCATTGCGGACTGGATTAAGTCCGAAGGACTGGACGGATATGAGCGTTTCCCGGTCTCCGTTGAGATTAATCCCCATCTGGACGAGGCAGAGGCAATGCTGGCAGAGGCCAGGAAGATTGCAGCCATCAGCCCTAACTTCGTAATCAAGATCCCGGCAACCGAGGCAGGTGTCACGGCAGCCAGGAAGCTGGAGACAGAGGGAATCAGGACCAATGTGACCCTGGTATTTTCTCCGGCCCAGGCCATCCTCCCGGCAAAGAACCACTCACTGTTCGTATCCCCGTTCATTGGCTGGAAGGAAGCCAACGGAGAGGACTGTAAGGCATATATCCAGAATATTGTGGACATTTACAAGAACTACGGATTCTACGGAAAGACCCAGATTATCTGCGCTGCAATCCGGACACCAAAGCAGATTGTGGACTGCGCCGTGGCCGGGGCGGATATCATAACAACCGGACTGGCCGTGTATCAGGATACCATGAAGCATGCCTATACTAACCAGGGAATCGGCACCTTCATTGATGCATGGGATTATACGATTACAGAATAAAAGGAGCAGGACAGATATGAAGATAGGGTTTATCGGACTGGGAATCATGGGTGAGTCCATGAGTGAGAATATTGTAAAGAAACACAATGACACGGTGTACGTATTTGACTTTGTAAAGGAAAAGACAGAGCTTCTGGCATCCAAGGGAGCCGTGGCCTGCAGTGATTCCGTGGAACTGGCAAGGAATTCGGACGTAATCATTTCCATGGTGCCAAAGTCAGAGCATTCAAGGTCTGTGTACATGGGAATCCTGGACGTGCTGGATTCCACCAAGACCTGTATCGACATGAGCACCATCGACCCAAGCGTATCCGTGGAGATTGCCGGGATGGTGAAAAAAACTGGCGCCGGATTCATCGATGCACCGGTTGTCAAATCCAAACCCGCCGCCGTTGCAGGTAAGCTGGGAATCTATGTGGGCGGAGACAGGGAGACATACGAGGCCATGCGCCCCATCCTCCTTTACATGGGTGAGAATGTAAAGCACATGGGAGAGAACGGCAAAGGACTTGTGATGAAAATCTGCCACAATGCCCTGGTTTCCCAGATTCAGAACGGGGTCAATGAAACCATCAGCCTGGCGGGAAGGAACGGGATTTCCGTCATGGATTACGCGGAAGCCATTTCCTACGGCGGAGGCCAGAATTTCTATCTGGATTCCAAGAAGGGTGTGATAGAAAAAGAGGACTATACCACTGCATTTTCCGTGGAAAACATGGCCAAGGACGTGAATATCTGCATGAAGCTGGCAGAGGAATCCGGACTTTCCATGCCGGGTGAACAGGCGGCTGGCCAGGTTTATGAAAAGGCCCTGGAACAGGGATATGGGAAAGAGGATTTTTGTGCTACTATAAAGGTAGTGAGAGGCTGATCCGGAGAGAGGAAGGAAAGACGGAACATGGATAATACAATGATGGAACGCCTGAACCAGGTCAACGGCATTCCGGTCCGCCCTGTGGACTCCAAAGAGTTTGAGACATATGGACGGATTATAACGGGCTATGATTTTTCTGACCTGATATCTTATATGGAGACAAAGTCAGACATCCCGGAGAACGGCAATATCTATCTGCCATCGGTTCCCGGGATGGAGGAGGCGCCTGTGACGGCCCGTCTGCGGGACGGTTTCTACGGCGGCATGGACATCCAGGTGGGATATTGCAACGGCAGGAACACTACATACAACGGATTTGAGTATCACAAGGGAAGCGAGATCAACATTGCAGTGACGGATTTCATGCTGGTGCTGGGGCATACATGGGAGATAAAGGACAACACATACAGGGTGGAGGACGCCAGCGTGTTTTTTGTGGAAAAGGGGACAGCCATTGAGATGTACCAGACCACGCTTCACTTATCCCCCTGCCGTGTGACGGACCAGGGATTTAAGGATATCGTGGTTCTTCCAAAGGGAACCAACACGCCATTAAAGAACCGGACGGCTCCGGCCACGGACGAGGAAAAGCTGCTTCTGCAATGTAATAAATGGGTCATTGCCCATCCTGACCGGGAACCCTTAATCCGGCAGGGCGCATTCCCGGGGCTTCTGGGAGAGAACAGGGAGCTTAGGTATTAAATCAGGCTTTAGGATTAACATAAACAATAAAACACCGCCCAGGTCCAACTTGTATCCTGGCAGATGGGGCTGGACCCGGGCGGCGTACAGTTGAGGCACGTGTACCATCAACGCATATCAATGGTATCACAACGGCCCGGCTGAGTATACAGGTAAATTGTACAAAATTAAAAAACGGGGGAATATTTATGGAACATTTAATGTTTACATTAGTGACGTTCATTCTTTTTACGGCCCTGGTGGGTGTGATATCTGCAAAGATAGTAAAGGGCGGGGATGACCAGAAGACGGCAAAGGGATATTTCCTTGCGGGAAGCGGTCTGGGCGGTACCTTCATCGCCGGTTCCATGCTGCTGACCAACCTTTCGGCCGAGAACCTGGTAGGGCTTTCGGGCCAGTCTTACGCAGCCAATATGTCGGGAATGGCATGGGAGGCAACGGCTGTGATTGCAACCATTGTCATGGCCTTTGTATTCCTTCCGCTGTATCTGAGGAAAGGCTACACCACGCTTCCTGAGTTCATGGAAGAGCGTTACGGCATCTTTGTGCGCAGGATGGTTTCCTTGTTTTTCCTGGTAGGATACCTGCTCATAGGCATTCCTGTCTGTCTGTACGCGGGGGCCATCGGTTTTAACCAGATATTTGACCTGTCGAGTATTTTCGGCATCAGTTCCCAGACAGCGCTTACCATCCTGATTGTATTGGTTGGCATTATCGGCGCGCTGTATGCTGTACTCGGAGGTCTGAAAGCAGTTGCCGTATCCGATACGATCAACGGCGTCCTGCTGGTAGGCGGTTCCCTTTTAGTGGTAATATTCGGATTCATCGCAGTAGGCAATGCCAAGGCGGACGGCGGTTTTGCTGCGGGCGTAAACTATGTGCTGGATAACAATTATATGCAGTTAAATGCCATTGGCGGCAAGAATGACCCGGTGCCCTTTGCATGTATTTTCACCGGCATGGTCCTGGCAAACCTGTTTTACTGGGGCACCAACCAGGTGCTGATCCAGAGGGCGCTTGGCGCAAAGAACCTGAAGGAAGGGCAGAAGGGGGTATTGATTTCCGGTTTCCTGAAAATGATGGTTCCCATGCTTCTGGTGCTTCCGGGCGTCATCGCTGCCGCGCTGGTTGGGACCGGTCTGGAGAGCAAGGATTTCGCATATCCCACATTGGTTGCCAAAGCCCTTCCGTGGCCCGTGGTAGGATTGTTCTGCGCCGCGCTGTTCGGTTCCGTCATCTCCACTTATAACTCCTTCCTGAATGCGGCTTCCACCGTATTCATGGTAGATATTTATAAACCGATTTTCAACCCCGGATTGTCAGATGAGAAAACAGTGGTTTATGCAAAAAGGATTGGCTGGGGCTTTGCAGCATTCGCAATCTGCTTTACCCCGTTCCTTCAGGTCCTGAGCACTGGCCTTTATGACTTCGGGCGCAGCTTTACCGGATTTTACAACATCCCCATCATTACCCTGGTCTTAATCGGTATGTTCAGTAAAAAGGGTTCATCCCTGGGCGCGGTTGCGGCATCCATATGGCATGTATTCTTTTATTCAGGCTATAAGTTCTGGTTCAAATACATTGACATGCCTTTTACCAATGCGGTCCTGGGCATCAACTATATGCATATTTACGCGATTTCGTTCATCATCATGCTGGTCATCATTTTCGTATGTGCCAAGATACAGCCCAATGACAAGATATTTGACAACAGCACCCAGAAGAATGCCAGCTATGACATGACGCCGTGGGTACATAAAAATGCAGTTGCCATCTGGCTGGTTTCCTTCCTGGTATATGAGTATTTCCTGTTCTCACCCGCCGGCTTTGCCACACCGGACAGGAACATGGGCCTGATCGGCGGCGTGACCCTGGCTCTTGCGGCTGAAACCGTAATCCTCTATCTGATGGAGAAAAAAAAACGGGTAAGCACAAACGCGTGCCAGACAGTAAATGCGGAAGGATAGGAAAATGATTTAAATCTCCCACAGAGTGGGACGCACAGCTGGCGGAAGGCTATTTCCAGACACGCCCTGGCACTGCCGGAGGGCGCTGGATGCTATCAATTACAGGCAAGGAGGTTTCATATGGAGTTTATTCGTAAGGAAATGGACTGGGAGTTAAATGCAAACGGCCGCAGCATACTGGAATGCAAAAGCAGCAAGCCCATGATTTACGTTGGATACGGGGAAGAATCCGTAGATATGTACAGGGGAAATTTTAAGATTGAGGATTATGTGGTGGAACGGCGTCCTTTACATGTGACCGGGATTACAGAAGGACCGGAGGGCATTTCCATGGACATGGAAGGGCAGCTTACGCTTACGGTCAGGGTTGAGGGAGAGTGCGCGCTCCTCTCCTTTACCCAGGTGGATCCGCGCATCAACCGGTTCTGGTTCCGGGTGGATGCGGATGAGGAAGAGTGCTGTTACGGCTGCGGCGAGCAGATGTCGTATTTTAACCTGAGGGGAAGGCATTTCCCTTTGTGGACCTCTGAACCGGGGGTGGGAAGGGATAAGACCACCTATGTGACCTGGCGCTCCGATGTGGAGAACAAGGCGGGAGGGGATTATTATAACACCAACTATCCGGAACCCACCTATGTCTCTTCCAGGCATTACTATCTCCATGTGGATTCCACTGCCTATGCTGATTTTGATTTCAGGAACAGGGAGTTCCATGAGCTGCAGATATGGGAAGTGCCTGCATCCATCCGCATAGAGGCAGCCCCCACCTTTGTGGAACTGCTGGAAAAGCTGACAGCATTCCTCGGGCGCCAGCCTGAACTTC
Organism: Clostridium pacaense; assembly: GCF_020709765.2. Taxonomy (NCBI): domain Bacteria; kingdom Bacillati; phylum Bacillota; class Clostridia; order Eubacteriales; family Clostridiaceae; genus Clostridium; species Clostridium pacaense. Next base: position 243,535 of record NZ_JAJFEB020000003.1, read on the forward strand.
CTGAATGGGTATACAACGGCCTGATCATCGGCGTACAGGGAGGCAATGAACGCTCCTTCGGACTTCTTGACAGGACCCTGGAAAAAGGAATCAAGGTGTCCGGCCTGTGGTGCCAGGACTGGTGCGGCAAACGTGTCACGTCCTTCGGAAAACGTCTTCAGTGGGACTGGCAGTACCATAAGGAAATGTACCCGGACCTGCCAAAGCGCATTGAGGAGCTTCACGCCAGGGGCATCCGGTTCCTTGGCTATATCAATCCCTATCTGGTCAATGACGGCGTCCTTTATGAAGAGGGGAAGGCAAAGGGCTACTTTGCCACCAAGGGGGACGGAAGCGATTACCTGGTGGATTTCGGCGAGTTTTACTGCGGCGTGGTGGACCTGACCAACCCGGACGCATATGAGTGGTTTAAGGACGAAGTGATTAAGAAGCACAGCCTGGACATCGGCATTGACGGCTGGATGGCTGATTTTGGGGAGTATCTCCCAACGGATGACTTAAGGCTTTACAGCGGTAAATCCCCCATGATGGAACACAACCGCTGGCCGGCCCTCTGGGCAAAATGCAACTACGATGCGGTAAAGGAAGAGGGCAGGCTGGGAGAGGTTGTATACTTCATGCGCGCCGGCGGAACCGGCAGCCAGAAGTACTGTACCCTTTTATGGGCAGGGGACCAGTCCGTGGACTTCACCATCCATGACGGCCTGGCAACGGTAATCTGCGCGGCCCTAAGCGCGGGCATGACCGGATGCGGACTGAGCCACAGTGATATCGGCGGCTATACCTCCCTGTTTGACAATACCAGGACAAAGGAACTGTTCTTAAGATGGTCCGAGATGGCCATGTTCACGCCGGTGATGCGCACCCATGAGGGGAACCGGCCGGACACGAATTTCCAGTACTATGAGGATGAGGACTGTATGGAGCAGCTGGCAAGACTGGTGGATATCTACACCATGCTGTCCCCGTACATGAAGGTCCTGGTTAAGGAAAATGCCGAAAAGGGCATCCCGGTGCAGCGACCGCTGTTCCTTCACTATGAGGAGGATGGGAAGGCATATGGCATCCAGTATGAATACCTGCTGGGACGTGACCTTCTGGTGGCCCCGGTCTACCTTGAGGCCAGGGAAGACTGGGATGTGTATCTTCCGGAAGGCGAATGGGTCCACTTGTGGACAGGGGATGTGTATCAGGGCGGCGATGTGAACGTGGAAGCGCCTCTGGGCTACACCCCGGCATTTTACCTGAAGGATTCATCGTACGCGCCTTTGTTTGAGGAAATCCGCAGGAAATATGGGACAGCGGCGTCCAGGGATTAAGGTGTGGATATGAGATACGCAGCATTTTTCCTTGTCATATTATTGTCCAACATCATCCAGGGAATTACAGGCTTTGCAGGGACCATCCTTGCAATGCCTCCCAGCCTGATGCTGGTAGGGTATAATACAGCCAAGCCGGTGCTTAACGTGCTGGGCCTGCTGTCCGGGATATACGTGTTTGCCGGGCACAGGAAGCATGTGTGCTGGGGCGAGCTTAAGAAAATCGTGGCCGTGATGGCAGTTGGGATTGTGGGAGGCATTTTCCTGAAAGGCTTTTTTGCGGGAAGGGAGAGGATGCTCTACGCTTTGCTGGGACTGTTTGTTGTCTGTCTGTCCGTTCAGGGGCTGTGGAAGCTTCGGATGGAAAGGCAGGAGGAGGCAAAGGGCCAGGCTGGAGGGCCGGATAAGGCAGGCGGGCAAGGAACGGAAGGGCTGCGGCCAGGTGGTGCTAAAGCCGTGGAGCCGCAGGCAGCAGGAACATTCAGGGAATCATCGGCCCAGGAATCCCAAACCACCCCGGCCCTGTACCTTCTTCTTGGCCTGGCCGGGATTGTCCATGGTATTTTCGTATCGGGCGGCCCCCTGTTAATCGGCTACCTGACCAGACGGATCCAGGATAAGGTCAGCTTCAGGGCCACCATTTCCACGGTGTGGGTGGTGCTCAACACCATCATCATGCTGGATGATATCCGTTCAGGGTTATGGAACCCGGAGCTGGTAAAGATACAGGTGGTTTCCATTCCCTTCCTGTTGGCTGGCATGGCGGTTGGAAGCCGTCTTTATGCGAAGATGAGCCAGCGCCTGTTCATGCTGATTACATATGTACTTTTGTTTCTATCGGGAATTTCCCTGTTAATAAAGTAAAGGAGATATAAAAACATGAAATACCAAGTTGCATACATACCGATTGGAGTACCTACCTTTCATCTGGAAAGCGCCCAGGTGGAATTTGATAAATCATTGGGCCTGATTTCCTCCCTCACAGAGGACGGCGTTTATCCGGATAAAATGCTTCTGTCCATGGATGACCTGTGCGCCTTTCTGGATACAATTAATCCTGGTCTTATCATCCTGCAGAACATCACCTTTGCCAATGCGGCCTTTGCAAGTGAGGTGCTTAAACGCTTCACCTGCCCTGTGCTGCTGTGGACCCTGAGGGAGCCGGTGATTGACGGCGGACGCCTGAGGCTGAATTCCCTGACCGGGGCATTCTCAGCGGGCAATGCCCTGCGTGCGTTCAGGGACGGCGAATTTGAATATGTCTTCGGTTCGCCGGAAGAAGATGAGGTGGCTGGCGCTGTTAAGGCAGCCATTGGCGCAGCCAGGATAAAGCACCAGATGCGGGAGCTGAAAATGGCTTCCATCGGCCATACGCCCCAGGGCTTTGGGTTCGGAAGGGCGCTGGATTCCGAGCTTATGCGCGCCTTTGGGGTGACCCTGGAATCCATTGAAGCCAGGGAACTGATTGACAAGGCAAAGTCATTTACGGATGAGGAATGCGCTCCCTGCCTGGAGGAGGCAAAGGCCATGATGGTGGGGCTGGAGGGCACGCCGGAGAAGAACGTGAAGGATTTTGCCAGACTATATAAGGCTTACAAGGATTATGTGGATGGGAACCATATCGGGGCCTTATCTTCCAGGTGCTGGCCGGACTTCTTTACATCCTTTGGGACCCCGGTATGTTCCGTGCTGGCCATGCTCAATGCGTCGGGGATTGCCGCAAGCTGCGAATCCGACGTATACGGGGCATTGTCCATGTACATCGGGACACAGCTGACCGGCAATGCCGCATTTTTCGGGGACCCTGTGTCCATGGATGAAAAGGAAGGGACCATTACCTTCTGGCACTGCGGAATGGCGGCCTGCACCCTGGCAAGAAAGGATACCGGGGCCCAGGTGGGCGTACACCCCAACCGCAAGATTGGCCCGGTCATGGATTTTGGATGCCGGGCATGTGAGAAAGTGACCATTTTCCGGGTGGGCCGTAAGGCAGATGGAAGCTTCCGGTTCTTCATCGCCTCCGGCGAGGCCCTGGACCGTCCAAAACAGTTCTGCGGGACTTCCGTGGTGGTGAAGACAGAACATGATGCCAAGGATATCATAGTGAAGAGTGTTAAGGGTGGCTGGGAACCGCATTTTGTGGTGATTTACGGGGATGCGGCCCAGGAGCTTACCATGCTGGCGCATATGATGGGGATGGAGGCCTGCGTATATTAGGGCGTGTTTGAAAATTGCTTTCCGTCGGCTGTGCTTTGCCTGGTATTGCTTTGCCCGGTATCCAAGTTTTCCTTGATTTTAAATGTGTTTACGCCTATACTGATATGAGATGTGATTTACAATATCCCGGTGGACCGGGAAATGAGATGGAGGGAGAAGATATGGGCTATACGGGTATTAACCTTGAAAATGTAAAAGTGAGTAACCGCAGCGCCATATTGAAACTTCTCAATGACCATGGCGCCATGTCCAGAAAGGACATAGCCCTGGAACTGGGCCTGACCCCGGCCACGGTTACCCTGATCTGCACCCAGCTGCTCTCTGCCGGAATCCTTGTGGAAAAAGGGGAGATGGAAGAGGAGAAGCGGGCAGGCAGGAAAAAGGTATCCATTGATATTAATTATCAGTATAAATACGTGCTTTCCGTGAGCATAGAAGCCCCTGAAACCTGTATATCCATCAGCGACCTGAAGGGCAGGCTGATTGCAGGCAGGAAGCTGAAGACAGACGGCGCCCTGGAGCCGCAGGTATTCTTAAAGCAGGTGGCGGATGAGGGCAAGTCCCTTATGTGGGAACAGGGGATATCAAAGGAATCGGTTCTCGGCGCGGGCATATCCCTTCCCGGCCCCGTGAAACGGGATACAGGAGTCAGCCTTCATGCTTACCGTATATGGAATGAGGCGGTGCCGGTTGGGGAGTATATGAAGATGTACCTGGACCTTCCCGTGGTGGTGGAAAATAACGTAAAGGCATTTGCCGAGGGGGAACTGATATACGGCACAGGCAAAAATCAGGAAAACCTTCTGTTCATCAAATGGGGGCCGGGTGTCGGTTCTGCCATCATCATACAGAATAAGATATATGACAGCCAGAATTCCAAGACCGCGGAAATCGGCCACTATATCGTGGAGCCGGGCGGGCTTCCCTGCCGCTGCGGCAGACGGGGCTGCCTGGAGACCCATGTGGCCACCCATGCCATGGCCGAGCGCGTGAGGCGGGCCTGCACAAAGGAGTCCATGCCCGGACTCTATGCATTCGTGGACGGGGATGTGGAAAAGATTGAAGTCAGGAACATGGAACAGTGGATAGAGATAGAAGACCCGGGACTTCAGAAAATCATTGATGATATTGTGGAGCGGCTGGCCAGGACCGTGGTGAACACCATCACCCTGCTGGCCCCGGATAAGGTCATCATCTATGGGTTCATGTTTGAAATGGACCATATCCAGAAACGGTTCCTGGACTTCTGTACGTATTATGATTCCCTGTATGACGGGGATTATATCCTGAAATCCGGCCTCAGTGACCGCATTGGATACATCGGGCCTCTGGCGATTGTTGTGAATGAAATGTTCCTGGGGATGTAAGACCCATTGGATTAAGAGGAATAAGGGAGTCCGGATCAAGTGATGATTCATCACATGATCCAGGCTCCCTTATATGTTTTCTTAATCCAGGTTATCTGCAATCTCATACAGCAGCCGCTCTGAATCTTCCCATCCCAGACATGGGTCCGTGATGGACTGGCCGTAGCAGTGCTGGCCGATCTTCTGGCTGCCGGGTTCGATGTAGCTCTCAATCATAAGGCCCTTTACCAGCTGTTTGATATCGCCGGAATGACGGCGGCTGTGAAGGACTTCCTTTGCAATCCTTATCTGCTCCTTATACTGCTTGTTGGAGTTGGCGTGGTTGGTATCCACGATGCAGGCCGGGTTCTTCAAATCACGCTTGGCGTATAGGTCAAAGAGCAGTTTTAAATCCTCATAGTGATAGTTGGGGATGCACTGGCCCCTTTTGTTCACCGCTCCCCTGAGGATGGTGTGGGTGAGGGGGTTGCCGGGGCACTGTACCTCGCTGGCCCGGAAGATGAAGTCATGGGGGAGCTGGGCAGCCACAACGGAGTTCAGCATGACGGTCAGATCGCCGCTGGTGGGGTTCTTCATGCCCACAGGCACATCGCAGCCGCTGGCCACCAGGCGGTGGAACTGGTTCTCCACGGAACGTGCGCCCACGGCAACATAGGACATCATGTCGGAGAGATAGTTCAGGTTCTCAGGATAAAGCATCTCATCCGCAGTGGGGAAGCCTGTTTCGCGCAGGACCCTCATGTGCATGTGGCGGATGGCCAGTATGCCCTCGAACATATCCGGTTTTTTCTCCGGGTCAGGCTGGTGTACCATTCCCATATAGCCTTCGCCCGTGGTCCTGGGCTTGTTGGTGTACACCCTGGGTATGATGATGAGCTTGTCCTTTGTCTGTACCTGGACCTTTACAAGACGGCTGGTGTAATCACATACAGCCTCTTCGTTATCAGCAGAACAGGGGCCGATGATCACAACAAACTTATGGCTTTCCCCGGTAAATACTTCCCTGATTTCCTCGTCCCGCCTGCGTTTGATTTCTGCCAGTTCAGGAGCCAGCGGAAACTGTTCCCGTATCTCTGCCGGTGAAGGCAGCTTGTTGATAAATGTGAATCCCATATCTTATGTCCTCCCATGTATAAATACCGCGCCCGGTAAAGGGCGGCCTTTGGTGTCCGCCTGTTCCGGGTGCACGGATGTATTTCAATGCTTCATTATAGTATAGAAACCGGGATTCGTAAAGGGTTAATACCACGAAAATGTTGACAATCCGGGCATTTATAAGTATAAATAGAGCATGACAGGATAGGAGTACGGGGAATATGAAGACACAGGACAGACAGACATTGGGTACCATGATGGCATTGGTGGGAGGCACCTGCTGGGGCTTTTCCGGGTGCTGCGGCCAGTTTTTATTTGAACAGAAGGAAGTGCAGGCGCCGTGGCTGGTCACGGTGCGCCTCTTCTTTGCGGGAATGATCCTCATCATGATTGGGTTCAGATTGAATGGAAGACGGAACCTGGACATATTTAAGCGCAGACGGGATGCAGTCCACCTGCTGCTGTTTGCTGTTTTCGGTATCACATTTTGCCAGTTTACATATTTCATGGCTATCCAGGCATCCAATGCAGGCACTGCAACCGTGCTTCAGTACCTGTCGCCTGTGCTGATCCTGATGGTGGTGTGCATCAGGGGAAAAAGGCTTCCCAGGGGCCTGGAGCTTGGGGCAATCGGACTTTCCCTGTTGGGGACATTTGTCATTGGCACCCATGGGGACATCCATTCCTTCCACATTACGGGGGAAGCCCTGTTCTGGGGGCTTCTGGCAGCTGTCAGCGCCATGATTTATACCATGATACCGGGCGGGCTGATCCTCAGGTATGACATCTACCAGGTGCTGGGCTTTGGGATGTTTATCGGAGGCATTGTGATGGGGATATCCGTGCGTCCGTGGACCTATCAGCCTGTCTGGGACGCGGGCACGGCAGGCGCCCTTGGCGGGGTTATCGTGGTGGGGACCGCGCTGGCCTTTGGCCTGTATCTTCAGGGTGTGAGTATGATCGGGCCTTTGAAGGGAAGCGTCATGGGCAGCGTGGAGCCTATATCGGCAGTCATTATTTCCGTGTTCTGGCTTAAGACATCCTTTACCCCGGCTGATTTTGCCGGGTTTGCCCTAATCCTGGGCGCTGTGTTTGTCCTGACATTTGCCCAGAGACCGGGGCCGGACGGCGTGAGGATGGATGAAACGCAGGATAGCGGTGGATAATGGCGGATGATCCGCAGGATAGCGGTGGATAATGCTGGATGATTTGCAGGATAACGAAGGATAAACCCCGGATAAAAGCAGACAGGGGGTTGACAAAACAGCCGGACCTGTCTATAATGGGGATAATTTCATGAATTGGCTATGACGGGAACAAGTAATGATCTGCAAAAGCATACAGAAAGCAGCCGGGTGATGAGAGGCGCATGGAAAGCAGGTCACGAATACATCTTAGAGCTTCACACCCAACGGCGGATGCCCAGTAGGCTGTGACGGGTCCTGCACACGTTATCGTGCTAGGGTATTCAGGAGAGGCATGCGCTCCAGTACCCGAAGAGGCGGGCAGCGCGAGCTGTCTGTGAACATCAGGTGGTAACACGGAGTCCAGGCTTCGTCCTTTTGAATGGGACGGGCCTTTTTTTGTTATCCGGGCCGTGGACACCGGCTGATAGAAAAACGTAAGAATCAAGCCCTTGCATGAAACAGGAAATATGATAAAATATTTAGAGTAGGAAGAGGAGAGAACAACCATGCAGATTTACGAAGAATTAGTTGCCAGGGGATTAATTGCCCAGGTGACGAATGAAGAAGAGATTAAGAAGATGGTCAATGAAGGAAAAGCTGTTTTCTATATTGGCTTCGATCCTACGGCTGACAGTCTTCATGTAGGGCATTTCATGGCGCTGTGCCTGATGAAGCGCCTTCAGATGGCAGGCAATAAGCCCATTGCCCTCATTGGCGGAGGCACAGGTATGGTAGGTGATCCTTCAGGCCGTTCCGACATGCGTACCATGATGACACCGGAGATCATCCAGCATAACTGTGACTGCTTCAAGAAGCAGATGAGCCGCTTCATTGATTTTTCCGAAGGCAAGGCCATGATGGTCAACAACGCCGAGTGGCTGATGGGATTAAATTATATTGATTTCCTCAGGGAAGTAGGACCTCACTTCTCTGTGAATAACATGCTGAGGGCAGAGTGCTATAAGCAGAGGATGGAGAAGGGCTTAAGCTTTTTGGAGTTCAACTACATGATCATGCAGAGCTACGATTTCTATGAGCTGTTTTTGCGCTACGGCTGCAACATGCAGTTCGGCGGGGATGACCAGTGGAGCAACATGCTGGGCGGCACAGAGTTAATCCGCCGTAAGCTGGGCAAGGACGCCCATGCCATGACCATTACCCTGTTACTGAATTCCGAGGGCAAGAAGATGGGCAAGACACAGTCCGGCGCAGTGTGGCTGGATCCCAACAAGACCACTCCCTTTGAGTTCTACCAGTACTGGAGGAACGTGGCGGACGCGGATGTGCTTAAGTGCCTGCGCATGCTGACATTCCTTCCGATTGAACAGATTGACGAGATGGATCAGTGGGAAGGCAGCCAGCTTAACCAGGCCAAGGAGATCCTTGCATTTGAACTGACCAAGCTGGTCCATGGCGAGGAAGAGGCAGCGAAGGCACAGGAAGGCGCCAGGGCGCTGTTTGCCGCTGGAGGCAGCACTGCCAATATGCCTACATTTGAGCTTTCAGAGGAAGATTTTGTGGATGGTTCCATTGATATCCTGGGCGTGCTTCAGAAGTCCGGACTCTGCGCTTCCCGTTCCGAGGCAAGAAGGAATGTGGAACAGGGCGGCGTATCCGTGGATGGCAGCCAGGTAAAGGATATCAAGGCAGCGTTTGCAAAAGACCAGTTTGCAGGAGATGGCATGGTATTTAAGCGGGGCAAGAAGAATTTCATGAAGGTTGTTGTCAGATAACAGCCCTGCGGAGTCAGAAGATTGAGAGGAGGGTACCGGATGAGGATGATCAGACCGGTCCGGCAGCTGGGAGCCATTGTATTTGCAGCTGTCCTGAGTATAGGTTCTGTGTTTGTATCAGAAGCCGCCGCCATAACACCTGATGTACCTGTGACCATGCATATGGATCTTAACAGCAGGAAGACTTCCATATATGATGGTTACTCGTCCTATGTGCTCGGCTACAGGGCTTCGGAAGAGGATACATTTACGGTAACAAAAGACAAGAACGACATCAATCTGGATGACGTGACAATGAATTATTATCTAATCACCTATGACGGTGAGACCCAGAAGTATCTGGAATGCACGGTTACAGGCCTTAAGGAAGGGACCCATTATCCCATTGTGCGTCCTGAGACAGTGGAGCGGGAGAAGAATGCAGGCAATCTCTATGATACGCTGGACCGCTGCTACGTGGTGGAGTTCCGTTACAGGGATGCCAGGACAAACCTGTATTTTTCCGTATTGCCGGAGAGCGGCATGAATGAATACCGCAATATCCTTCTGGGTAAGTGGTTAAAAGAAAGCAAGGGCTGGAAGTACGAATACCAGGGAGAGAATCTTACATCCTGGGCATTGATTAACGACAACTGGTACTATTTCGGCACGGATGGCTATATGAAGACGGGATGGCAGGAATACAAGGACGACTGGTATTACCTGAACCCGGATAACGGTGTGATGCGCGTGGATTGTACCATTGACGGATACCGGCTGGACAGGAGCGGGAAGCGGGTTTAAGGCCCTGCCGGATGCCTGCCGGCTGTGTGGATGGAGCGCCTGGGGCGTGTTTCTGAGGCGCGGGCCATGATGAAGTAAAAGACAGGGACGGATGTCCTGCTTGGATGCAGGAATCCGCCCCTGTCTTTGTTTGGTGGATGTAACGTTGTTTGCTGGATGCACCTATGCTTCTGCTTCCCTTAACTCCAGTATTCCTTCATCCACCACCCGGTCAAATCGGTAGGCCGAATAAATCATTCCCAATAGCAGCATGTTGGCCATGATGCTCATCCGTCCCTCTGAAATCAGGGGCAGGTTGGAGAACGAGGCATACTGGTATCCAAGATTCCCAAGGAGGTACAGGACTCCCTGCCACAGCAGGCACTGACCGCAGCAGAATGCAAGGGAGGAAGCCAGTTTCCCGCGGATCCTGGTGATGCAGGCAAAAAGGAGAAGATAGAAAAGGGCCACGGCCCCAATCAGCGCCAGTCCGGGCAGCCAGCCGTATAAAAGGATACATACGGCGATGATATAGTTGTTGTAATAGTGCTGTGGGAGGATATCCCGGAGGGTTACATTTTCCGCGCTGTAGTGGATGTACCGGGGCGCGCTTCCCGGTTCCCACTCCCCATAGGATTCGAATAACTGCCGGTTGGAGGTATGTCCGGCAGCGTCAATCCCAATCTGGCGCGGATTGCGGGAGGCAAAGTACCATGCGCCGGTTCCATAGTCCATCATCTCCTCCGGGGATAGGCTGATTCCATGGGTAAGCGGGGTCCTGGCAATCAGGCTGCGTATGAGGATCCCGTTGTATGTATCATCCCAGGTGCTGCTGATTGCAGACTGCGGCGAAAGGAATGCCTGCAGATTGCTGCGGCCCTGGGCGGTCAGGAAAAGGGGGCCTGAGAGCAGGGCCAGCGCTGCCAGGACTCCGGTATATGGTTTTCTTTTACTGCCTTTCATGATCCCCCGGTGAATCATGAAACAGGCGGTGCAGACCATGGTCAGGATGGAAATAAGCGCCGCAGTCCCACCTTCATATGACAGGGAAAAATACATCAGCATTGCCCACAGGCCGGTACACGTAAATGAAGCGGCCAGGAAATGTTTCCTGTCCTGCCGGCAGCCATATAACAGCGCGACAGCCACAGGGGCAAACAACAGGGCGGCAAAATAAGTGATGTTGGCGATATTGAAATAACGGCCGTTTATCCGTGTGAAAATGATTTCATGGACCTGGACCGCCAGATACAGGAGGGGGATGGCAAAAGCCAGGACCTTGCGGAAGCGGATGAGCAGGGGATATCCTTTTAATGCCGTCATGACAAGAAGGATCCCTCCCGGGATATAACATATGGCCCCATTGACCGTCTGCTGCGGCGACCACCGCAGGAACCTGAAACAGGCAGCTGCAAAACCTGTCAGGAAGAGCAGGGCGGTGATGATGGAAAGCAGCGGGGCCTTCTGGATTTTGTGGACTTCGTTCAGTCCGGTGCCAATGGACACCGCATCCCCCATGCAGGCCAGCGCTTGCTCAGTTGCATCGGAGGTGGAAAATCCAAGGGATTCATATTCCTCAATCCTGTCCTCTATATGGGACTCAAGCTCCTGGCGGATGGAGGGGCGCAGGGGCCGGTAGGAAATCTGGTGGGTTATCTCGTCCAGGAATCGTTCCTTATCCAAAAAGAACACCTCCCATCACCTGGTTGACGGCGGATTCATAGACCCGCCATTCCTTTTCTTTTTCATCCAACAGCTTCTGTCCGTGGGATGTGATGGCATAGTATTTGCGGATCCTGCCGTTGTCCGCCAGCTGCTGGGATGTGGATACCGCGCCCTGCTGCTCCAGCGCATGAAGGACAGGATAGAGGGTGCCCTCCTGCAGCCTGAATACGTTCTGGCTCTGCTGTTCCAGTTCCCGGATGATCTGGTACCCGTACATGCTCTGGCGGTCCAGCAGTTTAAGGACCAGCATGGAAGTGGCAAGGGCCATGTAGCGTTTGTCCATGGGATGACCTCCTTTGATAATGGTAAATGGTTCATATCACATAGATAATCTAGGTATATTTGATATTATACATAGATTACATAGGTATGTCAAGAAAAGAATGATGTTGTAATTATGCACAAATCATCTGTGGCCTATATAAGACATAATCCACGAAAATAAAGGCTTTCACAAAAAACGCCTGACATCGACAAAATTTTAATGATAGAATAGTATTATAAAATTAGGGAAGCAGGCGGTAAAATATGTTTGAGAAAGGCCAATATATCATTTATGGAATCAGGGGGGTCTGTGAAATCATGGACATTAAGACGATAGACAGGCCTGGCGGGCCTAAGGGCAAGCTTTATTATGAGCTGAGACCCTATTATCATCAGGACTGTAAAATCGTGACACCTGTGGATTCGGACAAGACTGTCATACGGCCGCTCCTTACCAGGGATGAGGCCCTATGTCTGATTGACAGGATCCAGGATGTGAAAGAGATGGAAGTGACCGAAGACAAGCAGAGGGAAGAGCGGTACAAGGAAGCGCTGAAAACCTGCGACTGCCATGTGTGGGTCAGCATGATTAAGGCGCTGTACCTGCGGCGGCAGGACAGGACCAGGCAGGGCAAGAAGATGACGGACCTGGACGAGCGGTATTTTAAGACGGCTGAGGAAAACCTGTATTCAGAGCTGGCATTATCCTTGGAAATGCCCAGGGAAAAAGTGGTGGATTATATTAAGTCCCGGGTGGTGGATGAGGAACAGATGGATTAAAAGAGGGATTGCAGGCAATGCAATCCCTCTTGAAATTTTTATGGACAGACAAGGTTCCTGCTGATTGCCCTGCCTGATGATATATGTGATACTGAGTGCCTGGATATATGCACTATTCGATGACCGTCCCACCGTTCCCCTTAAGGCTTTCCTTGGCCTTGTCCAGGGTGGTGATGATGGCCTTGCGGCCCTTGCCGCTTTCCAGGAAATCAATGGATGCGGATATCTTCGGCAGCATGGATGCAAATTCAAACTGGCCCTGGTTGATATAATCCTTTGCCTGTTCAATGCTCATATGCCCGATGGGCTGTTCATCCTTGGTGCCGTAGTTAAGGGTCACATTCTCAACGCTGGTGAGTATCATCATCACATCCGCGTCAATCTCCTTGGCCAGAAGCCCGGTTGCCAGATCCTTCTCGATGATGGCGCTGGCGCCCCTTAAGTTGTAGCCCTGCTCCATGACAGGGATTCCGCCGCCTCCGCAGGCAATGACAATCTGGTCGGCGTCCATCAGCGCCTTGATGGCGTCAATCTCCACAATGGCAACCGGGTGCGGGGAAGCCACAATCCTGCGGTATCCATTCCCCACTTCCTTTACATGGTTGCCTTTTGCTTCTTCTTCCTCCGCTTCTTCCTTTGTCATGACGCGTCCCACCACCTTCACGGGTGTATAGAAGGCCTCGTCGTAAGGATCCACGGTAACCTGGGTCAGGACCGTGCTGACCGGTTTATAGATGCCGCGCTTAATCAGTTCGGCGCGGATGCCGTTCTGAAGGTCGTATCCCACATAGCCCTGGCTCATGGCTGAACATACGGACATGGGGGCCTTGCTGTATCCATCATGCTGTTTGCCGAATTCATTCATGGCAGTGTGGATCATGCCTACCTGGGGAGCGTTGCTGTGTACGATAGCTACCTGCCAGCCTTCCTGGATAAAGTCGGCAATGACCTTTGCAGTCCTGGCCACAGCAGCCTTCTGCTCCGGAAGATTGGTTCCCAAATCTTTGTGGCCAATGGCCAATACAATGCGTTTTTTTGCCATAATCCATACCTCGCTTGTCTCTGAATTGTCATATAAATTAAGTTAATTATAGGTGAAATTGGGAAAAAATGCAATGAAAAGAGAGTAAAATATGGTGGCAAAAACAATGCAGTCATGCTATACTGTCAGCAGAATGGGAACAGGAAGATAAGAGGCATATGAAGGATGGAAGAAAGATGCTGCCGGACGGATGGTGGCTGCGGATGGAAGTGTCGGCGGCGGCAGCCCTTGCCGGCAATCTGCTGATAAGGGCTGTTCCATGGTCCGTGGGCAGTCTGGCTGCCTTTGAGGCTGCCATGAAACCGGCCACAGCCCGGCCGGCCGCATTTATGGTGGTCACGCTGTTTACCGCGCCGCTGGCAGAGGAACTGCTGTTCCGGGCGTTCCTGTACGGCTGGCTCAGACAGTGCACGGGATTCTGGTTATCCGCTGCCCTGTCATCCCTGGCATTTGGATTATATCACGGAAACTGGGTACAGGGAACGTATGCATTTATTTTAGGCATGATACTGGCATGGGGATATGAGACCAGCGCGTACCGGAAGTACCCCATGGCCGTGCTGATGCACTGGGCCGCCAACCTGACAGCCCTGGCGGTATTTGGACTGTGATGGCAGGCGTCTTGAGGAAAGGCGCTGACTGCTTGTGACGAGGAGGAGAAAAAGTGAAGTTATTATCCGTAGCAATACCCTGCTATAACTCGGAAAGTTATATGGAACATTGTATCAGTACCCTGCTTACGGGCGGGGAGGAAGTGGAAATCATCATTGTGGATGATGGCTCCGTAAAGGACAGGACAGCAGAGATTGCGGATGAATATGCGAGGAGATACCCGACCATATGCCGGGCAATCCATCAGGAGAACGGAGGACACGGAGAGGCTGTGAATACCGGCCTTAAAAATGCCACCGGAATCTTCTTTAAGGTGGTGGATAGCGATGACTGGGTGAATGAAGAGGCATTCCAGAGCGTGCTTGAAACCCTGCGCCGTTTTGTGTACGGGGAAGAGACCCTGGACATGCTGGTCACCAACTTTGTATATGAGAAGCAGGGGGCAAAGCGCAAGAAGGTCATGAAGTACCATACCGCATTCCCGAAGGAGAAGGTGTTTGGGTGGAATGACGTCAAATTCTTCATGACAGGCCAGTACATACTGATGCACTCCGTCATATACAGGACAGGGCTTTTAAGGCAGTGCGGATTGGAACTGCCAAAGCATACCTTCTATGTGGACAACATTTTCGTGTACCAGCCCCTGCCTCATGTGAAACATATCTATTATCTGGATGTGAACTTCTACCGGTATTTTATCGGCAGGCAGGATCAGTCCGTGAATGAGTCGGTGATGATTGGGCGGATTGACCAGCAGCTTCTTGTCACCAAGCTGATGCTTGGATACTATGATGTGATGAAGATAAGCAGCAGGAAGCTGCGCCACTATATGATCCAGTATCTGGAAATCATGATGACCGTGTCCTCGGTACTGGCCATCAAGTCAGGGACAGAGGAGAATCTGGAGAAGAAAAAGGAACTTTGGCAGTACCTGAAGAAAATGAACCTGCCCCTGTATCTGCGCCTGCGTCTTGGATTCCTGGGCCAGGGCTGCAACCTTCCGGGTAAAGGGGGACGGGAGCTTCTGATTCTGGGGTATAAGATTACACAGAAGTTTTATGGGTTTAACTAGGGTGTGTTTGAAAATTCATTCCCGCCATCTGCGCGCCCCACTTCGCGGCATATTTGGTCCCAATTCGGTCAATGTAGCCCGCTACGCCTCCCTCATCGGGACCAAATCTCCCACGAAGTGGGACGCACAGCTGACGGAAAGCAATTTTCAAACACACCCTAGTTTTACAGGCTCCCGGCCTTAATTGGGGCCGGTTGCCTGAATAAAAAGGGGATGTTGGAAGACTAACGTGGGTTAGTTTTCCAACATCCCTTTGTATTGATGGAATGTCTTTTGTATGCCTTTCATGTGATGCCTCAATCAGGCTGTCAGCTAAGAGCCTTCTCCCTGACCTTCTTCTCCTCTGTGGACCAGTTGTATCCATATACAATCCCGTAAATCACATAAGCCATGATGGCTGCCCCTATCATATCAATGACGGAGTGCTGCTTCAGGAACACGGTAGACAGACAGATGGAGACCATCAGTATGCCGGAACCGGCCCGTACCAGCCGGTGCTTCCTCAGCGCCTCGCTCTTCATGATGGCGATGTGGGTGCCGATGGAGTTGTACACGTGGATGCTTGGGAACACGTTGGTAGGTGTGTCAGTCCTGTAAAGGGCGGCGACCATACTGGTAAATATATTCTTCCCTGAATCCAGCGCCGGTCTGAAGTCCGTGCCATTGCGGAAAAAGGTACAGATAATCAGGCTGATGGTCATGCCTGAGAACAGGAAGGTGCAGATCCTGTAAAAATCCTCCCTGCTGGTCAGCAGGAAATAAAGGATGGTGCCTGCCACGTATAAAAACCACATCATATAGGGAATAATAAAATATTCGTTAAATGGAATGAAGTCGTCCAGTGCCACGTGCATGACATGGTAGTTGCGGGTGACCGTCTTTTCCAGGTAACAGAACCAGGGGATATAGATGAATGCATAGGACAATATCCACGCGTGCCTGTACTTGTAAAGAAATGCTTTTATACTGTTCATAGTATCAGCCTCTTTCTCTGTTTGAAAAAATAAATATCACAAAAATGTAAAGAAAGTGTTAAAAATATCTCAACGTTCTGAGATTATAGCACACTGAAATTAGAAATACAAGGGGCTTCCAAAAAAGTTAATAAACCTTTAGAAAGCTTTATAATATATGCCGATAAACAGCTTTTAATTTTAATTTTTATGTGCTATATTTAACCTATGAAATAAATTTACACAGAATGGACGGAATGTGATATGGGAGAGACACGAAGCGCACTGGGAGTCATCTGCTCCTCCTATGACGGATTTTTTGAAGCAGAAAAAAAGATAGCGGATTATATGATGGAGCATAAGGCGGATGTGGTGGATATGACGGTAGGTGAACTGGCCAAGGCCAGCGGCACCAGTGACGCCACGGTATCGCGTTTTTGCAGGAGATGCGGGTTTAAGGGATTCCACAGCCTGAAGCTGGCACTGGCCAGGGAGGTGCTGGAGGAAGAACGGGGGGACGTGAACATTTCCAATGACATTGACAGGCATGACCTGTCCCAGTCCCTGCAGAACATCCTTGCCAATAAGGTGGCGGAACTGACCGAGACAGTGAACATGATGAAGCCGGAGAACCTGGAGCAGATCCTTGACAAGCTGGAGCACGCGCGTATGGTACAGCTTGCGGCGGTGGGCAACACCATTCCCGTTGCCCTGGACGGCGCATTTAAGTTTAACCAGCTGGGGATTGCGGCAGTGGCCGGGGATATATGGGAGAGCCAGACCGCCTATACCTTTAATCTGGGACCTGAGGATGTAATCCTCATCATATCCAATTCCGGCTCGTCCAAGCGCCTTATGACCCTGGCACAGGGGGCGAAGGAGAATGGGTGCACGCTCATACTGATTACCAATAACAGCAATTCTCCCCTGGCAGCCATATCGGATTACAGGATTGTCACTGCCACCAGGGAAAAGCTTTTGACAGAGGAATTCTGGTTCTCAAGGGTAACGGCCACGGCGGTCATGGAGATACTCTACCTGCTTTTGATGGCGGGGAAGAAGGATGCGGTGGACCATATCCGCCGTCATGAAAATGCCATATCGCCAGATAAAAAGTGATTTGGAAATAATCGTAAAATTACAGAAGAGAAAATAGAAAAAATGCACAAAAAACAGGCGGCTTTTTACATATACAGGCTGCCTGTTTGTATATTGTGATGAAATGTGATAAGAAATATATTTTCTTATAAATAACTATTGACGAAAAAACAATATCGTATTATGATTAAGACAACAAAGAAATAAATTTTCATGAAAAGAGAGGTAAGTGATATATGATTTACACAGTAACGTTCAACCCGGCGCTGGACTATGTGGTAACCGTAAATCATTTCACACTGGGAAGGGTCAACCGGACGGTCAGGGAGAACATCTTTTATGGAGGCAAGGGCATCAACGTATCGGCGTTGCTGGCAAACCTGGGGTATAAAAGCACGGCACTGGGGTTTGTGGCAGGATTCACAGGGGATGAGATTGAGCGGGGAGTTAAGGAACTTGGCTTTCAGTCAGACTTCATTAAGGTGGGGAAGGGGATGTCCCGGATAAACCTGAAACTGAAATCAGATGAGGAAAGCGAAATCAACGGCATGGGCCCTGAGATAACGGCCGGGGATGTGAAGGTGCTTTTTGATAAGCTGTCCGGTCTGGAACAGGGGGATGTGCTGGTGCTTTCCGGAAGCATTCCGGCCTGCATGGATGCGGATATCTATGAGCGTATCATGGAGATGCTTGACGGCAGGGGAATCCAGATTGTCGTGGATGCGGAAAAGGACCTGCTGCTGAATGTCCTGAAGTACCATCCTTTCCTCATCAAGCCCAACAACCATGAACTGGGGCAGATGTTCGGTGTCACGGTGACCACGGATGAGGACATTGCGGCCTACGCAGGAAAGCTTCAGGAAATGGGCGCGGTCAACGTGCTGGTATCCATGGCAAAGGACGGGGCAATCCTTGTGGCGGAGGACGGCAGTATTTACAGGCAGGGCGTTGCACGGGGGACGGTTAAGAATTCGGTCGGGGCCGGGGATTCCATGGTGGCCGGGTTCATCGCCGGGTACCTGGAAACAGGCGATTACAGGTATGCACTGAAGCTGGGCACTGCATGCGGCGGAGCGACGGCATTTTCAGATGGAATCGGAACAAGGCAGGATATCATGAAACTTATGGAAACACTTTAATGAACCAGGAGGGCGAGTTGTATGCGCATAACGGAATTATTAAAAAGAGAAAGTATTGGACTGGATGTTGCGGCTGATTCCAAGGAAGAAGCCATTGATAAACTGGTATCACTCATGGATGCAGGCGGACGCCTGAATGACAAGGCTGGATATAAAGAAGGGATCCTTGCCAGGGAAGCCCTTGGCAGTACGGCAATCGGCGAAGGGATTGCCATCCCCCATGCAAAGGTGGAAGCGGTAAAGGAACCCGGGCTGGCGGCCATGGTGGTGAGGGACGGAGTGGACTATGAGGCATTTGACGGTTCCCTGGCCCATCTGCTGTTCATGATTGCTGCCCCGGCAGGCGGAGCGGACGTACACTTGGAGGCATTGTCTCGTCTGTCCACCCTTTTAATGAATCCGGGGTTTAAGGAGAACCTGATTGCTGCAAAGGATAAGGACGAATTCCTGAAGATCATTGATGAGGCAGAGGTTGCCCGCTTTGGCGCTCCGGAGGGAGCGGACGCCGGGAAGGATGGGCAGGCTTCGGATGATTTGGTTGGGAATGGCCAGACGGATGGGGAATCAGCTGGAAAAGGCAATGCGTCCGGCGGTATGGGCGGAGATGCCAAGGCGTCAGGCGGTCTGGGTGGAAATGCCAAGGCGTCCGGCGGCTATCGCGTGCTTGCGGTCACTGCCTGCCCCACCGGAATCGCCCACACCTACATGGCTGCCGAGAACCTGGAGAACACGGGTAAGAAGCTGGGAATTCCATTAAAAGCTGAAACCGATGGATCCGGCGGCGCCCAGAATGTACTCACAAGGGAGGAGATAGCTGCGGCTGACGCCATTATCATTGCTGCTGACAAGAACGTGGAGATGGCCCGGTTTGACGGGAAGCCGGTTATCATGGTACCGGTTGCTGACGGTATCCACAAGGCGGAGGAACTGGTTAACAGGGCTGTGAGCGGAACGGTTCCGGTTTATCATCATACCGGTTCAGAAGGTGTATCATCAGACAGCGGCAATGACAGTGTGGGACGGACCATTTACAAGCACCTGATGAACGGTGTTTCCCATATGCTTCCATTTGTAATCGGAGGCGGCATCCTTATCGCACTGGCATTCCTCTTTGATGACTACTCCATTGACCCGTCCAATTTTGGTAAGAACACTCCTTTGGCAGCATATCTTAAGACCATCGGGGAGCAGGCATTCGGTATGATGCTTCCCATCCTGGCAGGATTTATCGCCATGAGTATTGCCGACCGTCCGGGACTGGCAGTCGGCCTTGTGGCTGGTATGATTGCAAAGATGGGCGCCACTTTTGCAAATCCGGCGGGCGGGGACGTGAATGCTGGATTTCTGGGAGCATTGTTTGCAGGCTTTGTAGGCGGATATATCGTGGTTGGCCTGAGAAAGCTGTTCTCAAAGCTTCCCAAGTCCCTGGAAGGAATCAAACCAGTACTTCTGTATCCGGTTATCGGGATTTTCCTGGCAGCCGTTGTCACCACCTTCATCAATCCTTACATGGGAATGATTAATGACGGACTGACCCATTTCCTGAACGGCATGGGCGGCGCCAGCAGGATTGTGCTGGGCATGGTGCTGGGCGGCATGATGTCCATCGACATGGGCGGACCATTCAACAAGGCAGCCTATGTGTTCGGAACAGCCCAGCTGGCCGAGGGCAACTTCGAAGTCATGGCGGCTGTGATGGCAGGAGGAATGGTCCCGCCCATTGCCATTGCGCTATGCACCACCTTCTTTAAAAAGAAATTCACGGCAAAGGACCGCCAGTCCGGCATTGTAAACTATGTCATGGGACTATCCTTCATCACGGAGGGAGCCATTCCCTTTGCCGCACAGGATCCGCTGCGTGTCATTCCGTCCTGTATCATCGGTTCCGCGCTGGCAGGCGGGCTTTCCATGGCATTTGGCTGTACATTGCGCGCACCCCATGGAGGCATCTTCGTACTGCCTACCATTGGCAATCCGTTCATGTATCTGGCTGCGGTTGTGGCAGGGGCGGCAGTGGGCTGTGTCATCCTTGGGTTCCTTAAAAAGAATGTAAATGAATAAAGGGAGTATTTGTATTGGCAGGCAGTTCCGGCGTTTCAGGCGGGGCTGCCTGCTTTGCAGCCGGGAACAGCAGATAGGAACATTGGACTGGGACAGAAGGCGGGAGAGGCGGCCGGGAGCAGCAGATAGGAACAGCGTCCTGGGACAGCAGACCGGAGAGGCGGCCGGGAGCAGCAGATAGGAACAGCGGCCTGTGACGGCAGACGGGAGAGGCAGACGGGAGCAGTATCCAGGAACATATTCTGCCTTGACAACTTGCAGATGAGGGAATAATATGGATTCAGATGTGTATCACATAGGATACACGTATGAAACATATAAGAAACACAAAGTGCAGTAGGAGGAAAGAACATGCTGGAAGTTGGAGTAAAGGCGCCGGATTTTACACTTAGGGATAAGGAGGGGAAGGAAGTTACCCTGTCTTCTTTTAATGGTAAGAAGGTGGTGCTGTATTTTTATCCGAAGGATAATACGCCGGGGTGCACCAGGCAGGCCTGTGCGTTTGCGGGGGCTTATAGTGGTTTTAAGGAGAGGAATGTGGAGGTTATCGGGGTGAGCAAGGACAGTGAGAAATCACATGCAGGCTTTGCAGCCAAGCATGACCTGCCCTTCATCCTCCTGTCGGATTCGGAACTGACAGCCATCCAGGCATATGATGTGTGGAAGGAAAAGAAACTTTATGGAAAGGTATCCATGGGTGTGGTAAGAAGCACATATGTGATTGATGAAGACGGCGTGATTGAAAAAGTGTTTGAAAAGGCAAAGCCAGATACCAATGCCCAGGAGATACTGGATTATCTGGACAGGACGGACAGGGAAGATTAGGTAGTATTAGGGGGTGTTTGAACATTCATTCCAGCCATCTGTCTTAAGCAGCCTTTCGGGAACATTTCCCGCAGGGGCTGCTGTTTTTATACCCTGAAAATCCATACTATGTGCCTATGTGCACAAATATCCGGTTGATTTCCAATGATTAGGAATTTAGAATGGTATAGCAATGCACGGCAAGTGTATAAATAATTTATATGGGGATAGTAAGATGTGGGAATCATATGTCATATATCAGTCAATAAAGGCAGCTGAGGATATGTTTGCAGCCATGAAGCTGTTTCCGGACAGCGCTGATGAAAATTGGGAGAAATTTATTAGTAATGAGAAGGCAAAGGTTAACCTGGATGTGGCCTTGATCATGATGGCAATAAAAAAGGGGCCGTATCAGTAAAGGAATGGCCATGAAGGGACGCTTTGGACGGTCCGTACTATCATTGGTGACGTTTTCCTGCCTGCCCATAAGTATTCAATAAAAGCTGTAAATGAATGTGACTATGAAACTGCATTCCCCAACAGTTTAAGGAAGGGTTTCAAGGATTGCTACAGGCGTACCTATCCACATATAATTCACAAATCATCCACAGACTTATCCACAATATCCACCGGGAATACAAGATATTTTGGCTGGAAATTGTGTTTATCTATATCTAGTGGTATCATGATTGTGGATAAATGGAAGTGGGAGGCGGCCTTTTTTCTTTTGTCATAGGGGAGCATGAAGGCTTTCAGCAGGCAGGAGAGCCATATGAACGGTCCCCGCTTTTAAAAGGAAGATACGGGGG
This sequence comes from Clostridium pacaense, assembly GCF_020709765.2. Taxonomy (NCBI): domain Bacteria; kingdom Bacillati; phylum Bacillota; class Clostridia; order Eubacteriales; family Clostridiaceae; genus Clostridium; species Clostridium pacaense. The sequence goes on from NZ_JAJFEB020000003.1 coordinate 265,574, forward strand.
CTGGAATCCAGTGGCCGGTTTGGATGGGGCTGATTGCGATTGCTGTATGTCCGGCTGATTCATAAAACCATGAACAGGGTACCTGCCGTAATCAATATCATGCCGATGACCGATTTGACGGTGATGCTTTCGTGTAAGAAAACAAAAGCCAATATGATTGTCACGACAACGCTTAATTTGTCAACCGGGACTACTTTTGATGCCTCCCCAATCTGTAATGCCCTATAATAACAGAGCCAGGATATGCCGGTGGCCATCCCTGACAGGATAAGGAAAAGCCAGCTTTTTTTCGTTATGCTGACAATCCCGCCCTGGGAGTTTGTAAGGAATACCATTCCCCAGGCCATGATTACCACGACCATGGTCCTCAGGGCGGTTGCAAGATTGGAATTCACTCCCTCGATTCCTATCTTTGCCAGAATCGAAGTCAATGCTGCGAACAGGGATGAAGCTAATGCGAAAAGAAGCCACATGTTTGATTCCTCCGTGGGTGGTGTAAAGGTGGTTTGTTGGTTTACTTTAATAATAGCACCATTTATGGGGGATAATCCATCACGATTTTATTTTTTCTGGTTTTTATGTGCCATGCAGGAAACTTATATAATGGCGTTACAGCTATAATGGCATTACGACAAAAAGGGAACATCCTGTTGCAGGTGTCCCCTTAAAATAAACATTAATGGAGGTATCCCCTCTATATATTATCATGGAAGTAAATCCGGATATTTTTCCAAGTCTTCAGATGTCGGAATCCCATCAAGCAAATAAGAATAGGATACACCAAAAAAGTTAGACAATGTTTTTAATTCAAAGTCATTCACAAAACGGCTGCTGGTTTCAATCCGGGTAATTATGTTCTTATCAAAGTTTAAGTCGGCTAATTGGAGTTTATCAGCTAAATCACGCTGTGAAAGGCCACAATGGTTCCGTGTGGAAGATGAATTCGAGGAAGGTAAGGTATGTGAACAGGCATATGCAGAGATAATGAATGCCTATCAACGCCTATGCCAAAGATTGGGCGTGAAGGGGGAAGAGGATGAGGATATAGAAAGGTTATTGGTGCAATAATACTTTGGATTAATGCAGACACCAAGCAAAACTTTCTTGGCAATGTGTTTATTGACCCGGTAGCAGAGAACAAAGGTATTGGAAAATTAGTATGGGATTTTGTTGAACATGAGTTTTCGGATACAGAGGTATGGAAAACAGAAACCCCTATTTTTTCTCGTAGAAATCATAATTTTTACATCAATAAATGCGGATTCTATGTTGTAAGAATTGAAAACCCCAAAGACATTGAAGAAGGAAGTTTTATTCTTGAAAAAAAGATGCAATAACACAAGCGAATGAACAGTTTGTTCTATAATGAGAGCCATTGCGAACTGTGTACGAATTATTCTTGCTTCGCCTTTGGCGGATAAAGCGTAGGCCATTGGCATAACATTCCTAAGTTTACCCTAAGACAGAGTAAACTCATTTTTTAATACTATTCAATAGAAGATCCTTGAATAATTATTGTTTTGACCAAAAGACGTATCTGAGAGGGAACGGGAATTAGAAAAAGCTGCAAACAAAAGAATGGTGATATAAAAGTGTTATCAAAAGTTACCAAGTGTTATCAAAGATTTTCCAAAGCAAAAACCCTGAAACACTTGATTCCTCAAGCTTTCAGGGCTGTTAAGAAGTAGCGGAAGGGAGATTCGAACTCTCGACACCACGGGTATGAACCGTGTGCTCTAGCCATCTGAGCTATTCCGCCATATTAAATTTTGGTAGGTAGTGGGGCCTACAGGGCTCGAACCTGTGACCCTCTGCTTGTAAGGCAGATGCTCTCCCAGCTGAGCTAAGACCCCACATTCCAGGCTTCGCAGCAGCTCAATCGCGACTGCCTGTACAGTATATGATAAATTGTGGTAATTGTCAAGACTTTTTTAACTATTTTTTTTATAGAAATTTTCTTAGTGTTTTATATGGGATTATGGTATAATAATCGACAGATATTAGAAATTAATCAATGCACTGGAAAGGACTTTGCATACCCCTCATGTATAACTTTATCGTAAACCCCAACGCGGGAAGCGGCAGAGGCATGAAGCTTTGGAAGGCCATGGCCCGCTATATGGACAATCATAATATAGAATATGAAGCTTTCCTGACAGAGGGGATTGGTGATGCCAGGCTCATTGCCAGGAAGCTGACCGATGGTGTCCGCGAGCCGCGCTACATCATCACGGTCGGCGGCGATGGGACCATGAATGAGGTCCTGGACGGCGTTTCTTTCCATGCGCCTTTAAGCCTTGGATATATACCCGCCGGCACGGGTAATGACCTGGCCCGGAGTCTCCGCATGCCGAGAAGTGTGCTTAAGTGCCTGAAAAAGCAGCTGACACCCAGGCATTTTACCATGATAGATTATGGCGTGCTTTCTTACGGGGAGCATGAATTGTCACACCGGCGTTTCCTTGTAAGCGCGGGAATTGGCTATGATGCATCCGTGTGCCAGGATGTACTGTCATGCGGGTGCAGCAGGCGTTTAAGCCGTATGGGATTGGGAAGACTTTCTTATATCATCTTTGGGATACGCCAGTTTTTCCGATGTAAGTCCTCCAAGGGCTATATCGTATTGGACGGGGTGAAGAAAGTAGAATTTAATAATATTCTTTTCATCTCATGCCACATACAGCCTTCAGAAGGCGGCGGCTTCCTGTTTGCACCGGGAGCGGATGGAAGTGATGGGAAGATGAATATATGCGTGGTCAGCCATGCCGCCAAGGCAAGGCTGATTCCGGTCCTGCTTTCAGCCCTCACAAGGCGTAAGGGAAAGCAGAAGGGGGTGCGCAGCTTTGAGTGCAGGGAGATTGCCATCCATACGGAGGCGGCCCTTCCGGTCCATGCGGATGGTGAGAACTGCGGCCTCCAGACGGATATCCAGGCGGGATGTATTGCCAGGAAGGTAAGGATGATGGTATAGTACGTCATGGAAAGATGTCCATGGTAAAGAAACCCATGGAAAGAAAACCAAGATAAGAAAGTATATGGTAAAGCATATAGTAAGGAGAATCTATGAGAATCGGACAAGGATACGATGTTCATAAGCTGGCAGAGGACCGCAGCCTGATTCTGGGAGGAGTGGCCATTCCCTATGAAAAGGGGCTTCTTGGCCATTCGGATGCAGATGTGCTGGTCCACGCAGTGATGGATGCCCTTTTAGGGGCAGCCGCGCTGGGGGACATCGGACAGCATTTCCCGGATACGGACCCTGCATATAAAGGGATTTCCAGCATAGAACTGTTAAGAAGGGTAGGGGAACTTCTGGATGAGAAGGGGTATGTGATTGAGAATATCGATGCAACCATCATTGCCCAGAAACCTAAGCTTGCACCGTACAGGCCGCAGATGGCGGCCAATATAGCGGAGGCCCTCCACCTGGATGCAGGAAGGGTCAGTGTCAAGGCCACTACAGAGGAGGGGCTTGGCTTTACAGGAACAGGGGAAGGGATTTCTTCTCAGGCAATTACCTTATTGACGGAACCGGCAGACTACTGCTATGATAATAAAATGATGTCTGAGGGCTGTAAAAGCTGTCCTGGCTGTGGCCGGGGATGAGATAAAAGACATATAAAGGTTAAGGAAAATCAGGTAGATAAGAGAGAATTTATCCACGAGGAGAATAAGAGTATGAAGATATTTAACACACTGAGCAGAAGAAAAGAGGAATTTGTGCCATTGACACCGGGCGAGGTCAAGATGTATGTATGCGGCCCCACGGTGTATAACCTAATCCACATCGGCAACGCAAGGCCCATGATTGTATTTGATACAGTACGCAGGTATTTTGAGTATAAGGGCTATGATGTGAAGTATGTATCCAATTTTACGGATGTGGATGACAAAATCATAAAGAAAGCCATTGAAGAGGGCGTGGACGCGGACACTGTCTCACAGCGCTATATTGAGGAGTGCAAAAAGGATATGGCGGCCATGAATGTCAAGCCAGCCACGGTACATCCCCAGGCAACCCAGGAAATCTGCGGCATGCTGGAGATGATCCAGACCCTGATTGACAAGGGCCATGCGTATGTGGCAAAGGACGGCACGGTTTATTTCAGGACCGGTTCCTTCAAGGAGTACGGCAAGCTGTCCCATAAGAATCTGGATGAGCTGCAGTCCGGTTTCCGCGAGATTAAGGTGACCGGCGAGGAGGGGAAGGAAGACCCAAGTGATTTCGTGCTGTGGAAGCCGAAAAAGGAAGGGGAGCCTTTCTGGGAGTCACCCTGGTGCAACGGACGTCCGGGCTGGCATATTGAGTGTTCCGTCATGTCCAAACGCTATCTGGGCGAGCAGATTGACATCCATGCGGGCGGCGAGGACTTAATCTTCCCACACCATGAGAATGAAATCGCACAGAGCGAGTGCGCCAATGACAAACCGTTTGCAACCTACTGGATGCACAACGCATTCCTTAACATTGATAATAAGAAAATGTCCAAATCCCTGGGCAACTTCTTTACGGTCCGTGAAATCAGCGAAAAGTACGATTTACAGGTGCTGCGTTTCTTCATGCTCAGCGCCCATTACCGCAGTCCCCTTAACTTCAGCGCCGACCTGATGGAGGCATCTAAGAACGGCCTGGAGCGTATCCTGACCTGTGTGGATAAGTTACGGGACCTGGAGGCAAAGGCAGAGGGCGCGGCACAAACCTGTGCGGAGCAGGGCAGCATGGAAGAGGCAGGGAAGCTGCTGGGCAGGTTCGAGGAAGCCATGGACGATGATTTCAATACAGCGGATGCCATCTCGGTTGTCTTCGAGCTGGTGAAGCTGGCCAATACAACGGCTGATTCCGGCAGCACCAAGGCGTATGTGTCCTTCCTTAAGAAGAACATTGAGCAGCTGTGCGATGTATTGGGCATCATAACTGAGAAGAAGGAAGAAGTGCTGGACAGCGACATTGAGGAAATGATTGCGGCCAGACAGCAGGCCAGAAAAGATAAGGATTTTGCACTGGCAGATGAAATCCGCGGAAAGCTTCTTGATATGGGCATTGTACTGGAAGATACCAGAGAGGGCGTAAAGTGGAAGAGAGTGTAACTTCAGTTGATTTTCTGACATATTATAAACAGTGTATGAATCTTGAACCAGTGGACGCGAATATGTACTCGCCACTGGTTCTGGCCTATATTGGGGATGCGGTGTATGAACTCATGATCCGTTCCAGGGTCGTCAACCATGGCAGCATGCAGGTGAATAAGATGCACAAGCGCAGCGCCGGACTGGTTAAGGCAGGAACCCAGGCAGCCCTTATAAGGGCCATTGAAGACCTGCTGACAGAGGAAGAACACGCCGTGTACAAACGGGGGCGCAACGCCAAATCCGTGACAACGGCCAAGAACGCATCGGTGATTGATTACCGGACGGCCACGGGACTGGAAGCCCTGGCGGGCTGGCTGTTCCTTAAGGAACGGTATGACAGGCTGGTATATCTGGTAAGCCAGGGCCTCATAAGGCTTGGGGAACTGCCGGGCAGGGAAGATGAAACGGCTGCCATGGATGGGCAGGCAGCGCAGGACAGGACAGCCGCAGACACCGGGGCTGGGCAAGAGACAGGAGACATGACATGAGATATGAAGAACTGACCATAGAGGGGCGTAATGCGGTTCTGGAAGCATTCCGTTCCGGCAAGACCATTGATAAGCTGTTCGTGCTGGACGGCTGTCAGGACGGACCCGTGCGCACCATTGTGAGGGAAGCCAAGAAACATGATACCATTGTGAATTACGTTGCCAGGGAACGTCTGGACCAGATATCGGAGACAGGGAAGCATCAGGGCGTGATTGCCTATGCGGCGGCCTATGAGTACGCAGAGGTGGAGGACATGCTGAAGGCTGCAGAGGAGAAAGGGGAACCGCCGTTCCTCATCTTGTTAGACGGCATAGAGGATCCCCATAACCTGGGGGCCATCATAAGGACAGCCAACCTGGCAGGCGCACACGGGGTCATCATCCCCAAGCGGAGGGCGGCAGGGCTTACAGCCACGGTTGCCAAGACATCCGCAGGCGCCCTTAACTATACCCCGGTTGCAAAGGTCACCAACCTGACGGCTGCCATGGAAGACCTGAAGAAAAAGGGGATGTGGTTTGTCTGCGCGGACATGGGCGGCGACATCATGTATAAGGTGAACCTGAAAGGCCCCATTGGGCTTGTGGTTGGCAATGAAGGGGAAGGCGTTGGCAAGTTGGTCAGGGAACACTGCGATATGACGGCCTCCATTCCCATGAAGGGCGATATTGACTCCCTGAATGCATCCGTGGCAGCCGGGGTCCTGGCATATGAAATCGTGAGACAGCGCATGATGCCATAATATTCCCCATAGGCAGGCAGGAGGTGAATTTATGATGAGAATAATACGTAAACCAGTTATAAAGTTAACAGCTGCCGTCGCGGCCGCGGCCATTGTATCGGGAAGTCTCCCGGCTGCTGCGGCATGGGCCGGGTCCGGCCGGGATGCGGTGGTGATAGAAGATACCCAGGTGCCTTTATATAATAAGCCTGCCGGCAGTTATGTGCGGACCCCCATTGCTTCCGGCGTGACCACCTATAAGAATGAGAAGGCTACCCTGGATGCTTCCAATGTATCAGAGGGCTATATCATGGTCAAGTACACAGGAAGCGTGGGAAAGATTAAGATACAGATTACAAAAAGCGGCTCTGAGACCTATACATATGATCTGAATAACAGCGGGGTGTACGAAGTATTCCCGCTGTCAGAGGGCAGCGGCTCCTATCAGGTGAAGGTATTTGAGAATATCCAGGGCAACCAGTATTCCCAGGCTTTCAGCCAGTCCATTGACGCCGGTATCACCAACCAGTTCGGGCCATTTTTATATCCGAACCAGTATGTGAATTTTAACTCTGCCAGCGCTGCCGTGCAGACGGGCGCTGCCGTGGCAGCAGGCGCAGCGGACCAGATTGGCGTGGTGACTGATATTTACAATTATGTCATCAGCAATGTTACCTATGACACGGCCAAGGCCACATCCGTGCAGTCAGGCTACCTTCCCAATGTGGACGTGGTGCTGGCGCAGAAAAAGGGTATCTGTTTTGACTATGCGGCCCTGATGACAGCCATGCTGCGTTCCCAGGACATACCCACCAAGCTGGTGGTTGGTTATACAGGCAACCTGTATCATGCCTGGATTAATGTTTATCTGGAAGGCCAGGGCTGGGTGGACAATGTGATTTATTTTGACGGCAACAGCTGGAAACTGATGGATCCCACATTTGCGTCCTCCAGCGGCCAGAGCCAGGAAATCATGCAGTATATCGGCAACGGCGCTAACTATAAGGCCAAATACAGCTATTAATTGGGAGGCAATGACATGGAAAAGCAAGGTGAGGCATATTACCGCTATTCCTACCGGGAACTGGCAGCTTTCTGCCTGCAGGTATCCCTGCTTCTGGAGTCAGCGGTACCCCTGGATGAGGGGCTTGCCATCATGGCAGAGGATGCGGCTGACAAAAAGGAAAAGGACATGCTGCTCTACATGGCGGAGGGCGTGGAACTGGGGGACCCGTTTTTTAAGGTCCTGGAAGATACCAAGGTATTCCCGGACTATGTGGTTAAGATGGCAAAGCTGGGCCAGAGCACGGGAACCATGGACCAGATGATGAAATCCCTGTCCGTATATTATGAAAAGGAATACCGGCTGATACAAGCCATTAAGAATGCAGTGACCTACCCTGTCATGATGGTAATCATGCTTCTGGTGGTGCTGTTTGTCCTGTTTACACGGGTCATGCCTGTGTTCAACAAGGTATATGAACAGCTGGGGGCGCAGATGTCGCCGGTGGCGCTGTCCGCCATCCGTCTGGGCGGCCTGTTCAGCGGCGCGGCCCTGGTTGTGGCTGCCCTCCTGGGACTGCTGGCAGGCGGTATCTGGGTGGCGTCCAGGTTTGGCAGGAAGTTCGGTTTGGTGGAGCGGTTCATCAATTATGTCAAATGCCGCAGCAAGATTGCCCTGGCAGTGGCCAACCGCCGCTTTACTGCAGTCCTTTCCCTGACCCTTAAATGCGGGATGGAACTGGAAAAGGGCATGGAGCTGGCGAAGGAACTTGTGGACAATGAAAAGGTGGCTGAGCGCATCAGCAGATGCTCGGAGCAGCTGCAGGTGGGGGAAAGTTATTACCAGTCCATGAAGGATACCGGGCTGTTCTCCGGTTTTTACATACAGATGATTAAGGTGGGAAGCAGAAGCGGCCATCTGGACAGTGTCATGGAGGAGATATCGGGGGACTACGAGGAAGCCGCCGATGCCTCCATTGATAATATGATAGCCAGGTTCGAACCCACCATTGTGGCGGTGCTGGCAGTATCCGTGGGCCTGGTGCTTCTGTCTGTCATGCTTCCTCTGGTGGGAGTGTTATCCGCAATCGGATAAGGAGGACGGATTATGAAGGTTCAAAACAGGAAAAAGGAAAAGAGCAGCATCTATGGCTACCTGCTGTCAGCGGCGGCCATGGCTGCTGCTGTTACAATATTTGCGGGAGCCGTGATAAGCTTTGCAGGCAGGACCGGAAGCAGGGAAGAGGAAACCCTGAAGAAAGCGGTTACCCGGGCTTCGGTCCAGTGCTACGCCATTGAAGGGCGCTATCCGCCCAGCGTGGAGTATCTGGAAGAAAATTACGGTGTACAGATTAACCGCAAAAAATATAATGTGTTCTATGACGGCTTTGCATCCAATGTAATGCCGGAGATCAACATCATACCCATAGAAGAGCAGGGGGCATCAGAATGATTCAGAAGACAGAGAAAAAAGGCCATATGATGAGTGTGCTTTTTACCATGCTGCTGTTTCTGGTATTTGTTCTGAGTGCCCTCTTTACCGTGCTGATCGGAAGCCGGGTATATGAGAACATTACGGTGCGCAGCGATGCAAGCTACACGGGCAATACGGCCCTCAGCTATATTGCCAACAAGGTGCGCCAGGGAGACCGGGCAGGCCTTGTGGATGTGGTGGACGTGGACGGGATTCCTGTCCTTGAGATGAAGCAGGAAATCGGGGATTCTGAATATGTTACTTGGATTTACTGGAAGGATGGGACCATCCGGGAGTTATTTACAGATACATCCAGCGGACTGGGACTGGAGGACGGCCTGACCATACTGGAGTGCGGAGGGCTTGACCTGTCAAAGGATGGGAAGCTGCTTCGCATTGAGACACTTGGGGAAGGCGGAGGCGCTGTGAGCCTATCCTTAAGAAGCGGAGGACTTGAGGCGGATGAATAGGAAAAGCGGGTCCGGTTCAGGGCCATTTTTAATGGAAATGCTGGTAGTGGTAGGTTTTTTCATTATCTGTGCCAGCATCTGCGTCATGGTTTTTGCAAAGTCGGACAATATCAGCCGGGAAGCCAGGGACATCAACCAGGCAGTGCTTATGGCAGAGAGCCTGACCGAGGAGCTGAAGGCCGGCGCAGAACCGCGCTGGAGCCAGCAGCTGCCGGACCGGAATATCTGGCAGCATCTGGCGGAAGCAGATGATGAAAATGAAGATTATGCTGAATGGAACAGGGAACTGGTGGAAAGTGACGGCTATGAGGGAATGCATGCCATTTACTGGGACAGCAGCTGGAGGGTAACGGAACCAGACTTCAACACGCCGTACCTGGGGATTGTATACCAGGGCACGGTGGACGGCATGAGAAGGACCGATGTACTGGTCCTGCGTTACGGCAAAGGGGATGACAGGGGGGAACTTCTCTACCGCCTGCAGACAGAAAGCTATGAGGCGCAGTAAGGTATGATTCATCATGTACAGGAGAGAGATGGCAGATGGCAGAAAAAAGTTCCAGGAATAAAGTGAGTATAGGAGCCTCGTCACTGATACTGATATTCATTGTGTTGTGCATGGCCACCTTTGGCCTGCTTTCCTTAAGCAGCGCCCAGGGGGATTTAAAGCTTGCAAGGCGCAATGCGGATGCGGTAAAGGGGTATTATGAGGCTGACAATAAAGGACAGCAGTGGCTGAAGGATGTGGATGGGGTCCTTATGGAAGAAATGGGGAAAGGCCAGGATTCCGCCCAGTGCAGCCTGGAGATAAAAGACAGGCTGGGAGACCTCTATGACAGGGAAACCGGGCTTATATCCACGGACATACCAATGGACAGGGGCCGGTCCCTTCGCATCGAACTGGTGCTGATGTGCGGGGAAAAGAGGTACGAGGTAAAATCCTGGTATGTGTATAACAGTGAGGAGTATGAGATTGATACATCGATGCCGGTCTGGGGCGGGGAGACTCCCACAGAAGGGTAAGCCGATGGCCTTAAAGGGACGGCTGGGACTCCATGAGGGTATCTGGTTTTTCGGAGAACGCGTATACAGAATGGTATAAAGGAGCATAGATATATGAATGTTATGGAATTACTTACATCGGCAGTGGAAAAGGATGCGGCGGACATTTTCCTGATTCCCGGCATGCCCTTTTCCTATAAGATAGGGGGCCGGATCATCTATCAGGGAGATGACAGGATCATGCCTGACGAGATGAATGGTATGATTAAACAGATTTATGAACTGGCCAAGAACCGGAGTATGGAAAAGGTACAGAGCCATGGGGATGATGACTTCTCCTTTGCCATTCCAGGTGTGTCCAGGTTCCGTGCCAGTGTATTCCGGCAGAGGGGTTCCCTGGCAGGCATCATCCGGGTGGTCCGGTTTGAACTGCCGGATGCGGGGCAGCTTCATCTGCCAAAGAGCATTATCGATGTGTCCAGGCTGACCAAGGGAATGGTGCTTGTGACAGGCCCGGCCGGCAGCGGGAAAAGCACCACCCTGGCATGTATCATAGATGAAATCAACCGCACCAGGAATGCCCATGTCATTACCTTGGAGGACCCCATTGAGTATCTCCACAGGCATAAGATGAGCGTTGTGACCCAGAGGGAGATCGTGACGGATACGGACAGCTATGTAAGCGGTCTCAGGGCGTCCTTAAGGCAGGCGCCGGATGTCATCCTTTTAGGCGAGATGAGGGATTATGAGACCATCAGCATTGCCATGACAGCGGCTGAGACAGGTCATCTGATCCTGTCCACCCTGCACACGGTTGGCGCGGCCAATACCATTGACCGTGTCATTGACGCATTCCCTCCAAACCAGCAGCAGCAGATTCGGACCCAGCTGGCCATGGTGCTGGACGCAGTCATATCGCAGCAGCTGATACCGACATTGGACGGTGGCGTACAGCCTGCATTTGAAATCATGTTCCTGAATAACGCAATCCGCAATATGATACGGGAATCTAAAATCCATCAGATTGACGGAGTCATTGCCACGTCCCAGGAGGAGGGCATGGTATCCATGGACAACAGCCTGATCAAGCTTTACCGGGACGGCGCCATATCACGTGAAAATGCAGTGGCTTACAGCAGTAACAGTGAGCTGATGGAAAAGAAGCTGTCCAGGTAACAGGAGTGATTCAGGAGCAGGCGTCCGGCTATATATCGAAGTTACATACCGGGCTGCTGATCCGTGGAATAAGGATAAGCCTTTCCAGATATACTATATCCAGAGCGTGTCTGGAAATACATCCTGTCATGTTTATGGCAGGGGAAGCAGATATCCGGGGAAAGGAGTCTTTTATGAAAGTTGATAAACGGAAAGTAGTAATTGTGGGTACAGGAATGGTAGGCATGAGCTATGCATACAGCCTGCTCAACCAGTCAGTGTGTGATGAACTGGTGTTAATAGATGTGAATAAGAAACGGGCGGAGGGGGAGGCGATGGATCTGAACCATGGCCTTGCATTCGCCAATTCCAGCATGACCATATATGCAGGCGGGTACGGGGACTGTTCGGATGCGGATATCGTGGTGATCTGTGCAGGGGTTGCCCAGAAGCCAGGGGAGAGCAGGCTGGATCTGCTCAAACGCAATGCGGAGGTGTTCCGCTCCATCATAGACCCTGTGACATCATCTGGTTTTAATGGTATTTTCCTGGTTGCGACCAATCCGGTGGATATCATGACAAGGATAACATGCACCCTTTCCGGCTTTAATCCAAGACGTGTGCTGGGCAGCGGAACCGCCCTGGACACGGCCAGGCTGCGTTACCTTCTGGGGGATTATCTGAAAGCGGATCCAAGGAATGTCCACGCCTATGTCATGGGCGAGCACGGGGACAGTGAGTTTGTGCCGTGGAGCCAGGCCCTTCTGGCCACCAAGCCCATCCTGGAACTCTGCAATGAATCCGGGGATGAGGGATGCAGGGGAAGGTTTGACGAGATTGAAGAAGAGGTGCGCACTGCTGCCTATAAGATAATTGAAGCCAAGAACGCCACCTACTACGGAATCGGAATGGCCCTGACCAGGATTACCAAAGCCATCCTTGGGGATGAACACAGTGTGCTTACCGTGTCAGCCATGCTTAGGGGAGAATATGGACAGCGGGATGTATATGTGGGCGTGCCCTGTATTATCAACCAGAATGGGATCCAGCGCGTGCTTCCTCTGTCGCTGACAGAGGATGAACTGGATAAGCTGGGCAGATCATGCGATACGCTGCGGGAGAGTTTCGACGGGATTTTTTAAGATAAGAGGAGCCGGCACTGAGGATAAGAGGAGCCTGGCACTAAGAATGAGAGGAGCCGGTACGATGGGGGACAACGTACCGGCTTTGTATGGAAAATCTATATCAAAAGGATTGGTTCCTTGTTTATGACTACAGTATACAGGACTTTTGTGACCAAAGTTTGAGCAGTCTATAAATTAAATGTGAAAAACTTTACGATTTTATTGTTTTTATGCGCTTAAAATCTGTCCACACCCAATTAACAGGATATCCACATATTTATCCACATTATCCACCGGAAGTACAAGATATTTGGTGTCGGTATTGTGCTTATCTATATCTGGTAGTATCATAATTGTGGATAAGTGTAAAGAAAGACTGAGGAAGTGGAAGGAATAGGGATTATAAGGATAGCTGGGGCTGTGTATGATATTCCTGATTCTGGGGCATACTATCCCATATATCACGCAGATAAGAGGTAGCATACTATGAATGACAACAGGGATAGGGTACTTTTTTATATAAAAGAATTTACAAAGAGGCATGGGTACACACCCACGGCCTATCAGGTATCAAATGAATTATATATGCCCCAGGATAAGGTTTCCTCCATTGTGGAAGCCCTGAAAGCCGAAGGGACAATACAGATCCATCGGCCGCTGATATGATCCTTTCTGGGATTTTGAGTCAAATGAAAACTTTTTCAAATTTATTGTTGACAAATTTCTCCCCTCATGATAATATATACAAGGTTCGCGTGAGCGGAACAAAATAAAAGCTGCTGTGGCTCAGTCGGTAGAGCGTCGCATTGGTAGTGCGGAGGTCACGGGTCCGATTCCCGTCAGCAGCTCGGTGAAACCCTTGAATTTTCAAGGGTTTTTTGTGTATCTGTGCAGATGCATCTGCTTTTGCGTGGAAGCTTGACAAAAAGCTGCAATATGTTTGCAAAAATAAAAATGAACTTGTTTTGATTCCTCACCGTTTTTGCCGGAACCTGTCCAATGGATATCATGCCTGTATCTATCCAGGCAGAAATACCAGGGAGGGGCATTTAAATTGTCCGTAATTACTAGAATATTCCCCATAATTACAAAATAAGTCAAAAATAATTGGAAATAGAAAAATAATATCCGGGGTAATCCCTTCCGTTTTTGGCCTATTTGTGATAAGATGAATATTGTCCGTAAAATACAATCTTTTTGTGGGGCGTTTCACAGGAGACAATGCCGGTTACACGGGCTGCATCATATATGGAGGGGATTATGGGAAAACAGGTGGAAGATAACGTTGGGAAGTCAGATATTTTAGATAATACTGGCTTCCGTTTTTTGTTTGGGCAGGGGGAGTAATGATGCTGGACTGGATGCTTGGCCTGGGAGCCTTTGCAATGTTTTTTATATATGACTGGAACCGTGTGTTTGTAAAAAAAAGCTGGATGAATCCATTATTTGCAGCCGGGAATATTTGCCTGGCCGTGGTGGCGGTCCGGTTGGTCCTTGAGGCATTTTCACTCAGCTTAGGGAAACCGGGGGCAGGCCTGTCCCTGGCATTCTGGCTGTGCCTGTCCGCCATATGCCTGGCAGGCCTTATCTACACCCTGTATTTTGCCCTTCCCTTTGACAGTACCTATTGCAGGGAGGCTGACCAGCATAAGGCGTGCAGGTCGGGCATATACGGCTGGTGCCGCCATCCGGGTATCTGGTGGTTTTTCGGCTGCTTTTCCTGTCTTGGGATGTCTACAGGAACAGGGGAGCGTGTTGTGTTCTGCCTTGTTTTGTCACTTCTTAATCTGTTGTATGCCTGGTATCAGGACCGGTATATTTTTGTAAGGGAGTTTTCTGATTATGAGGATTACCGGAGGTCTGTGCCATTTTTGTTACCGAAAATGAAAAAGGGGCGGTGAGTTTATGACATTTGAGGAAAAGCTTGTGAACCAGGAGTATGACAGGATATGGCAGGAATACTGCGGGTTCCTGGACCTGGATATGGATTCCTATATGAAGATACAGAAAAGGCTGCTGGCGGAGCAGATGCGGCTCTGGTGCAGCAGCCCCATCGGAAAAAAGATACTGAAGGGCAGGAATCCGGCAACGGTTGAGGAGTTCCGGTCCATGGTGCCCCTTACCACCTATGACGATTATGCGGATGTGCTTCTCCTGAAAAAGGAGGATATGCTGCCGGACAAGCCCATCATATGGATCCAGACTACATGGGAAGGCGGGAAACATCCTATTAAAGTGGCGCCCTATACCAGCGGTATGCTTGAGACCTTTAAGAATAATATCATAACCTGTCTTATGATGGCCACAAGCAAGGGAAGGGGAAGCTTTGATATTGATATCGGGGATACGTTCCTCTATGGCCTGGCGCCATTGCCTTATATCACGGGCCTGATCCCGCTGGGGCTGTCCGACCAGTTCCATATGGAATTCCTTCCGCCTGTAAAAGAGGCTGTGGATATGACCTTTTCCGAGCGCAACAAACGGGGCTTTAAGATGGGGTTAAGTAAAGGCATTGATTTCTTCTTCGGGATGGGAAGCGTTGCCTACTATGTGAGCATGAGTGTCGCAAGTCTTTCCGAGAGCGGTAGGAAGGGCGGATCCAGCCTTAAGAAGCTGTTCACCATGCCTCCGTCCATGACCCTTAAGTATCTCAGGGCTAAAAAACAGTGCAGGAAAGAGGAACGGCCGCTGATGCCAAAGGACCTTTTTAAACTCAAGGGCTTTTTGTGCGCGGGCACGGATAACCGGTGCTACAAGGATGATTTGGAGGAACTGTGGGGCGTAAGGCCGGTGGAGGTGTTTGCAGGCACGGAGCCAAGCTTTGTGGGCACGGAGACATGGAACCGCAATGGTCTGTACTTTTTCCCGGACGCATGTTTTTATGAATTCATTCCGGAGGAGGAGATGTACCGCAATATGGATGACCCGTCCTATGTGCCAAGGACCGTCTGCATGGATGAGGTGGTTCCGGGAGAAGTCTATGAACTTGTGCCCACCGTGCTGAGGGGCGGCGCCTTTGCCAGATACCGGGTGGGGGATATGTACCGGTGCCTGGGGCTTACCAGCAAGGATGATGAGACAAGGATTCCCCGGTTTGAGTACATGGACCGGGTGCCGGATATCATTGATATTGCCGGATTTACCAGGATATCAGAAAATTCCATCCAGAATGTCATCGGCCTTTCAGGGCTGGAGGTGGAGGACTGGGTGGCGCTTAAGGAGTTCACTGTTGATAAGGGACGTCCTTATCTGCATATGTACGTGGAAATGTCCCCTGGTTCAGTGGTGAACCGGGCGGTCAGCAGGGAACTTCTGAAGGAGCATCTTACCATTTACTTTAAGTATGTGGACCAGGATTACCATGATCTAAAACGTATCCTGGGCATGAATCCCCTGGAGGTTACCATATTAAGGTGCGGTACGTTTAAGGAATATAAGAACAAGACAGGAAAAAAGCTGCGGCATATTAACCCATCCATACACGATGTGCAGGATCTGGTGAAGATGCAGGAGCTGTTTGACAGGCAGAGGAGATACTGATTGTATGAGAAGCTATGTTTTTATTTCCATTACAGCATTATATTTCTACATGTTCCTCATGCTGGCCTTCATGTCGGCTAAGAAGTCGAGGCTGGTCAGGGATTTTATTGCTGTATTGGGTGCTATGATTTTATGGACGGGCGGCTCGCTTCTCATGAGGCTTATGGCGTGGCCTTCCTATCACATGTGGTTCCATGTTTCACTGGCAGGAATCTGCCTGGTACCGTATGCGTTTTTCTGCTTTATCAGGGATTTCTGCGGGCATTCGGCCAAACCCTCCCACCGGATATGGCTGATACTGATCGTGCTGGTCAACTTATATAACATGACCACCGGCAACCTGCTGGAAGCCCCGGCCATTACGGGAATCGGCGACAAGGCTTTCTTCGTCTACCATATGACCTGGCGGGTCACTGCCATGTATGGACTGTGTTTTCTTGTGATCATCCATTCCGCGGTAATCATCTTTGGCTCCAGGAAGAACCGGGCAGTCTGTTCCAAAGTGGTTCCCCTTCTGTCAGGAATCCTGCTTCTGTTTGCAGGCAACATGGCGGTGCCGGTCTTTAACGGGTTCCCCATCGATATCCTGGCAGGCGCGGTCAATGCAGGGGTCATGTTCTATACGCTGTATTCCAAACATGTGTTTAAGATGACCCTTCTGGTTTCACGGGGAAACTGCTACATCATTGCCATGGGCATCAGCGCGCTGGCATTTTATAATATAGCCCAGACACTGGAGTACCTGATACGGACCGGCGTTCCCATGCTGTCATCCTTCAGCGTGATGATTGTGGCCACCCTGACCATGATCGTGACCCTGATCATCTATCAGCTGGCGAAATGCTTTTTTGACAAGCTGTTCATACGGGAGGAAGTCAGCCAGACCGAGCGGCTGAGCGAATATACGCTGCTGGTGTCCCAGTCCCTGCGTCTGAATGAGATACTTCAGGGCCTGGTAAGCGTCATTACCGATACGGTGCATACCAAAAAGATCTATATCTGCATCAAGGATGACCAGGGTAATTATCCGGCCGTTTTCAGCAGCAGCCCCCTGGATGACAAGAATTTCATGATGGATGGGGATGCGCCCCTGATCCACTGGCTTAAGAACCATGATTCCTGCCTGCTCCTCCGTGATTTCAGGCGGACCGTGGATTACAAATCCATGTGGGAAGAGGAGAAAAGGCAGCTGGAAATACTCAAAATAGAGTGCCTCCTTCCATTAAAGGACGGGGATGACCTGGCCGGGCTTGTGATGCTGGGCGGCAAGGAACACAAAGGAAAGCTGCGTTCGGGATATTCGGAGGAAGATATCATTTTCCTCAATTCCATAGAGTCGGTAAGCTCCATTGCTGTGAAGAATTCCAGGCTTTATGAAAAGGCCTATGAGGAGGCAAGGACAGATGAACTGACCGGACTGCTGAACCGGAAGTATTTCTACGGGATGCTGGAGGATGCATATGAAAAATGCAGCCGCACCTCCCTTGCCCTGGCCATTTTCAATGTGGATGATTTTAAGCTGTATAACCAGCTTTACGGCAACCAGGAAGGGGACCAGGCCCTGATACATATTGCGCGTATCATACAGGGGACGGTGGGGGACAACGGATACTGCGCACGGTACAGCGGCAAGGAGTTTGCCGTCATCCTGCCCGAGTACGATATCTACTCAGCCCAGAACCTGGCAGAGAATATCTCACGGCAGATACAGAACATGAACCGTGACAGTTCTGAGACCTATCTGAAGCCCCTGACCGTCAGCTGCGGCATCTGCGCCATTCCTTATGCGGCAGCGTCCATACAGGAACTGGTATCCAATGCGGACTGTGCCGTGTACCATGTAAAACGTTCCGGCAAGAACGGTATCCGGGTATATTCAGACGGCATCATAGGAATACGGGAGACAAATGAGGGATTGGCTAAAAAGCATAAGAGTATGTATTCGGAATATGCGCCGACCATCTATGCCCTGACAGCTGCCATTGACGCCAAGGACCATTATACATTCCAGCATTCCAAGAACGTGTCATATTATGCGGAGGCTATCGGGATGGCCCTGCACACCAGCGGGGAATACAGGGAAATACTCAAGGAGTCGGCGCTTCTCCATGACATCGGTAAAATCGGTATTCCCGAGAACATACTGAACAAGACAGGAAAGCTTACGGCCGAGGAATACGAAGTCATGAAGCGGCATGTGGAGGCATCCGTGGAAATCATCCGCCACCTTCCGTCCATGGATTATGTCATCCCGGCTGTCATCGGCCATCATGAGCGTTACGACGGCAAAGGCTATCCCCGCCGGATTGCGGGAAAGGACATTCCCCTGGCAGCCAGGATACTCTGCATTGCTGATTCCTTTGACGCCATGGTTTCAAAGCGCAGCTATAAATCCAGCATGTCGGTGGAGTTTGCCATCAATGAACTGGAAAAAGGCGCCGGAACCCAGTTTGACCCGGAGCTTGTACCCCTGTTTGTGGAACTGATTGCATCCGGGACCGTAAAGCCGGTGCTGAGTGAAGGGGATGTGGTGGAAGACGGCAGGAATGCCGGGTCATGACAGAGGGGAAAATCATAATGCCATCGAGGCCGGACACGGAGTGACCTTGGAATGGAATGCATATGCAAGAAAGTGCCGCCCAATCACCTGCTTTGTGATTGGGCGGCATTTCTGCTCCATGAGGTATGATTCCTGCAAGACCTTTATAAAGGTTTCAGGAAGGTTCTTTGCTAAAGTCCTTGTTTGATGCATGTTCCATGCTGTCCACACGGCCAACGGACAAGCCCGGGTTTGAGCCGGCGTGCAGGAAGTGACATGAAATCCGCCCTTAGAATACCATCTGCACCAGTATCATATAGCACACCGTGCCAAGGGCAATACTTGCCAGCGTATTCCCCTTCCAGAGGTGGAGTGCTACCACTGCTGCCACGGAGATAAGTTCGGGCAGGCCGTATGGATATGCCAGGGGAGTGATTCCCTTCAGGCAGTAAACGACCAGCACGGCCATGATGGCAGCCGGAAGTATGGCGCCCAGATAGCGGACCAGGCGGGGGACTTCTTTTTTCCCTCCGAACAAAAGGAAGGGGAGCCAGCGGGTAACCTGGGTGCACAGGGCGCAGACCAGGATGGTAATCAGCACATAGGCTGGATCTGTCAATGTATGGGTCAGTGTATTGATCATGGGTTATGTTCCTCCATCTTCTGTTCCACGGTCCTGCGAAGGAACAGCAGGATGGCCACGGTGGCTGCCAGGGCAGGCAGGATGAAATTGGATGTGCGGATAAGTATCAGGAACAGGGCGCCGCAGATGAATCCGGCCACGGCCGGGATGTGGGTCCTTGCCGCCTTCCACTGGTCCACGCAGATGACCACGAACAGGGCGGTCATGGCAAAATCAATGCCAGTGGTGTCAAACTTAATCAGTTCCCCCATGAGCGCGCCAAGCACCGAGCCAAGGACCCAGTAGCACTGGTCAAACAGGGAGACAAAGAAGGTGGCCTGCTTCCATTCCCTGTCCGTAAAATCCGCCGGGCGGGCCATGGAGCAGAGCAGGGAGTATGTCTCGTCCGTCAGGGAGAAGACCATGTACGGATAAGCCTTTTTCATTTCCTTAAAACGTTCAATGAAGGTCAGGCCGTAAAATGCATGGCGGCTGTTGATGAACAGGGTCATGACGGCCGTGGTGATGAAGCTCAGGCCCCCGGTGAGGATGCCTACCAGGGCAAACTGCATGGAGCCTGCGTAGACAAGGGCGCTGATGAGGAAGGCCCACAGGACGCCAAGGCCGGATTTCTGAAGCAGGAGCCCGAATGCAATCCCCAAAAAAATATATCCCAGGAAGATAGGGATAGTCTTGATTAAGGCAAACTTTGCTGTTTTTTTCATGATATGTAAAATCTCCTTATAAATGTACACATTTTAGCACATTAATATAGTATAGCAGACACAAGGGAAGATTTCCACTATAAAATGTATTTTCCCCTTTCATAGACCAGATAAATATGTTATTATTTATTATACTTGATTATAAAAGTAACAATAACGGAGGAACAATCATGGCAGAGAAAGACACCGTAATGGAAACAGAGGAAAAGGAGGTAATCTCCAAGAATTTCATTGAGCAGGAGATTGACAAGGACCTGGCAGAGGGCGTGTACAGCCATGTCCAGACCCGTTTCCCGCCGGAACCCAACGGTTATTTACACATCGGACACGCCAAGTCCATATTACTCAATTACGGTCTGGCACAGAAGTACGGTGGCAAGTTCAACCTGCGTTTTGACGATACAAACCCCACAAAAGAGAAGACGGAATTCGTGGAATCCATCATGGCGGATGTGAAGTGGCTGGGCGCTGATTTTGAGGACAGGCTGTTTTTTGCGTCCAATTATTTCGAACAGATGTATGAGTGCGCGGTATTCCTGATTAAGAAGGGGAAGGCATTTGTCTGTGACCTGACCGCGGAACAGATCCGGGAATACAGAGGCGACTTTACCACCCCCGGCAAGGAAAGCCCGTACAGGGACAGGAGCATTGAAGAGAACCTGAAGCTGTTTGAAGAGATGAAGGAGGGCAGGTACCAGGATGGGGAAAAGGTCCTGCGTGCCAAGATTGACATGGCTTCCCCCAACATCAACATGAGGGATCCGGTCATCTACCGTGTGGCCCATATGTCCCATCACAACACCGGGGACAAGTGGTGTATCTATCCCATGTATGATTTCGCCCATCCGATTGAGGATGCCATTGAGCATATCACCCATTCCATCTGCACCCTGGAGTTTGAGGACCACAGGCCCCTTTATGACTGGGTGGTCAGGGAGTGTGAATTTGAGGATCCGCCCCGTCAGATTGAGTTTGCCAAGCTTTACCTGACCAATGTGGTTACGGGCAAGCGCTACATCAAGAAACTGGTTGAGGACAAGATTGTGGATGGCTGGGAGGATCCGCGCCTTGTGTCCATCGCTGCCCTGCGCAGAAGGGGATATACGCCCGAGGCCATCAAGATGTTCGTGGAGCTGGTGGGTGTTTCCAAGGCCAACAGTTCTGTGGATTACGCCATGTTAGAGTACTGCATCCGTGAGGATTTAAAGCTTAAGAAGCCGCGTATGATGGCTGTGCTAAACCCGGTCAAGCTGGTGATTGACAATTATCCGGAGGGGCAGACAGAGATGCTTGACGTGCCCAACAATCTGGAGAACCCGGAACTGGGCGACAGGAAGGTGCCCTTTAGCCGTGAACTCTATATTGAGAGGGATGACTTCATGGAGGAGCCTCCTAAGAAGTATTTCCGCATGTTCCCCGGCAATGAAGTGCGTCTCATGGGCGCTTACTTTGTTAAGTGCACCGGATGTGAGAAGGATGCAGACGGCAATGTAACCGTTGTCCACGGGACCTATGACCCGGAGACAAAGAGCGGTTCCGGTTTTGAAGGCCGTAAGGTAAAGGGAACCATCCACTGGGTCAGCATACCAACGGCAAGGCAGGTGGAATGCCGCCTTTATGAGAATATCGTGGATGAGGAAAAGGGCAAGCTGAATGAGGACGGAAGCCTGAACCTGAATCCCAATTCCCTGACTGTCTTAAGTGAATGCTATGTGGAACCGGCCCTGGCAGAGGGCAGGGCCTATGACAGCTACCAGTTCGTGCGCAACGGTTTCTTCTGTGTGGACTGTAAGGACAGCACGCCGGAGCACCCTGTGTTCAACCGGATTGTGTCCCTTAAAAGTTCCTTTAAGCTGCCAAAGTAAGGTCAGGGCATGCCAATCCATATATGCCTGGGGTGGCTGTTGGCTGGACCGTGACAGGGATATCGTGGCTGCTGTGCCTAATATTGGGTATGGCAGCCATTTTGCATTGGGAATCCGGGATCCGGTCTTGGGAGGCTCAGGGAGGGCAGGTGGTATGGGGCAAGCATCCTGCGGCATAGGGCAAGCATCCTGCGGCATAGGGCAAGCATCCTGCGGCACAGGGCATGCCTCCCACATTGACAGCATGGTCTGATTCTGGTATGATGGACCGGATTGAATTATTGCAATATAACAATGCCAGTTTGCGGCAGAAAGGCGGTATCATGGAGCTGATCGTACCATTTGACAGCCAGTCCGACAGCCCGCTTTACGAGCAGATTTATCAGTATATCAAGGACGAGATACGGGGCAAAAGGCTGGGGGCGGGAAGCAGGCTGCCATCCACCAGGATCCTGGCGCAGAATCTGAAGGTGAGCCGGAGCACCACACAGATGGCCTATGACCAGCTGGTATCGGAAGGCTATATAGAGGCCCAGCCCTACAGGGGATACTATGTCTCAAAGATAGAGGAGCTGGTGGAGGTCCGGCAGAAGTCCGCCGGTTCTTTTGTGCTGGAAAAGGATTGGGAAGAACATAGGTTTGAGGTGGATTTCTCACCAAGGGGCATTGATTTGGACAGCTTCCCCTTCAATACCTGGCGGAAGCTGAGCCGTAACACCCTGGTGGATGACAATAAGGAAATGTTCTCAGCCGGAAATCCACAGGGAGAGCTGTCCCTGAGGATTGCGGTGGGGGAATATCTCCATTCAGCCAGAGGCGTGGACTGCAGCCCGGATCAGATCCTGATTGGCGCCGGAAGCGAATATCTTCTGATGCTGCTGGCCCAGATACTGGGAACCGATATGGGGATTGCCATGGAGAACCCTACCTACAAACAGGCTTACCGTGTGCTGAAGGGAGAGGGGTATCATGTGGTTCCGGTGGGCATGGACCGGTATGGGATGAACGTGGAGCGCCTCCAGGCCAGCGGGGCAAAGATTGCCTATGTGATGCCGTCCCACCAATATCCAACAGGAATCGTCATGCCGGTGAAACGGCGCCAGGAGCTGCTGGCCTGGGCCTACAGCGGCCAGGACAGGTACCTGATTGAGGACGATTATGACAGTGAGTTCCGCTACAAGGGTAAGCCCATCCCGGCCCTGCAGGGCATGGACAGGGGCGGGAGGGTGATTTATATGGGGACATTTTCAAAGTCCATCGCGCCTGCCATCCGTGTGGGATTCATGGTGCTGCCGGAACATCTCATGAAGGTGTACAGGGAAAAGGCTGGCTTTTATGCGTCCACGGTGTCCAGGATTGACCAGAATATCCTCTATCAGTTTATCACCCAGGGCCATTATGAGCGCCATTTAAACCGTATGAGGGCCGTGTACAAGGCAAAGCATGATGTGCTGCTAAACGGGCTAAGGGAATTGGAGGACCGGTTTGTCATACGCGGGGAATACGCGGGGCTTCATGTGCTTTTGACCTATCGCTGGGGCGGCAGTGAGAAGCAGCTGACAGAACAGGCCGCGGCAGCCGGCGTAAAGGTCTATGGCATGTCGGACTGCTTCATCCACCCCGAACAGAATATTTACCCGTCCACGGTCATGCTGGGATATGCGAAACTGAGCGAAGCTGAGATTGAAAAGGGTACCGGGCTGTTAAAGCAGGCCTGGTCCTGAACCCGTGATGAAAGGAATGGATATAGAGTGAAGGACAGAAAGTACAGTGTCATAGATATAACGGCGGCAGCGGCCTTTGCCATGGTGCTGGGAATCAGCAGCATATGGGGGCTTAAGGAACAGGGAAATGTCCCAGGGAGAAACGGTGCTGCCGTACTCCGGGAAGCAGCAGATTCAGCGGACATGGGCATGGACAGTGCAGATGGGGCCTCTGGAAGCATGGATGGAGGAAATGCCGGTGCAGGCCGTATGGCCGGAAGGAGCGGATCTGGCGTGGACGGCAACGGTGCAGGCGGGGATGGAAGCGGAGCAGCGGGAAAGGCAGCAGGCGCGGATGGAAACGGCATGGCGGGGATGACAGCAGGCGCAGATGGCGGGGCAGCGGGAGAGGCCGCCCCCGTGGTCCTGGATGAAAGGCAGCTGATAACCGTGTCAGACATCATGAAAGCGCTTGAAAAGGGAAACCTTAAGGAGGCGGCTGCCGTGATGGTACGTGAGGAGGATATGCTGGCAGATATGTTCTACACTGTCATGGACGGTGGACGATATCTTTATGACGGCAGTTCCTTCCGGTCTGACATAGATGGCCGGGGAATGGTATTTACCAAGGCGGGTACCGTGTATTACGGTACGTTTAAAGCCGGGAAGCCGGAAGGACAGTGCACGGCCCTGCAGGTGGTGGATTTGGACGCGCCCAGATATGATTATTCCCAGGGAATCTGGAAAGACGGCAGGATGGAGGGCAAAGGCCATACAGGATACTGCTATTTTGAGGGAAGCCCGGAAGGGGAGGCAAGGGATATCTGCAAGACAGGAACATTTTCCCAGGACCTTATGGAGGGCGACGTGGTCTATACCAGCATGAATGAGGAGGACCAGGTTTCAACCTGGAAACTGAAGGCGGGACACGGAATCGCAATCCTGGACAACAGATGGAATCATGTGGAATCCACAGGGGAATACCAGCTGCTGTCTGAGGACAATGACAACCACGCATATGTGCTGGAAGAAGACCAGGCCGCCATGCCCATGTGGGTGAACCTGCTGGTATGGGATGAATAGGGAACGGCAGAAAAGAACCTCCGGGCAGATGCTTATGCATCCCCGGAGGTTTATTTATCCTAAAAGTATGGTTATCAATTGAATCCTGAGTATTTTCCTAAAACCAAATCATCTTCCTAATCCAGGGTATCTTCCTCGATGGTGGCAGTAGGTTCCTGCGGTTTACGCACGGTACTGTCTTCCTGTCCGGAAACCTCCTCCTCATCCATCAGGTCATCACTGTAATCCGCCTGATAATCGTGGGAGACATAGGAGGTACCGAGGTCCCCGTCCATGCGGCCATAGTCATACAGGTCATCCTCATCCACATAATCATCATCCAGGAATCCCTCGTCCTCAAACAGGTCGGAATCATCTTCCTTTTTCTGGGCACGCTCATCCATGAAATCATCCTTCTTGGTCTTCATGGTGTTGAGGGCGATGTGGGCGGTATCCACGGCAGCGGAGGCAACCTCGTGGGCTGTGTCTGAAAGCAGGCTTCCTGCATCCTTCAGCACATTCTTAGTGGCATGGGCCATATCCTTGGCAGCCACCTTCAGCTCATCCTTACTGGACGTAAGGGAAATATAATTGCGGTCCAGCTTGCGGGAATCAATGGTGCGGTCTTCCGCTCCCTCCGGTCTGTCCTCGTCACCGCTGTCCTCAAATTCGCGGAAATCCTTTTCCAGTTCCTTGTGGTATGTCTTATACTGGAGTACATAAGAAACACCGGCAGCCACAGCGCCTGTGACAGCCGCAAATGCTACGAACTTACCCCAACCTTTCTTAGCCA
Source organism: Clostridium pacaense (assembly GCF_020709765.2). NCBI lineage: Bacteria > Bacillati > Bacillota > Clostridia > Eubacteriales > Clostridiaceae > Clostridium > Clostridium pacaense. The sequence goes on from NZ_JAJFEB020000003.1 coordinate 290,987, forward strand.
TGCAAAAACCCCCTTCTTACCTTTTAATAGTGATTACGCATAAAACGCATAAAAGTACGATACAATTCATAGTATTCCTTATTGCTACTATTGTAATACGAATGGAAAAAAAAAGAAACAGCAATTTGTAAAAAAATAATAAAATTAAAAGAAATTAGCACTCAAGTCTTGACAGTGCTAACAACTGGTGATATAACTTATCATGTGAGCAAAATAAAGATGCTTAGAAAGATAACACAAGAAAGAAAAAGCAGAACAGTTTGTAAGGAGGAATTCAATTATGAAGTTGGTACCATTGTTTGACAAGGTAGTATTAAAGCAGTTAGTAGCAGAAGAGACCACAAAGTCCGGTATTGTCCTTCCGGGTGCGGCAAAGGAAAAGCCACAGCAGGCAGAGGTTATTGCAGTTGGTCCTGGCGGCGTTGTGGACGGCAAGGAGATTACCATGCAGGTTAAGGCCGGCGACAAGGTCATCTACTCCAAGTACTCAGGCACTGAGGTGGAAGTAGAGGATGAGAAGTATGTAATTGTTAAGCAGAGCGATATCCTGGCAGTAGTTGAATAATTGAAACCATTTTACAAAATAATGAATAGAACATAATTTGGAGGTTGATCATCATGGCAAAGCAGATTAAGTATGGCGTAGAAGCCCGCAAGGCTCTGGAAGCAGGCGTGAATCAGTTAGCAGATACAGTACGTGTGACATTAGGACCCAAGGGACGCAACGTTGTCCTGGATAAGTCCTTCGGCGCTCCGTTAATCACCAATGACGGCGTTACCATTGCAAAAGAGATTGAACTGCAGGATCCATACGAGAATATGGGCGCACAGTTAATCAAGGAAGTTGCTTCCAAGACCAACGATGTGGCTGGTGACGGTACCACGACCGCAACCGTCCTGGCACAGGCAATGGTGAATGAAGGTATGAAGAACCTGGCAGCAGGCGCTAACCCAATCGTTTTAAGAAAGGGTATGAAGAAGGCAACAGACGCAGCTGTTGACGCCATCAAGGCTATGAGCAAACCAATCAACGGCAAGGCTCAGATTGCAAGGGTTGCAGCTATCTCCGCATCTGACGATGAGGTTGGCACAATGGTAGCAGACGCTATGGAGAAGGTTTCCAAGGACGGCGTCATCACCATTGAGGAATCCAAGACAATGATGACAGAGCTTGACCTGGTTGAAGGCATGCAGTTCGACAGAGGTTACCTGTCCGCATATATGTGCACTGATATGGATAAGATGGAAGCGAATCTGGATGATCCATATGTGCTGATTACCGACAAGAAGATTTCCAACATCCAGGAGTTACTGCCTCTGTTAGAGCAGGTTGTCAAGATGGGCGCAAGACTGCTGATCATCGCCGAGGATGTGGAAGGCGAAGCACTGACCACCCTGATTGTCAACAAGTTAAGAGGTACCTTCAACGTAGTTGCTGTTAAGGCTCCCGGCTATGGCGACAGAAGGAAGGAGATGCTGCAGGATATCGCTATCCTTACAGGCGGCACCGTTATCTCTGAGGAAGTTGGTCTGGACTTAAAGGATGCAACCATGGATCAGTTAGGCCGTGCAAAATCCGTTAAGGTACAGAAGGAGAATACAATCATCGTTGACGGTATGGGCGATAAGGACACCATCGCTGCAAGGGTTGCCCAGATCCGCAAGCAGATTGAGGAAACCACCTCTGATTTTGACAGGGAGAAATTACAGGAGCGTCTGGCTAAGCTGGCTGGCGGCGTAGCTGTCATCCGTGTAGGCGCTGCTACCGAGACAGAGATGAAGGAAGCCAAGCTTCGTATGGAAGATGCCCTGAACGCTACAAGGGCAGCTGTTGAGGAAGGTATCATCGCAGGCGGCGGTTCCGCATATGTACACGCTGCAGCTGATGTGCAGAAGATTGTTGACAGCCTGGAAGGCGATGAGAAGACCGGTGCCAAGATCATCTTAAAGGCCCTGGAGTCCCCGCTGTTCCACATCGTTGCAAACGCAGGCCTGGAAGGTTCCGTAATCGTGAACAAGGTTAAGGAATCCAAGGTTGGATGCGGATTTGACGCATACAAGGAAGAGTTTGTCGACATGATTGAAGCAGGTATCCTGGATCCTGTTAAGGTTACAAGAAGCGCACTGCAGAATGCAACCAGCGTTGCTTCCACCCTGCTGACAACCGAATCCGTTGTTGCCAATATCAAGGAACCGGCTCCGGCAATGCCTCCAGCACCTGATATGGGCGGAATGTACTAATCCATGACATGATATGACCATGCACAGCCTGGACGGTTGGGATGAACCCAACTGTTCCAGGCTGTTTTCATGTCTGGCGGATTGAATCGTCCTGAGTCCCGTGATGGATGGGAGACTGCTACACAAACATCCTTGCGGCGCAGGTGAATGCAAAACAGATGACGATGCCGCACACGGTAGGTACCAGGAAGGACACAAGGGTCCACTTGAAACTGCCGGATTCCTTCCTGATGGTGAGAAGGGTGGTGGTGCAGGGCCAGTGCATAAGGGAAAACAGCATGGTGCTGACAGCGGTAATCCAGGTCCACCCATTATTCACAAGAAGTTCCTTTAACTGTGCCAGGCTGTCAAACTCCAGGATACTGCCCTGGGCCATGTAAGCCATGATGATGATGGGGATGACGATTTCATTGGCAGGAAGCCCCAGTATGAAGGCCATGAGGATGACCCCGTCCATGCCCAGCAGCCTTGCAAAGGGGTCCAGGAAGCCGGAACAGTGGGCCAGCAGGGTAAGGCCGCCCACCTGTACATTTGCCATGATCCAGATAAGAAGTCCGGCCGGGGCAGCCACCACAATGGCCCTTCCCAGCACGAACAGGGTCCGGTCAAAGATGGAGCGGACAATGACCTTGCCAATCTGGGGGCGGCGGTAGGGCGGCAGTTCCAGGGTAAAGGAAGAGGGGATTCCCTTTAATACGGTCATGGACAGGAACTTGGACGCCGCGAAGGTCATGAACACGCCCAGCACAATGAATGCCGTTAAAAGCAGCGCGGATAACAGGGAATCAAAAGCTCCCCCGGATACACCCACGAAAAACATGGTGATGATGGCAATCAGGGTGGGGAACCTTCCGTTGCAGGGCACGAAGTTATTGGTGATCATGGCAATGAGCCGTTCCCTTGGGGAGTCAATGATGCGGCAGCCCACGATACCGGCCGCATTGCACCCAAAGCCCATGCACATGGTAAGGGCCTGTTTGCCGCAGGCATGGCAGCTCTTAAATGGTTTATCCAGGTTGTAGGCAATCCTGGGAAGGTATCCGGAATCCTCCAACAAGGTAAACAGGGGGAAGAAGATGGCCATGGGCGGCAGCATGACGGATACAACCCAGGCCAGCACGCGGTAGACGCCCAGGACAAGGATGCCATGGAGCCATTCCGGCGCGCCCATGGCCATGAATGCCCGGGTCAGCTGGTCCTGGAGCTTAAAGAAGGCGTCAGCCAGCATCTGGGAAGGATAGTTGGCCCCGGTGATGGTCAGCCAGAACACCACGGCCAGCATTCCAACCATGACCGGATAACCTGTGAAACGGCTGGTCAGCACCTTATCCAGGCGGCGGTCCCCTTCATTATATTCAACCTGATTAAAATGCACGGTATCCCGGCATATTTTTTCCGCGGAGGCTACCAGGGCAGCCACCACCCGGTCACCCATGATTTCCCTGGTGACACCGTATTTGGACAGGTGTTCCCTGGCCTCGTCCAGGGCCTCCGCCAGTTCCGGTATGTCAAGTATGTCTTCGCCCAGATATTCCTTCAGTTCCTTCATAAGGGAAGGGTCACAGTCAAGAAGCTTCAGTGTGAGCCACCTGGAATTGATTTTTCCGTCCACCCTGGCTTTTACCAACGGTTCTGCCATGGCAATGGCCTGCTCAATGATGGGGGAATACTGGACCTGGTAGGGATGGAGGTCCTTCTTTCCGTTCACCAGTGCGTCCAGCTGTTCAAGGAAATGCTCCAGGCTTTTCTTTTTCCTGGCAATGGTGCCCACAACCGGTACCCCCAGCTTTTCAGAAAGCATTTCCAAGTCAATGGAAATGTTCTTGCGCGCGGCTTCATCCAGAAGGTTGACGCATACCAGCACATGGTCTGATATCTCCATGGTCTGCAGCACCAGGTTCATATTGCGTTCCAGGCAGGTGGCGTCGCAGACCACCACCACGCTGTCACTGCCCCCGAAACAGATGAAGTTGCGGGCAACCTCCTCCTCGGCAGAGTGGGCCATGAGGGAATAAGTGCCAGGTATATCCACCAGCACGTATCCATGATTCCTGGTTTTACAAAATCCCTGGGCATTGGTCACGGTTTTGCCGGGCCAGTTGCCGGTGTGCTGGTTCATGCCGGTCAGGTTATTAAAGAGGGTGCTCTTACCTACATTGGGATTACCTGCTATGGCAATGACCTTATCTTCGGGTGTCTGTTTTTTTATCTCCAATCCGGAATCGACAGCGCCCATTCCTACTGATTGTTTTGTCAGCCCCATTTTAATACTCCTTTTATATATTTTTAGATTTATATATTTTAATCATCATTCATGAATCAGGATGCCCCGGCAGTCCTCGGAACGTATGGCGATGACAGCGCCGCGTATCAGGTAGGCGCATGGGTCCCCAAGGGGGCTTTGGCCCAGACATTCCACTTCCGTGTCCTCTACCAGGCCGATATCCAGAAGGCGTCTGCGGATGCTGCCGCAGGCAGTCAGTTCTTTAATGTGTGCCCGCTGGCCGGGCTTTATATCACTCAGACAATGAATTTCTTTCATATTTACAATACCTCGCAATAGATTTAGGATAGGGAAACATTTTCTTACTCTTATAATATTGCAGGAGGGACACTTTGGTTACTGGTATGGATGGAAAACATGAAAAAAACGGACCGGGCATGGATAAGGAAGGTTTCTATACCATGAAAGGATATGAACGGGTAAACGGTGAGGAGCTTACGTCTTCCATGGAAGATTACCTGGAAATGGTCTGCCGCATGGAAGCGGAAGGATATCCGGTGCGGGTAAGCCTTCTGGCCGCCAACCTGCATGTGCGCCCATCCTCCGCATCCAAGATGCTGGATAACCTGAAGGCAGCCGGATATATTGACTTCAGGAAATACGGCACCATCATGGTCACGGATAAGGGGCATATGGAGGGACGGTATCTGCTGCACCGGCACCAGGTGCTGCATGAATTTTTCTGCGCCCTGAACCATACGGACAGTGAGCTGGAGCAGGTGGAGAAGATTGAGCACTATATCAACCGGAGGACCGTGGGGAATATGGAGCGGATGCTGCCTTTCCTTAAAAGCCTGTAAGGTATCACTGGAAATATGGGGCAAACTATTGTATAATGGGAAATATGCGAAACAGGACCTGATAAGTGCATGAAACATTTACAACATGATAAAAGGAGAGAACAGAATGAACGATGATAATTACGTAGAGTGGCTTGTGAAGAGGAAAGACCCGGCCTATGCCATTCCCCTTAAGATATTGATGATTGTCCTGTGTGTTATTTCTGCCTTCCTGGCCATGCAGACCATATTTGGGATTGTCTTTCTCCTGGCAGCGGCGGCAGGGACTTATTTTGTTTTCCTGAATATGAGCGTGGAATATGAATACCTGTTTGCGGAAGGCGGACTCACCGTGGACCGTATCCTGGGCAAGGCCAGAAGGAAGAGGGTATTTGACTGTGATAAAGAGGATGTGCAGGTGGTGGCTCCGGCTGATTCCTTTGTGTTAAAGGATTATGAGCGCCAGGGCGCCAAGGTAAAGGATTTTTCGTCCGGCAGGAAGGAAGCCAAGGTATATGCACTTATGTACCAGAAGGGGGCAGATAACTTCAAGGTCCTGATTGAACCGAATGAGAAGATGATTGGCGCCATGAGAAGGACATTCCCAAGAAAGCTTGTGATGTAGCCGGACAGGGAGCGGACGGCGCTTGGTGGATGGGGACGGACGCGCTTGGTAGATAAGGACGGATGGCATTCTGTGTATAGGGAACGGTGGCATTCCGTGAATAGGGAATGGCAGCATGTGGATAAGAAGAAAGGGACAGCTGGCCTGAGGGGATATGGGGATTCCCGTCAGGAGCAGCTGTCCCTTTTGGTCCGGTACCAGGCACCTGTTTATCGCGTCCTCCTGCCTGGAAGGATTAAAATTCCTTCTTCTTATAGATGGAAATGCTGATAAAATAGGATGCTGCAAACATCAGCAGTGACAGAACCAGCAGCAGGATACAGAAATTGGACAGGATGGCCGGACTTATATTCTTAAGCCTGCCGCCCCGCGCTATGATGACACCTGTAAAGAAGATGGCTGCAAACAGCACACTGGGGATGTAGCGGCCCTTTTCAGCGCCAAGCCACAGGGAGCAGGGAAGGGCCAGGGCCGTGTAAATGAGCGATATGGCAGTCCCTGTCAAAAGGGTAGTGCACATTGCATACAGAAACTCAGTATCAATCCCTCCTGTGCGGATGACCCAGGCAATCCCTGTCATGGGAAAGGATACGGCGGCCGCGGCCATAAGCATCAGTATGGAAATGATGTATTTTTCCTGAACCATGACGGTCCTGGAAAGGGGCATGCTCAGCGCATAGGTATCCCACTTCACCTGTCTGTCATAGGAGGAAAGGGTGAAGGTAAACATGGCGCTTACCATCATGCACAGGGATATGAACAGCAGCCCGCCGTCCTTCTGGGGAAGGAATACAAGACCCCATACGACAACGATGAACAGCAGGCTCTTAATGTTCTGTCCTAAACAATAAAAATCTTTTAACAGTAATCCTTTCATCGCATCTGCCCCCTTACATGAAACAGCATGATTTCCTCAATGTTGGTGCGGTCCATGACCAGGTTGGGATAACGCTCCATCACTTCCCGGCGGTTGCGCACCAGGCACTCTGACTGGTATGCGCTTTGGCGGATCCCCACCATGGTAATCCCACCGCGGCCTGCCATGTCCTTAAGGTGTTCCAGTTCCTCCTGGCTGCACTTAATGATTCCCATGTCCTCGATAAGGGAATCCTTTTCTTCTGAAAACAGGATTGAGCCGTTGTGGATCATGGTGATATAGTCAGCCACCTTATCCAGGTCACTGGTAATGTGGGAGGAAATCAGGACGGAATTCCCGCCGTCCTCAATGAACCCAAATAATATATCCAGGATCTCATCCCGGACAACCGGGTCCAGGCCGCTGGTTGCCTCATCCAGGACCAGCAGTCTGGGATGGTGGCTCAAAGCAGCCGCAATGGACAGCTTCATCTGCATTCCTTTGGAATATTCCTTTATTTTCTTCTTCCCAGGCAGGGCAAAACGGTGCAGGTAATCCAGGAACAGTTCCTGGTCCCAGTTCCTGTAAATCCTGCCCAGCATATGGGATACCTGTATCCCGTTCAGGAATTCATGAAAATGGCTTTCGCCCCACACAACCCCAATCTGTTCCTTGATACGCGGCTGGTCAGTGTCCAGGTTAAGGCCCAGGATCTCGACGGTGCCGCTGTCCCGACGGACAACATCCAGCATGGCCTTGAGGGTGGTGGACTTGCCGGCCCCATTTTCGCCTATCAGTCCCATGATGGCTCCCTTTGGAAGTAAAAGGTCAACATCCTTCAGGGAAAAATCCTTGTAGGCCTTTGAAAGCCCTCTTATGTTCACTGCGTACTCCATGGACATCTCCTCACTCTCCGTTATATATAAGTTCCAGCACCTCCACCAGCTCCTTCAGGGAAATGCCGCTTTTTTTAGCCAGGTCAGCTGCTTTTGCCAAGTATTCCTCCGCAATCCTCAGGTTTCCCTCGCGGATGACCTCGGTATCCTTTGCAGCCACAAAACTTCCCTTTCCTGTTATGGTTTCGATGAAGCCTTCCTGTTCCAGGTCATGGTAGGCGCGCTTGGTGGTGATGACGCTGATCCTCAGTTCCTTTGCAAGTGTCCTCATGCTTGGCAGGGCATCGCCGGAATCCAGCTGCCCGGTCATGATCATGTTCTTTATCTGGGATGTTATCTGTTCGTAGATTGGTTTGCCGCTGGAATTGCTGATAATGATATTCACTGCGCTGCCTCCGTGGTATGGGTAGTGGTTGGGATTGTGGCGGTGATGATTGCCTGGGTGGTTATATTGTATATATCGTATATATACAATATAACATGGGATGTGAGGGATGTCAAGGGTGGGATTTAGGATGGATTACTAATTGTGCGGGGGCTGGGGAAAGATAAATTTGAATTAATGTATAAAATGCACAAAAAAATTTTTTCAATTTGGATATTATAGGCATTGTGTTGGCTGTTTCCATATGCTATTATTTAACCATAAACAGTGTATACAAAATTTTAAATTTTTAATTCTGGAAAGAAGGACAATGTAACAGGAGGAAGGAATGGAGATTCTGGTATGCATAAAGCAGGTGCCGGGAACCACCAGTGTGGAGGTGGATCCGGTTACAGGCGTACTGAAGCGGGATGGTATTGAAGCTAAGATGAATCCATATGATCTATATGCGCTGGAATTCGGGCTGGAGCTTGCGGCAAGGACAGAGGGACATGTTTTTGTTATTACCATGGGGCCGGACCAGGCCGGGGAAGTGCTTTTGGAAGCTGTATGTATGGGGGCGGAGAGGGGATATCTTATCTCGGACCGCCGTTTTGCAGGCGCGGACGTGTGCGCTACAAGCCATACCTTATCCCAGGGCATCCGGCAATCAGGAACCTATGACCTGATCCTGTGCGGGAAGCAGACCACGGACGGGGACACGGCGCAGGTAGGGGCGGAAACAGCGGAGTTCCTGGAAATTGCCCATGGCACCAATATACTGGAGGTCCTGGAAACAGGGGATACCTTCATCACGGTGAGGATGAACCTGGAGAATAAGATACAGACACAGAAGATGGAACTGCCATGTCTGTTGACCGTGGATAAGGATGTGAACACGCCCAGGCTTCCTTCTTATAAAAGAAGGATTGGGATGGACCCGAACTGTATCAAGGTCATGAGCCTGGATGATTTGGATGACAGGAATCCCAGCCACTATGGACTTAAGGGATCACCTACCCAGGTGGAACGCATTTTCCCGCCTGACAAGAAAACGGATAAGGAAATGATTGAAGGAACCAGCCGGGAACTGGCCACGTCGATGGCTGCAATCCTTAGAAAGCATAAGTTCATATAAGCTGTTTGAAGTGAGGTATACCATGGCATATTTAGAGATAAACCAGGATAGGGTGACGGAGGAATCCGCAAAGCAGCTCCAGTCGCTGTGTCCCTTTGGGGCAATTACACAGGAGGGGGGATGCCTGTCCGTTACGGCGGCATGCAGGATGTGCCGGCTGTGTGTAAAGAAAGGGCCGGAAGGCGTTGTACGATGGGTGGAGGAAGAGGCGCCTGCATCCGTGGATAAAAAGGAATGGAGGGGGATTGCTGTTTATGCGGAGCATGACGGGGAGTCCATCCATCCTGTCACATTGGAGCTTCTGGGAAAGGCAAGGGAGCTGGCGGAAGGGATTGGCCATCCGGTTTATGTCCTTGTAATGGGAAGCGGGATGGAAAAGCAGGCTGAAGCGCTTCTGGAATACGGGGCTGACAAGGTATTTCTTTATGACCATCCGGGACTGGCTGAATTTAATGTCCTCTCTTATACCAATGTGTTTGAGGATTTTATACGGAAGATAAAACCGTCCTCGGTCCTGGTAGGGGCTACCAATACCGGGCGTTCCCTGGCACCTCGGACAGCGGCCAGGTTCAGGACCGGTCTTACGGCTGACTGTACCGTTCTGCAGATGAAGGAGGACACGGACCTGGTTCAGATCCGCCCGGCATTTGGAGGCAACATCATGGCGCAGATCGTGACACCCAGGCACAGGCCCCAGTTCTGTACGGTCAGGTATAAGATATGTTCCATGGCAGGACGCAGGGAACACCCCAAAGGAACCCTGGTACATATGGAGGTGGAGGAAGGGTTCCTGGATGACAGGATACAGGTTCTGGGGGGTACGCCAAAGGAAAAGCAGGTGGACATATCTGAGGCGGATATGATTGTCGCGGTGGGCAGAGGGGTTAAATCACAGGCAGACCTGGAACTTCTGCGGCAATTGGCAGACCAATTGGGAGCACAGATGGCCTGTACCAGGCCATTGGTTGAAAATGGATGGTTTGACCCCAGGCAGCAGATCGGTTTAAGCGGAAGGACGGTAAAACCAAAGCTGATCATAGCAGCCGGAATATCAGGTTCTGTCCAGTTTGCTGCGGGTATGAAGGGAGCGGACTGTATCATAGCGGTCAACAGGGATAAGAAGGCGTCTATTTTTGATGTTGCCCACTATGGGATTGTGGGGGACTTATACGAAATCATTCCGGAATTGATTAGGCAATTGAAGGGGGGACTGGAATGAATTATAAAAAGATGGATTCACAGGATATTTCTTATATAAAATCAGTCGTTTCCCCGGAACGCGTGCTTACAGGGGAAGGAATCAGCGAGGATTACGGACACGATGAACTGGGGGGCGTTTTCTCCATGCCGGAAGTCCTTGTAAAAATCATGAACACAAAAGAAGCGGCGGGAATCATGTCCTATGCATCGGAAAAAAAGATACCGGTGGTTGTGCGTGGAGCCGGCACCGGTCTGGTGGGAGGCGCTGTGGCCGTACACGGGGGAATCATGCTGGATACAACGGCCATGAACCGCATTCTGGAGCTGGACAGGGAGAACCTGACCGTGACCGTGGAGCCGGGGGTGCTTCTTATGGACCTGGCGGCCTATGTGGAGGAAAATAATCTGTTCTATCCACCGGACCCAGGGGAAAAGTCGGCCACCATTGGCGGGAATATCAGTACCAATGCCGGAGGGATGCGGGCGGTCAAGTATGGGGTCACCAGGGATTATGTCAGGGGGCTTACGGTGGTGGTTCCCTCCGGCGATGTGGTGAAGCTGGGGGGGAAGGTGGTAAAAAACAGTTCAGGCTACAGCCTTTTGAACCTTATGATTGGTTCTGAGGGCACGCTGGGAATTATCACGGAGGCGGTCCTGAAACTCCTGCCACTTCCTTCCAGGACACTGAGCCTTCTGGTGCCATTTGAAACCATGGAAGCCGCCATTGAATCCGTTCCGCGGATTATAGAAGCCCAGGTCCAGGCCACGGCCATTGAATTCATGGAGCGGAATACAATCATGTTTGCAGAGGACTATCTTGGGAAACGGTTCCCGGATACGGGAAGTAATGCATATATACTGATGACATTTGACGGGAACAGCAGGGAAGAGGTGGACCGGAATTATGGGCGGGCAGCGGATTTATGCCTGGAACTGGGAGCAAAGGATGTGTTCCTGGTGGATACCGAGGAGCGCAGACAGAGCGTGTGGAACGCCAGGGGCGCTTTTTTAGAGGCAATCAAGGCATCCACCACGGAGATGGATGAGTGCGACGTGGTGGTTCCCAGAAGCCACGTGGCGGAATTCATCAAATATACCCATGAGCTGGCAGGGGCATCCGGGATGCGTATCCCCAGCTTTGGTCATGCAGGTGACGGAAACCTCCACATTTATCTGTGCAGGGATGATATGGATCAAGGGACCTGGGAATATAAAAAGCAGGATGTATTTGAAAAAATGTACGAAAAGGCCAGGGATTTCGGCGGTCTTGTGTCCGGCGAGCATGGGATTGGGTATGCTAAGCGCATGTATCTGGATGAACAGTGCGGTCCATGCCAGATGAGGCTGATGGAAGGAATCAAGAAAGCATTCGACCCTCATTGTATTTTAAATCCGGGTAAAGTTGTGGCGCTGTACGGTAGATAGGGGAAATTATATACTTTACCGATTGCATATGCCAGTTTAAAATGATACCATTAAAAAAAACAGAGGGGATGTACCAGTAGCATATGTCACTTAAAAAGAACTTAGATGATATTGTATATGAAACAATCTGTATGGGATTTGTCAGCGGGGATTACGTAGCCGGGACAAGGCTGGACCCGACCGAGCTGGCAGAGCGTTACCAGATTAGCAAGACACCGATTATCCAGGCGCTGAAGCGGATGGCCCATGAGCATATTGTAGAATTGATGCCGGGTGGAAAATATGAGATACCGGTTGCTACCAGGGAGGACATTGCGGATGTCTGTGAGGCCAGGCTGCTGTTTGAGGAGCAGGCCCTTGTGAAGCTTGGCAGTGATATAACAACCATGCAGCTTAAGGAATTGGAATTCATGGTGGAGAAGAGCCGGGTGTACTTTGAAGAGGGAAAATTTGATGATTATTTTCTGGCGGATATGGCGTTCCACAAAAAGCTGGTGGAGATGGCTGGAAACCAATGCCTGATGGATCTGTATATGGTGCTCAGCAACCGGTATATGGTCATCCGGACCACCACGGGCACATCCCTGTTCCATGAGAGGGTGGCGTGTAATGAACATCTGCAGATGGTGGAGGCGCTTAAGAAAAAGGATGTCCAGGAAGTACGCGGCCTGATCCAGACCCACATCATGAATATGGAGGAGAGGATTAAAAGTAAGGTCGAATAGTACGGCAGTGCCAGACATGTTCTGGGGGACGGGAAGGAGGGATGCATAAGGAATCTTTATTTAACATCATATAGGGGTTCTTATGCCCTTTTTTAAAAAATTTTTAATTTTTAATTTTATATTTCAACTCAGATAATAGCACACAGGTGTTTATTATAAGAAACTTTTATTTTATCAATTAAGGAGGAAGAAACTTATGGGAACAGTGGGAAAGGGCGTTATGCCGGCAGTAATGACAATGTGGAATGCAGATGAATCTTACAATGAGAAGGAGACATTAAGGTATGTCCAGTGGGTGCTGGATAAGGGTGCACACAGTATATCCTGCGTGGGAAGTACCGGCGACAATATTTCCATGTCCACTAAGGAGCAGAAGTATATCATGGAAAGCATCATCAAATCCGTGGACCACAAGGTACCGGTATACCCGGGCACGGGCAGATACTCCACGGCACAGACCATAGAACTGAGCCAGTATGCACAGAAGTGCGGGGCAGAAGGGGTGCTGGTCATCATGCCTTATTACCTGCAGCCGCATAAGAGGGCGGTGGTGAACCACTTCAGGAAACTGAGGGAGGCCATTGACATTGATATCATCCTCTATAACAATCCCAGGTTCTGCGGATATGAGATGACCCCGGTTGAGATTAAGGCCATGGTGGATGAAGGCTTAATCAATGGCATCAAGGCGGCACATGGGGATGCAAACAGGATCCATGAGTTAAAATACCACTGCGGCGATAAGCTGACCGTGATGTACGGCCATGATTACGCCCCCATGGAAGGTTTCTTTGCAAAGGCAGACGGATGGCTCAGCGGAATGCCGGCCATTTTCCCCAAATTTGCACGCACCCTGTTTGATATCTGTACCATTGAGAAGGATATTGACAAGGCCAATGCATACTGGACCAGGATCCAGCCTTTCGTGGATTACTTCATTACATATAATACCAATGACCCGCACTGGCATGAGGTGTTTAAATATGTGCTCAAGTGCCAGGGATTCGATGCAGGCCTTCCAAGGATGCCTTTAGGCGACCTGCTTCCTGAGGAGAAGAAGAAAGTGGATGCGCTGCTGGCAGATATGGGGGATATCCTGTAGGGTGTGAGGCATTGTATTGATTAAATTGGATAAAGGGAGGTTACATAATGGAGAAGAAACGGTATCTGAGTATAACCCTGGCAATGTGTCTGGCACTCTCCGCCCTGGCAGGATGCGGCGGCGGTCAGACACCACAGCCATCACAGACACAGGCTGCCGGTAATACAAAGGAGGAAAGCCAGCAGGCAGGGACCGCGGGGGAATCCTCAAATGATACGGCAGAAGGCGCTTCCAGGGAGACAATCCTGATTGGGGTATCGGGATCCATCACCGGAGCAGCTCCCATCAATGGCCTGAGGACAAAACAGGGGGCACAGATGGCGGCGGATGAAATCAATGAGGCCGGCGGTGTGCTGGGCCGGCAGATCGAACTGTTTGTCGCAGATGACGGCGGCGCCCAGGATACGGCCATCAATGCGGCCAATCTTATCATCAGCCAGGATGTGGTGGCGCAGGTGGGGCCAAACCTGTCCGGCATGGCCCTCGCAGTGGAAGGCCTGTTGTCACAGGCCAAGGTTCCCATGCTCACAGGCGCTACCAGTCCCAAGCTGGTTACCACCATTGATAATCCATATCTGTTCCGGATCCGTGCAGCAGATACGGTACAGGCAAAGCTGGCGGCAACCTATGCCACCCAGAACCTGGGCTGCAGGAAACTGGGCCTGTTTACCAACAGCAACGATTACGGCTCCGGCGCCCTGAATGTCATACAGGAATACCTGGATGGCATCGGAACCGCATATGTAGCTGAAGCCCATAATACGGGCGACACGGATATGACCAGCCAGATTCTTAAGTTAAAGGACGCCGGCGTGGACGGGGTCATCATATGGACGGATGATGCTGAGACAGCCCTGGCTGCAAGACAGTTCCATGACCTGGGATTAGATGTGCCGATTATCGGTTCACCATCCATCTCCACTCCGCAGGTATCCGGACTCTGCCAGCCCCAGTGGCTGGATAACTGGTACTGCGTGACGGACTTTACCGCTTCCAATACAAGTGACCATGTGACGAAGTTTGTCAAAGATTTTGAGGCAAAATATAATGAAACGCCGGAGCTTTATGCGGCCACCTACTATGGCTCCATCTATATTCTCAAGGATGCCATTGAGCGTGCCGGGACCACGGAAAGCGATGCGCTGTTAAAAGCACTGAATGAGACAGATAACCTTCAGGGCGTGGTAGGAAAATACAAACCTAACAGCATGCGGGAAATGGTCCATGAAGGAATCATCTGCAAGCTGGAGAATGGCACCGCGGTTTACCTGGATTCCATTACAGTAGAGGATTAATCAGTTGTACGGTTCAGGGATGCAAAAGCAGGTTCTTGCATCCCTGTAGAAAAATGCGGAGGTATGCCTATGTTTGGGATTTTGATACAGCTGATTGTAAGCGGGATTGCTATGGGGTTTATCTATGCGCTGGTGGGGATTGAGTACACGTTGATATGGAATGCGTCCGGCGTCCTTAATTTCAGCCATGATAAGATGATTACAACAGGCGCTTATATTTTCGGCGGAACCTATATTCTGGGCCTGGGGATGGATTTCATACCAGGCATCCTGCTCAGCCTTATAACAGTGGCCCTTCTCGGTATTGTGGTGGCAAGGGTCATCTTCATTCCGCTGAGGAACATGACCATGATATATACGATTATGGCCACTGTCATGCTGGGGAAGATTATCGTGGAGGCCATCCGCCTGCTTTGGGGGCCGGTGCCGTTTTCCGTGCCTGGTTTCCTGATTGGCACCGTGAAGGTGGGGGATGTGGTCATTTCCATTGCCAACATTGCAATTATCGCAGCAGCAGCCTTCTGTGTGCTGGCGCTGCAGCTTTTCCTGTATAAGACAAAACCGGGAAAGGCCATGCGGTGTGTGGCGCAGAACCGGAAAGCGGCCCAGCTCATGGGGATTGATGTGAGGACGGTCATGACCGTGACGGTTATGATCAGTATGATGATATGCTGCCTGATTGGGCTTTTAGTATCCCCGCTGCTTAATATCACCACCACCATGTCCAACATGATCGGGCTTAAAGGGTTTGCAGCCGGAGTCATCGGAGGGTTCGGGTACCTGCCCGGGGCCATTCTTGGAGGACTGTGTATTGGGATTGTGGAGAATATTGCTTCCATGGTACTGCCATCCGTTTATAAGGATATTGTAGCCTTTGTCCTGCTTGTGGGCTTTCTGTTAATCAGGCCCGCAGGAATTACCGGAAAGACGCGATAAGACGCACAGGCGGCAGGAATGAATTGTCAAATATGCCAGCCCAGTGGAAAACGGATGGAAGGAACAGAGGTGGAAAACGTGAATAAGAAAATAAACTGGCAGTATGCAATGATGGCATCAGCCTTTCTCATATTAGCACTGGTTCCGTTATTTATGTCCAATAATTACTACATAACGATCCTGAACCAGATGGTTATCAACATGATTGTTGTATTCGGGCTTAATTTCATCACGGGTCTTGCCGGACAGATGAACCTTGGGACAGCGGGAATCTATGCCCTGGGCGCCTATACGTCGGCCCTGCTTTCCAGGAACTTCGGGCTGTCACCCTGGCTCACCATGGTAGCCGCCCTGGTTGTGGGGTTCCTAATCGGCAGGGGACTGGGATATCCCAGCCTCAAGATGAAAGGGGTTTATCTCTCCCTGACGACCCTTGCATTTTCTGAGATTATCAGGATTCTGGCAACCAACCTGATGGATATTACAGGAGGAACCCAGGGAATCAAGAATATACCCCGGTTCCGCGTCCTGTTCTGGAACCTGGATACCAATGTGAAATACTTTTACTTTGTATGGACCGTGGCCGTGCTGCTGTGCCTTCTGTCCATGCGGATTGCCCATTCCAAATGGGGCAGGGAATTCAAGGCGGTAAAGGATAATGTGGAGGCAATCGAATCCCTTGGACTGGATATTAAAAAGATTAAAATCCGTGCATTTACCCTGGCCGCGGTATATGGCGCGCTGGGCGGGGCGCTGTACGCCCATTTTAACCAGTTCGTCACATCCCTTTCATTTACGACCGACCTGTCCATCTCCTATGTCATCATGCTGATGATAGGGGGAATCGGTAATATCCTGGGCAATATAATCGGCGCCATTGTCATCACGATCCTTCCGGAAATGCTCCGCTTCCTGGGGGACTACTATCAGATTACTTTTTGTACCATGGTACTGCTCTGTGCGGTGTTCCTGCCCAACGGGCTGGTCTCACTGCCAGGGAGATTCAGGCACCTGGTGAAAAAAACAGGAAAGGGCGGTGAGCGGTTTGGGCAGTGAGGCAGAGACTGTTCTGGAGGTAAGGAATCTGGTGAAACGGTTTTCAGGACTGGTGGCTGTTAGCGATTTAAGCTTTCAGGTAAAGAAGCGCAGGATCCACGCCCTGATTGGACCCAACGGGGCCGGCAAGACCACTACGGTCAATATGATTACAGGCGACGGTCCGCAGACAGAAGGGGACGTGCTGCTGTTTGGGGAATCCATATCCAGGCTGCCTGTTTATATGCGGGCGCAGAGGGGGATTGGACGCACCTTCCAGAACATCAAGCTGTTCTCCACCATGACGGTCCTGGAGAACCTGATGATAGGCGCTCAGTACAACACCAACCAGAACCTGTTAAGCTACCTGGTAAATGTGGTAAGGTCCAGACGGGAGGAGCGGGAACTCAGGGAAAAGGCGGAGTCCATACTTGCGTTTATCGGTATGGGACGTTACCGGGATGAGGTGGTAAGCAATCTGGCATATGGGCGGCAGAAGATGACGGAGCTGGGGCGGACCCTGATGATGGATCCCAGGCTGATCCTGTTGGATGAACCGGCAGCCGGGCTGAACCCATCGGAGCGCAGGGAATTCATTGATATCATAAGAAAGGTTTATGAAAGCGGCGTGGACATTTTCATGATTGAGCACAACATGGATGTTGTCATGAACCTGAGCCACGACATCACGGTGCTGAACTTTGGGTGCAAGATTGCGGAGGGCGGCCCAAAGGAAATACAGAACAACGAGGAGGTTATCCGGGCTTATCTGGGCGAAGGGTACAGGAAAAAAATGGCGCAGGCAGAAAGGGGACGATCCGATGCTGGAGATTAAACATATTGACGCATTTTATGGGAAAGTCCAGGCGCTGTATGACGTCAGCCTGGAGGTGGGGGATAACGAAATCATTTCCCTGATAGGAGCCAACGGGGCGGGTAAAAGCACCCTGATGAAGACCGTCATGGGACTGTTGAAACCGGCCAGGGGAGAAGTCCTGTTTGATGGGGAGGATTTGACTAAAATCAGGAATACCAGGATTGTGTCCAGGGGGATTGTCTATGTGCCTGAAGGCCGGGAGGTATTTCCGGAAATGACGGTGCGGGATAATCTGGAGATGGGGGCTTACTGCAGGAAATATTCCCAAAAGGAGATGAACGGGAAGATAGAGGAGATGTATGATATTTTTCCGCGTCTGAAGGAGCGGCAGAAACAATTAGCAGGCTCCCTGAGCGGGGGGGAGCAGCAGATGTTAGCCATCTCCAGGGGACTTATGAGCGACCCCAGGCTTATCATGTTTGATGAGCCATCCCTGGGCCTGGCCCCGGTGATTGTGGAGGATATGTTCCGGGTCATCACAAGGATCAATAAGGAAAAAAAGATACCGGTGCTTCTGGTAGAGCAGAACGCATATATGGCGCTGAGTATTTCTGACCGGTGTTATATCATGCAGAACGGTACCATCAAGCTCAGCGGGGACAGCACGGAGCTTATGGGCAATGAAGAGGTGAACAAATCATACCTGGGCGGGTAAAAGGAGGTTTCTATGGGAAAATTCAGTCTTGAGGAGACAGTTAAATATAATAAATCAGGTCCGGCAAGATACTGCTGCAGGACGGATGTGTGGAAGGAAGCGGCCATGATCCTGCCTTCCTTTGGAAAACGGGCAGTGGTCAGCGGCGGGACCAGGTCCAGGGCTTCCATCAGGGAAAAGCTGTTTCCAGCCTTGGATACAGCGGGAATCCAGTATGTGGTGAATGGATTCTCCGGCGAAAGCAGCATGAATAACGTAAAGAAGATATTAGACCTGTGTGAGGAATTTAAACCGGAGTTCATCATTGGCACAGGCGGGGGAAAATCCATTGATACGGCTAAATATGCAGCTGAACTGTATAATATCCCCATTGTCACCGTGCCCACCATAGCAGCCACCTGTGCGGCGTCCAGCAACCAGATAATCGTGTATTCCGATGAAGGGGAATATCTGGAGAATATCTATCCTAAAACAAACCCCCCGCTTGTCCTGGTGGACCCGGAAGTGATTGTGGATTCCCCGCAGGGGTATTTTATTTCAGGCATCTATGATTCGCTGGCAAAGTGGTATGAGGGGAGCGCTTCCCTGCCCGGCTCGGACAACAGCGATATATTTGACCATATGGCGCTGGCCGTGGCAGGGATGTTAAAGGCACAGATGTATGAAAAGGCCGTATCCGCCGTCAGGTCCATGAAGGAAAAGACAGTGACGCAGGATTTTATTGATGTTGTGAATCTGAATATTTATACAGCATCCACGGTGCAGGCCCTGGGAATCAAGGCGGTAAGGAACGGCATTGCCCATTCGGTACAGAACGGCCTCACCCTTTTGGAGGGGAGCCATGACGTTACACACGGGGAAAAGGTGGCCTATGGAATCGGGGTACAGCTGATGGTGCTTGAGAGTCCAAGGGAAGAACTGGAGGAGTTATTCGGATTTTACCGCAGTCTGGAGCTTACGCCTACCTTTAAGGGACTGAACCTGGAATTTACCGATGACAATATAAAAAAGGTGGCCCACAAAGCAGTGAATGACGTGCTGATGCGCGCCAAACCATTTGATGTCATTTCAGAAGAAATGATGTGCAGTGCCATCCATAAACTGGAAAATTATTGCTGAAATCTATTAGATGGGCTGATTGATACCTATAAGTAAAATGAATGAATTTTTCCTTTCAATTTGATTTGACAAGCCACATAAAATTTGCTAGTATTAGATACTAATAAGAAGCAGACAGGCAGTTCAAACAATATCTATTGGATACGTTCCAGGGCAGGAGTCCTGTTCCAGACAGGCCCCGCGTCCTTGCAAAACAAATGTCAAAGCAAACACGCAGAAAGAGAGGAAATTCAAAATGGGTACAATTATCGGCGAAGGCATAACCTTTGATGATGTACTTCTGGTACCATCCTATTCAGAAGTGATTCCCAACCAGGTGGACCTGACTACCAATCTGACCAAGAAGATCAAACTGAACATCCCAATGATGAGCGCCGGCATGGATACGGTCACAGAGCACCGCATGGCAATTGCCATGGCCAGACAGGGCGGTATCGGCGTGATACACAAGAACATGTCAATCGCAGAGCAGGCAGAGGAAGTGGACCGGGTAAAGCGTTCTGAGAACGGAGTCATCACAGACCCATTTTTCCTTTCAGCAGACCATACACTGAGGGATGCCAATGATCTGATGGCCAAGTTCCGCATTTCCGGCGTGCCCATTACCGAAGGCAGGAAACTGGTCGGCATCATCACCAACCGCGACCTGAAGTTCGAAGAGGATTTTGACCGCCCAATCAGGGAGTGCATGACATCCAGGAACCTGGTTACGGCCAGGGAGGGTGTTACCATGAAGGAAGCCAAGGCCATCCTGGCCAAGGCAAAGGTGGAGAAGCTGCCAATCGTGGATGGCGATTTTAACCTGAAAGGACTTATCACCATCAAGGATATTGAGAAGCAGATTAAGTACCCGCTGTCCGCAAAGGACGAACAGGGACGTCTTCTGTGCGGCGCTGCCGTAGGCATTACGGCCAATGTGCTGGAGCGTGTGGAAGCACTGGTTAAGTCAAAGGTGGATGTGGTTGTACTGGATTCCGCCCATGGCCATTCCGCCAATGTGGTACGCTGCGTCAAGATGATTAAGGAAGCATTTCCTGAGCTTCAGATCGTGGCTGGCAATGTGGCCACGGCAGAGGCAACCAGGGATTTGATTGAAGCAGGCGCTGACTGTGTCAAGGTCGGTATCGGACCCGGATCCATCTGCACCACCCGTGTGGTCGCAGGTATCGGTGTGCCTCAGGTTACCGCTGTCATGGACTGCTACCGCGTTGCCAAGGAGTACGGCGTGCCGATTATTGCCGACGGCGGAATCAAGTACTCAGGCGATGTGACCAAGGCCATCGCGGCAGGCGGCAGCGTTTGTATGATGGGAAGCATCTTTGCTGGGTGTGATGAAAGCCCGGGAACATTTGAACTGTATCAGGGACGTAAGTATAAGGTATACCGCGGCATGGGCTCCATATCAGCCATGGAGAACGGCAGTAAGGACCGTTACTTCCAGACCGACGCCAAGAAGCTGGTGCCGGAAGGCGTGGAAGGCCGTGTGGCATACAAGGGCATGGTGGAGGACACCGTATTCCAGCTGCTGGGCGGGCTGCGTTCCGGCATGGGATATTGCGGTGCAAAGGATATACCGACCCTTCAGGAGACAGCAAGGTTCATCAAGATTTCCGCTGCATCCTTAAAAGAGAGCCATCCCCATGATATCCATATCACAAAAGAGGCTCCCAACTATTCGATTGAGGAATAACGGGTGCCGGACGGCATTCGTACTGTCTTCGGTGGTATTTGCGCAGGACGGTATTAAGTATGGTTAATAATGGTACCCGTCAGGATTATCCGGCGGGTAC
Source organism: Clostridium pacaense (assembly GCF_020709765.2). Classification (NCBI taxonomy): domain Bacteria; kingdom Bacillati; phylum Bacillota; class Clostridia; order Eubacteriales; family Clostridiaceae; genus Clostridium; species Clostridium pacaense. Next base: position 312,329 of record NZ_JAJFEB020000003.1, read on the forward strand.
CCTTTTGTTTTGGAAAATGGAGGCGCAGGATGGGTATAGAAGCAAAAATGACAACGCTGTGTTATATAGAAAAGGACGGGGCATATCTGATGCTCCACCGGATCAGCAAGAAACATGATGTATGCAAGGATAAGTGGATTGGGGTTGGCGGGCATTTTGAGTTAAGTGAAAGCCCGGAGGAATGCCTTTTGCGTGAGGTGAAGGAGGAAACAGGCCTGACCCTTACTTCCTGGCGGTTCAGAGGGCTTGTGACCTTTGTGGCGGAGGGCTGGGATACGGAGTACATGTGTCTGTATACCGCGGACAGTTATGAAGGAGAGCTCCTTCCCTGCAATGAAGGCGTGCTGGAATGGGTGAAGAAGGAGGATGTGCTGAAATTAAATATCTGGGAAGGGGATAAGATATTCCACCGCCTGATTCATGAGGATGCGCCCTTCTTCTCCCTGAAGCTGTCCTACCAAGGGGACCGGCTGGTGGAGGCGGCGCTGGAAGGGAAGCCGCTGGAACTTTTTGATATAAGGGACGGGGAAGGTCAAAGGACCGGGATGGTGCGGGAGCGCACCATGGTCCACATGGACGGGGACCTCCATGGTACGGCCCATACCTGGATTGTCAGGGGGCGCCGGGATGGGGGATTTGACATCCTTCTTCAGAAGAGAAGCCAGGGAAAGGATTCCTATCCCGGGTGTTTCGATATCTCTTCGGCAGGGCATGTGCAGGCCGGGGACGACTTCCTGCCCACGGCGCTGCGGGAACTGGAGGAAGAGCTGGGGATTCAGGCAGATGCGGGGCAGCTGGAATTCGCAGGAGTCCACAAAGGTTATATGGAAGAAGAATTTTATGGGAAAATGTTCAGGGACAGTGAGTACAGCCATGTTTATGTGTACCGGGAACCAGTTGACATACAGGGGCTGAAGCTTCAAAAAGAGGAAGTGGAAAGCGTGATGTGGATGGAACTTGACGCATGTATGGAAGCAGTGGGGCAGGGGACCCTTCCTAACTGTCTCTACATGGATGAACTGGAACTTTTAAAGCAGTATCTGTGCGCCGGGCAGGGGGACTAACTTATAAAAATTGTAAGTTTATCGTCAGAAATAGATGTTTTTTGTAACCGTGAAATATGGTATACTGATGCTGGACTGTTTTTATAAGACATGCAGGAGAGGTATCAGGATGAGATTGAAAAAATGGAAATCATTTTTAAGCATATTCATGGCCAGTGCCCTTATGATGAGCACGGCCGTATACGGTAACCCGGTTGTTATTACACCGCTGGAAGAGAGCCAGGTAGCGTCCTTCCAGTCCGGCAGTCCTGCACAGGGACAGGGGCCGGACGGCAGCAGCAGTGGGACAGGCAGTGTCAATGGAAGCGTGGACAGCAGCGGCGCCGGAGTGGTATCCTCCAGCGGGCCTTCCGCTGACAATACTGACAACCCATCAGGGCCATCCCAGACAGTGAATGGAGCGGTTACCGGACCGGAAGGGACGGGAAGCAATACTGGTATCAGCCCGGGTACTGATACGGGCGTCAGTGCGGGAGCTAATGCGGGAAGCAATACAGGAACTAATACAGGAACCAATCAGGGTACTGTGGATACATCTTCCATTCAGCAGCCGGCCATTGAGGCGGAGGGCGCGGCCCTCTTGGATGCGGCCACAGGTAATGTGCTGTTTTCCAAGAATGGGGATACAAAGTTTTATCCGGCCAGCATCACCAAGCTGATGACAGCCCTGCTGGTGGCGGAAAACTGTAATCTGGATGATAAGGTTACATTTTCATCCACAGCCACCACCAATCTGGAATCCGGCGCTGTCTCCATCAACATGACTGCGGGGGATGTGATGACCGTTCGGCAGTGTCTGTATGCCCTGCTTTTAAAGTCCGCCAATGAGGTAGGCAACGCCCTGGCGGAGCATGTGGCTGGCAGCAATGCCAAGTTTGCGGAGATGATGAATGCCAAGGCAGCGGCCCTTGGATGCACCAATACCCATTTTACCAACCCCCATGGGCTGAATGACACCAATCATTACACAACACCCCGTGATATGGCGCTGATTGCCAGGGCGGCGTTCCAGAATGATACTGTTAAGACCGTGGCTTCCACAAGGACGTATACACTGCCCCCGACAATCAAGAACCCTTCAGGTCTCACAGTGACCATGGGACATAAGATGCTCAATCCCAGTGATTCGAGATATTATCCGGGCGTCATAGGCGGCAAGACAGGCTATACCTCCAAAGCTGGAAATACGCTGGTGACCGCTGTGGAGAAGGATGGTGTAAGGCTCATCGCAGTGGTGATGAAGAGCAAATCCACCCATTATACAGATACAAAGGCAATGTTTGATTATGGGTTTGAGCTTGCTAAGGCCGGCGCATTGGGAGGCAATGGGACCGGCAGCAATGCGGCTCCTTCCGGTTCGGGTAATGCGGGTCCTGGGACCACAGCCGGGAAGGGATGGATTCAGGACAGCAACGGCTGGTATTATGTAAAAGATAACGGCGCCAAAGCATCCAATGAATGGATTACCGTGGATGGGGCAGCCTACTGGATTGATTCCAATACATATATGGCAAAGGGATGGCGCCAGATAGACGGGAAATGGTATTTCCTGCGTTCCAACGGCGCTATGGCCAGGAATCAGTGGGAAAAGGTTGAGGAGAATGGCCTGTGGTTCTACCTGGGGGCAGATGGAGCCATGCTCACAAATACTACTACGCCGGATGGGTTCAGGGTAGATGAGAGCGGGGCCTTTGTGCAGTAAATGGACTGGATTTTATTGAATATGAAAAGGCGTAGGAAAAATTTCTTTACGCCTTTTTTTGATATTTTTCTTGTATAATGTAAGGTATCCTCTTGGTTATCACTTGCGGAAGTGATATGGATTGAAATGTGGTCCCATATGGCGTATGACACATATGGCATATATGTCACCACCTACAAAGGTGGTGTGGATGGAAATGCTGGAAGAGTCAATAGCTATGACTTTCAGCATCACCTCCGTTTTTAGAGGAAAAGGAGGAGAAATATTTTATGTCAAAGGCGGAAGCAGCAAGGAAATTGTATGAAGAATGCAAGGACATGGATATAGAAGAAACTATGGATTTAGTATTAAGTGCAGAAACAGAAGAAGAACAGGACTTTTTTTCTATGCTGAGTGATTTTATATTGCAAAGAAAGCAAAAGCATGTAATTGCCCAAAAGAGGTTTTAAAAGAGGAAATATATTTTATATGCTGGAGTAAATGACGCAGGAAAGTCAACATTATACATGACTACACATTATCAGGATATGATGCCGCGCATTAATACAGATGAAATATTGAGGGAATTCGGAGATTGGAGAAATACCTCAGATTTAATGAAAGCAGGCAGAATCGCTGTTGAACGGTTAAACTCTTACCTATCGGCGGGAATTACTTTTAATTAGGAAACAACCCTATGCGGACATTCGATATTACAGACAATATATAGGGCAAAGCAATTGGGTTATGTAATTGAATTGCATTATGTCTGTGTTGATTCGCCGGCGATAGCGAAAAAGAGAATTGCAGAAAGAGTGAAAATGGGAGGCCACGGAATACCGGACAAAGATGTTGAGAAAAGATTTGGGGAGAGTTTGAGGAATCTTCATAAAATTATCGATTTGTGTGATTTGGTCGCATTATATGATAACACAGATGAGTTTCGTAGGTTTGCTATTTATAAAAATGGTCAACTTATCAGAGTATCAAAGATTATTCCAAAGTGGTATAAAAAGTGGCAGGAAGAGTGTCATTAACTTGACACAAGCCTGTGTGCAGTAAACATTTTAGACTTTTTATCTGGTGTTCGATATTAGAACCCTGAAAGGCATGGCGTATGATTCGTCATGCCTTTTCTTTTAATGGGTTTTCATGTATAATGATATGAAAGAAAGTATATATATGAATAAATATAGAATGATGGTATATAAAAACGGTATTATCGTAATTGAGAATAGAAAAATGGTGGGTGATAGAAGAGGGGAGAGTATATATTACTGTGAAATATAAAATCTCGGTGCGGATCATAAGTGCACATTAAAATACTGGGAGATTCGCACTGAAAAAGATACTGGGAAAGGCAGAGATGTTGGTTTGGTTGTGGAGTTGATAAGTAATTACTGTATATTATGTACAAATTAGTTTTGTTTATATGTAGGTGATTTTGGGTATGATTGCTGTCACAGCCTGCGAGGGCTGTGTGGATTGAAATCAATGGCTGCCGTTGCGTAGTTTCGGCAGTCCAGCGTCACAGCCTGCGAGGGCTGTGTGGATTGAAATCTGCGCAGAAATAGGGTTTTCAAACTTTGCGTCTGGTCACAGCCTGCGAGGGCTGTGTGGATTGAAATGGAAAGCTGGGAACTGGTAACTGATTTACTGAAGTCACAGCCTGCGAGGGCTGTGTGGATTGAAATTGTTTCACCTCCCTGTTATGCTGCCACCAGTGCTGTCACAGCCTGCGAGGGCTGTGTGGATTGAAATTTTTATGTTTAAAGAATAGCAGTAACCGCTAAAAAGTCACAGCCTGCGAGGGCTGTGTGGATTGAAATAATTTCAAATCTGTCGTCCTGCGTATCTACGCCAGTCACAGCCTGCGAGGGCTGTGTGGATTGAAATTTAATCATCATGCGCGTTGTGATAAGTGCAGTAAAGTCACAGCCTGCGAGGGCTGTGTGGATTGAAATCTTACAATACTTATTATACTATAGATGATATTTGTCACAGCCTGCGAGGGCTGTGTGGATTGAAATATTTATACGGCCTTTATAAAGAACTTTTTCACTGTCACAGCCTGCGAGGGCTGTGTGGATTGAAATTATAGGAGTGGAAGATTTTGGGGGAAGTTTGCCGTCACAGCCTGCGAGGGCTGTGTGGATTGAAATTCTATATCGTTTTTCCAATTTTTCACGATTGGAAAGTCACAGCCTGCGAGGGCTGTGTGGATTGAAATAGCCTCCTGGATGCCGGGTTCTCGCCGGAGCAGAGTCACAGCCTGCGAGGGCTGTGTGGATTGAAATCCAGACAGGACATAATCAAGGGAGGCCGTGCAGTCAGTCACAGCCTGCGAGGGCTGTGTGGATTGAAATTTTATGGTTTTTATCCTTGGGTTCATGGCGTTCGGTCACAGCCTGCGAGGGCTGTGTGGATTGAAATAAGAAGGAATACCGTGATTATTTTAAGTTACAGCGGTCACAGCCTGCGAGGGCTGTGTGGATTGAAATCATATCCCAATTATTCCCATACTATCCTTTCCACCGTCACAGCCTGCGAGGGCTGTGTGGATTGAAATTTTTGCCATAATCCTCCCGCAGTTGGGACACGGTGTCACAGCCTGCGAGGGCTGTGTGGATTGAAATATAATCCATGCCATCATAGACAATCAAACTTACTCGTCACAGCCTGCGAGGGCTGTGTGGATTGAAATACCTTCTAATAAACCCAAAGTATAAATATCCCCTAGTCACAGCCTGCGAGGGCTGTGTGGATTGAAATCATAAGTTCGGCGTTGAGACGGTACAGTTCCAGGTCACAGCCTGCGAGGGCTGTGTGGATTGAAATCCTGGGTCCAGGAACCAGTCGGCCACATGCCTGTGTCACAGCCTGCGAGGGCTGTGTGGATTGAAATCTATCACAATGTCGCTGATGGCCGTTCCGGCGCCGTCACAGCCTGCGAGGGCTGTGTGGATTGAAATGCCGGATACCACTTCGTGGTAAATCTTGGCAATTGTCACAGCCTGCGAGGGCTGTGTGGATTGAAATGTAAGATACATTAAACCCCAGTATAGTTTCAAGGTCACAGCCTGCGAGGACTGTGTGGGCTTAAATTACAAAGTCTCCATAACAATTCTTAGTACAAAAACTCACATTCCACAAAGGCCATACGCATTGAAACATTCACTTGTTATTCAAGCAATTAATATACATTGACAATTACATATTGATAGTCAATCGATTTTGAGGTATTCTGATATACAGGAATGCAGGAAATTGAAACAATGTATTGTAGTAGAAAGGAGCATATATGGTAAAACTGGACGGATTCATGGCACTACTGACTGGGAGTTTCAATAATAGGGAACAGTATGATACATTGCGGAAAGAGGAAAATGGTTTTCCCTATGCGGAGCACATCAATACGGTCTGCAATGATAAAATCAGCAATATACCACCAGAATTTCAGGGGAAATTCATGGTGGAGGAGAGCATTTACGAGGTAAACGGAAAACGGCATTCGTCTTCCCATCTGTTTCTGTTTACTGAGCAACCGGAAGGAATTTTGCTGACTTCTTATGATATCCCGGAGGGGAATGACAAAACGGTGTTTTCCTATAACAATATGAACATGGTGGATTTCCAATGCTTAAAGACTTCGGAAAAGTTTACGCCAGCGCTGTTTCAGGAGAAGGATGGTGTCTGGGAAGGGGGCAGTACCAGTATGTTTACGCCTGTGATGAAATTTCAGTTACTTGAACGTTTTTCAAAGGAGTGTCTGGAAGTATCCGAGACAATGGAAGTAAATGGAAAGAGGACGTTTGGCTATGATGAGCCAATCTGTTATAAGCGGGTATCGGAATAAATTCCACTTCAATGTGAATAAAAAGAACTACTAACTGTCAAATATGGGATTAGTAGCTCTTTTTTATTTCAGTAGTTTAACATTTGTGGCAGAGCCTGAAAATGGACATACGGAGGATGTATCGCTATTCTTGTAATAGGTATCCATATGGCAGGAGGATGTGTATGTTTGTTTAAGAGAGATGGGGAATGAAGGTGTACCATTAAAATAAATATCAGTAATCCGGCCGCTGTATCGAAGTGTCATGAGTGCAGTAAGTGCCATAATGCAGGCGCATGCCCAGGAGACCGAACAGCTCATAATATGTCTTCAGGTCTGTAACGGCTAGGGAAACAGTATCTATATATTCAACTGTGTGACCGGAAAGGAATTAATGTTTACGTCTGGAAGATTTAAGGAATAAGAAAAGAACAAAAGAAACAGCCCTGTTATGATAAATGTAGGTAAGTGTATATGAATTCTGTTGGAAAGAGGAGGGCTCGCCATGAAAAGAAATTCAGTATCTGTTTTTATGATAGCAGGTCTGCTGTCTGTCCTGCTGTCCGGCTGCCAGGCAAAGGGGGAATCTGGAGGAGGAACTTCAGAGGTTGCATCGGAGCTGGTTATCAGCATGGAAGAGGGACATACCGAAGAGGGAAATGATGACAAGGGAGGAGAAAACACCGGAACGGAGCAAACTGGAAGGGAGAACCCAAAAGCAGGGCAGAAGGTGGAAACAGAGACAGACAAGCGGATTTCCGCTCTTCCATATCAATTTGTCAGGACGTATGGAATTTTCCAATCAGAATATCCGGTCTATGAACTGGAATCGGTTATTGAAACTAAGATACCCCAGAAAGAAAAATCACTGGTTTTGACATCAGCTATCTGTCAAAATCAGGAATTGATAGTAAGTATTGTCATGGATGATTATTCGGAAGTCCGGGAAACCGCGGCTGGCGGGGACTCATTGGAGGACAGCGGATATGAACCGCCGGGAGATGGGGGAATGGCTGCTTCAGGACGGTATCAGAATCAGCTTTGGGTGTCTGGGGAAGGCTTGTTTTTAACAGGACCTGGTATCCAGGAAGCCGGAATTAAACCTCAGGAGTCAGTATATGCTTCTTATCCCGATTATTTAGAGGCATATGGACATATGCGTTATTTCATTGAAGCAAGATTTGAAATCCCATCCATATCTGAACATGAAAATGCTTTGACTGGATATGCGCTCCGGGTTCTCGATTTTGAAGAACCACTGGAATTTGTCATGAAGCGCGCGTCTGAGTATGGGACGCTGGAAGAATTAGTGGAAGGGGAGCATGGAGGTATGGATACCCATGATGGCATCTCTATTATAAGTATGGGGGAAAAGGTAAAAGAGGGGATTTTAATATCCTGGTATGTGTACAGTGAAAGGGAAGGCAGGCAGATAAGTATTATTTACAAACCGCCATATCAGGAAATAGATTTACCAATCCTATCCGGCAAAGAGGAACAATATCCAATGAAGGAATTACCTGCCAATCCATATTGGAATAATATAGGACAGTACAGGCTGTCAGATGTGGAAGGATATGGACGGCGTTACTCATGTCTGTTTGATGTCCCCCAGGATAATCAGAGCGGGTCTTACCGTATGGATATTCCTGGGATTACGTTCCTGAATCATGAAGAATCCCCTCACATTACGCTGGATATCCCGGATGATTATGAAGCATTAAACGAGGAAATCCCGTGGAAGGAAGGTTCCGTACGTATTTTAGGAATTACCAGGATGGAGCCGCAGTCTGTAGCGGTAACAGATGGGAAAGGGAAAGAAAAAGTAAGGGAGCGGCCTGCTGTATATATCGACGTGCAGGCAACGCATGCAGATAAGGATCTTGCATTAAAGGGGCTGATCTGCCAGAGAAAGTTAAGGTGGACTGGGTGGGAACACGAACGATATGACTTCGACAAGGATGGCAACCTGAGCGGTTTCCGGGTCTTTTATGATGAAGGGGACAGTTCGGTAACACTCAAATTCAATGGGGCGGCATTTTACTGGAATCAGCCCTTTGTGATGGAAGTTCCATTGGGAAAATAGGAGACAGGGCTATGTCTGATGAGGATAAAAAAGATTTTAATGCCATGCTTCATGATGGCAGGGATATGCTGAAACTTCAGATAATTACAGACCAGAAAACCATTGACAGGTATGGCGGGGATAGAATGTATTTTGCCCCGCCAATGGAATATGATAGGATCATGAGACAGGTTCCTTATGGAACGGTAATTACAGTGGGAAAAATCCGTGAATACCTTGCTGAATTAAACGGGGCAGATTTTACTGAACCTATTACAGCAGGAATTTTTGTTTCAATTGCAGCCTGGGCAAGTTATCAGCGCTTGGATGATATAACGCCTTATTGGAGGACACTGAAAGCCAATGGGGAGTTAAATTCAAACTTTCCCGGTGGTATGGAAGCGCAAAAAGTAAAACTGGAAGCAGAAGGCCATACCATCATCCAAAAAGGAAGGACGAATATAAAATATTTTGTAAAGGATTATGAAAAGTCCCTGTTTGAAATAAGGTAATATGGGAAAGGTACCTAATTGCAGGAGTCAGGATACGGCTGTTGTTTGAGGCTTACTTGAACGCTTATATGAAATGAAGGGAATTTGCCGGACTGTAATCGATGCTGTCCATCAGAGCAAATATGATGACATGGAGGTAAGGGATAATATGCGGATTGTGGCAGTGGTTTTCATGCTGATTATTCTGTTGGGATTGTTTATCAATGCGGGAAGGCAGATTTATCTATGGCTTATGTTGCTATTTAAAGGTATGAACCAGCCCATATTCAGTGTGTTTTTTGGTTTACTGGTGCTGGCGGTCCTGGTGGTGTTTGTTGTCAGCCGTATACCTGGATTGGGTGCTTATCGGACCCTGTTCCTCATAGACCACTATGCGCTGGGGGCCTTGGCTTATGTGGTAATTGTCACCAATACGGTAAGCCTCCTTCTATTTGCCGCAAGGCTTGTCCATCTGATTCAAGCCCCAACGCCCCGCAGTGTGCAGATGATATCAGCCGTATTATCCCTGTTTCTGGTGACCGGGCTTACGGTCTATGGGACGGTTCACGCCGCAAATATTCAGACACGCCGATACAATGTACGTATTGGACCGAAACAGGAGAAAATGGATACACTGCGCCTTGTTTTACTCAGTGATATACATCTGGGCTATGTAATTGAGGAAGAGCATCTTGCCAAGGTAGTTGCGGCTGTCAATGCGCTTAAACCAGATATTATATGCATTGCCGGCGATATTTTTGATGGCGATATCACCTCGTTATCAAATCCTGAGAAACTGCAGGTATTGTTTGAAAAAATGGAATCAGAATATGGCGTATTTGCATGTCTTGGCAATCATGATGCGGGGGACGGTTACCGGCAGATGCTTGATTTTCTGGACGGGGCAGGCATCCGTGTGCTGATGGATGAAGCGGTGGTGATTGACCAACGGTTTGTGCTGGCTGGGCGGAGGGATTCATTTCCCATTGGCGCTCATGGTGATTCCCGCAAGAACCTGGAGGGACTGCCTGATGATAAATCCCTTCCTGTAATCGTACTGGACCATCAACCGGGAAATATTGATGAATATGGAAATGAAGCTGACTTAATCCTGTGCGGCCATACCCACCAGGGTCAGATGTTCCCGTTCAATCTTATTACCAACGCAGTCTTTGATGTGGACTATGGGTATTACAGGGCTGGGGAGACAACGCCCCAGGTAATTGTCACTTCTGGCGCAGGAACATGGGGACCGCCCCTGCGCGTGGCAACGGATAATGAAGTAGTAGAAATAAACTTGTTGATTCCTCACCTGGAATTGGAGCAGGAATAAAGGGCTGGATGAATCATTCCATCTGTTTATACTAACAACAGGAAAGGGGCGTTGCATATGGCTGTCTGCAATGCCCCTTTCTTATCCGCTGCCTCACATTTTCCTGCTACATCCTCACTGCTGGTATGGCCCTGGCTGCATATCAAACTCCGGATTAAATGCATAGAAGTTCCGGCTGTCCAGTTTCTCCTGGGTAATTCTCAGACATTCGCCGAAACGCTGGTAATGGACTACTTCGCGTTCCCTTAGGAACTTAATCGGTTCACATACGTCATAATCCTTCACGACCCTCAGGATATTGTCGTAGGTGCTCCTGGCCTTCTGTTCCGCAGCCAGATCTTCGTGAAGATCTGTAATCACATCTCCCTTGGACTGGAATTCACAGGCATTGAAGGGGATACCTGCCGCTGCCTGAGGCCAGATACCTGTGCCGTGGTCAATATAGTAAGGTCCGAAGCCCTGTTCTACCAGCTGGTCGGCGGTCAGGTTCTTGGTTAGCTGATGGACAATGGCGGCAATGATTTCCATGTGTGCCAATTCTTCAGTACCGATATCCGTTAAGGCGGCTTTACATTCATTATATGGCATGGAATAGCGCTGTGAGAGATAACGCATGGATGCGCTTATTTCACCGTCAGGGCCTCCGTACTGGCTCATGATGAACTTTGCCAGTCTTGCATTTGGTTCCTTGATATTAACCGGGAACTCCAGTCTTTTTTCATATATCCACATATATCAGCACCCTCCTTCCCATGGCCATGGACCGTTGACCCAGCACCAGTATTGTGCGTCCCTGCTGTCAGAGGCCCTCAAAGGACCGAATTGTGCTTCATATTCAGCTAATGAACAGCGGTATGCTTCAGCCATCTGATTTTGGTAGTTAATTGCCATTGCATCACAGGGATGGGTATCCAGATAAAGATTGGAATCAACAACGGCAAATCCTGTTTCATTTACCTGTTTCAACATCATTTCCCGTGGACTGTTAAAATCATAATTCATCATATGCCACACCTCCCGCAATGAAATGGAAGATTCAGGTCAGGGAAAATGGTTCCCTGTTCCAGCCCCTGTTCCGGGACGTAAGTGGGCTGCCACTGCTGCCAGGGCACGAATGCCATTGCAACCGGAAATTGAATCATATCCGGATAATAGGATTGGCAGCTAGAGGGACAGCCGGATTGGCCATGGGGACAGGCAGAAACCTGTTCCTGGTCATAATTGCAGCATTCTCTGCTTATATCAGTGCATATATCCATAGATGGACGCTCCTTTCGATATTTATTCTCAATACCAGTTTATGAGACATGCTGATTTTTGTGACAACCCTGGTCAGGTCCTATGTTTTAGGTAGGGGTATATTTTGTTTCTGTATGCAATGGTGTGGTTTGGATTATTAATCCATGGAAAGAATACAGAATTTCGGAAACATTTTGGATGGGATTATTTTATATGGGACGGGGCATAGCTGGTATGCAGCGCATGTGAGAGAAGAGGATGAACTGGCGGTGTATCTTGGAGGATGTAACGGTTTCATAAAGATATATGGTTCCGGGAAATCTGTGAAGATGGAGCTGATTAGGATTATAGGTCCGGTATGCCTGGTTAGGAGGCGGGGAGGGATTGATGCGGAAGGCGTTACATTTTCTTTAGGATGAAAGAGCATACCATATCTTAGGAGAAGCTGTATATAACAGATATGAGAAATGTTGGATGCATTTAAGATGGGGACAATGAAAATGATATCCTTTTTATATAATGCTGTACTGAGGGAATGGAAGAAGATGGTTATAATGGGTTTAGAAGGTAATGTGGAAAATGCAGGATAAGGGAATTTGATTGCAGCAGGAGTGGGGGATTGTTGACTACATCAGTTTTTGGAGTGAATTAAGATGGTGAGTTGTGAGAATCGTAGGAATCTACTTATTTTTTAAAGCTGGCTTGGTTTTCTTTGAAATCAGATTAGCTTTTCTTTTGTGGAAAAATTTTGTATAATGTTATACAAAGTGGAGTTATTGTTTTATTGGAGAATAGAGAAGGAGTGGATGCAGAGGGTATGAATGTCAGGAAGCAGGTGATGGTGCGAATTATGAGTGCACATAAAATTCCTGGGGGATTCGCACCAATAAGGCAGGGCAGAAATTGAGGTTTTCTTTTTTAAAAGAGAATTTGTAAGAGGAATGTTATGCATTGTATATAATAATGTTTGTTGGAATTTTGTTTATGTTGGGTATTATTGCAGTCACAGCCTGCGAGGGCTGTGTGGATTGAAATAATGGAGCAACGCAACTTATAATTTGTAAATAGCGTCACAGCCTGCGAGGGCTGTGTGGATTGAAATCGGTGTGTGCCATCTTAAAACCATTCAGCAACTTTGTCACAGCCTGCGAGGGCTGTGTGGATTGAAATCGTAAACCGGAAGAGTTGGAAAGAATGAAAACAAACGTCACAGCCTGCGAGGGCTGTGTGGATTGAAATGCTTCAAAGTCCCGTATTAGAGTACGGCATAATGTCACAGCCTGCGAGGGCTGTGTGGATTGAAATATAGAAGTAATCATAACCATAATCTTCTATTTCGTCACAGCCTGCGAGGGCTGTGTGGATTGAAATATCCTCATTAAGCATGCACCACATTTTGGTGATAGTCACAGCCTGCGAGGGCTGTGTGGATTGAAATTTTAAGTGGAATATAATCCACATCATTAATTTTGTCACAGCCTGCGAGGGCTGTGTGGATTGAAATATATACGCCAAAATACAGGGCTTAAATGTAGTGACGTCACAGCCTGCGAGGGCTGTGTGGATTGAAATCCCTGGCGCGGAGCCGGAGGAACAACGGGAACAGCGTCACAGCCTGCGAGGGCTGTGTGGATTGAAATACATCCTTCACGGGCTGGCTGATTGCTGATGATTTAGTCACAGCCTGCGAGGGCTGTGTGGATTGAAATCGGCTTATCTAAAGACCTTTGCGCTCCTGTTTGTGTCACAGCCTGCGAGGGCTGTGTGGATTGAAATAAATTAAACTATTGTATTAGTTGCAATATCATGGTCACAGCCTGCGAGGGCTGTGTGGATTGAAATATAACCTCACGCCCATTGCCAGTGCCATGATTACGTCACAGCCTGCGAGGGCTGTGTGGATTGAAATCCCCTAATATCCACTTATACGTGTCCATGTGCCATGTCACAGCCTGCGAGGGCTGTGTGGATTGAAATTACTTCGTACAACTCCCCATACCCACCTAACTCACGTCACAGCCTGCGAGGGCTGTGTGGATTGAAATAAATGTAAATAACATATTATTCCCCCTTTCTCATGTCACAGCCTGCGAGGGCTGTGTGGATTGAAATATTTTCTTTCCCCCATTCTACAATTTGGTCTGCTAGTCACAGCCTGCGAGGGCTGTGTGGATTGAAATTTTAAATAGTATGTCCGTTCAGTTTCATACTCTTGTCACAGCCTGCGAGGGCTGTGTGGATTGAAATTAAAAAACGGCTATTATCGTAGATATTTTGTGCGTCACAGCCTGCGAGGGCTGTGTGGATTGAAATTTTGTGCAACTTACATTTGCCCCAATATCTGGAACGTCACAGCCTGCGAGGGCTGTGTGGATTGAAATCCCCATCAAATTTGAACAATACACAATACAAAATGTCACAGCCTGCGAGGGCTGTGTGGATTGAAATCCGTTGTTTTTGAAACTCACATAGCAGAACCCATGTCACAGCCTGCGAGGGCTGTGTGGATTGAAATTCCCCCAGGATCATGACATCCCCGGTCTCCCAGTGTCACAGCCTGCGAGGGCTGTGTGGATTGAAATGTCTGTGATTCAACGGATGGCCTGGTGGATGTGCAGTGTCACAGCCTGCGAGGGCTGTGTGGATTGAAATTTCATTGGCCTCCTTGTCCCTCTCCAGCTGCTCGTCACAGCCTGCGAGGGCTGTGTGGATTGAAATTTGAATCAGCAAGTAGTGAGCAACTTTCGCAGAGTCACAGCCTGCGAGGGCTGTGTGGATTGAAATCCCATCCCGCGTGTTCCGGGATGAAGTGGGGCGCGTCACAGCCTGCGAGGGCTGTGTGGATTGAAATGAGTAGAGCCTGCATTATGCCCAGCGCGGAAAATAGTCACAGCCTGCGAGGGCTGTGTGGATTGAAATTATGTAATAATGAACTTCACTGACCAGAGACATTAGTCACAGCCTGCGAGGGCTGTGTGGATTGAAATCTGTTATCCCGGATACCTTTAGCCAATCCCTGCATCGTCACAGCCTGCGAGGGCTGTGTGGATTGAAATATTATAGCAAAAGATAGTGCAAATAGCTATGAGGGTCACAGCCTGCGAGGGCTGTGTGGATTGAAATTCAGCACCTGTTGCGTACTTATAATCCTTAATAGCGTCACAGCCTGCGAGGGCTGTGTGGATTGAAATATCTAACAGCAATAGCTGCTCGGCGTCCGTCCAGGTCACAGCCTGCGAGGGCTGTGTGGATTGAAATAAGCGTTTTATTGCCGTTGGAAAAAGGCTATACAGTCACAGCCTGCGAGGGCTGTGTGGATTGAAATCACTGCTCGCTCGCACGTTTGAACCTATCCAATAGTCACAGCCTGCGAGGGCTGTGTGGATTGAAATAAAACTTGTATTGATATTTGCCTGGTCAAGAATTGTCACAGCCTGCAATGGCTATATAAATTAAAATCCATCCAAGCTGTAAAGACCAAGAAAAAGCCAGAATCATCCCAATTAAGACAAATTAAAAAAACACCTCCATTCCCCACAGCTTATGAAACAGGCTTGTGGAGGATGGAGGCATTTTCATCCTATAAAGGTATCTCCCGCTGGGATTTTAATGGTGACCAGGGTGCCATCGTCAATGTTATAGTGAATGGAAGCGGCGCCCTTATAATATAATTGCAGTCTTTGGTAAACGTTCCTGATGCCGAAACCGAAGGATTCACTGTCATGTGCAAAACCGGAGTTTACCGCTTCCGCCAGGCTGGGGTTGAGAGGAAAACCGTTATTAAAGATCTGGAATATCAAAAATCCGTTTGCCAAGGTGCAGGTGATATGGATGTATCCTTGCTTGGGGTAGCCGCGGATGCCATGCAGGACCGCATTTTCAACAATGGGCTGGAGGATGATTTTTATGATGGAATATGTAAGGCATTCCGGCTGGCATTTGATTGTATAGAGGAAGGAATGGTTACACCGGACTTCTTCAATTTTCAGGTAACTTTCCACGTGTTGGATTTCAGACGCCACATCGGTATATATTTTTCCTTTCTTTAAACTCAATTTGTAAAAATTACCCAGGTTTTTTGCCATGGAATAGATTTCGTCATAAGACTTAATACAAGCCAGCCCGCATATGGAATCAATGGAATTATAGAGGAAATGCGGGTTGATCTGGGATTGCAGCAGGCGCAGCTCCAATTCCTGTTTCTGCAGATAGGTAGACTCCAACTGACAGATGTTTTCATTGATTTTCCGTGTCATCTCATGGAAACTGTGGCTGAGACGGCTGACTTCATCGCTGGTGGGAAGCGTTGACACAAAGGCTTCCAGCTGTGGAGCCGCAAAATCGTTGTCCGCCCCGGCAGAGGAGACAATCTGCGTCAGCTTCTGTACTGGTTCCAGGATATGCTTCAGGGACCGGTTGAACAGGATAAAGAGGGCAGCCAGGAAGAAAATGACAACGGCCATGATTTGGATATAGATGCCCAACATCTTATTTTCAACACCATTAAAGGGGGATGCGATGATTAAAAGCTGGTCAGGCATGGCGCAGGGGTAACTGGATACGCGGTACCGGCCCGATTCCAGCTGGGAATTGAAACGCAGACTGCTGCTGCCTGTCTGACCGTATAATATGCCGAAGCTGCCGATGTAAGCTTGCGCACCCGGATGATAGATGAAATCCCCGCTGCTGTCCGCCAGAAAGGACAGGATTGGGCTGTCATCTTTTTCGCTGTAATTATTGAAGATAGCGGATGGGTCATACATAAGGCGCAGGTATCCAATGGGTGACAGGGTGTTTAAATCAAATAGGGGAGTATAAACCTCCAGCACTGGCTGTGAGGGGATGCCTTCAAGACCGGTATACATGCGGATGAGCGGGGATGTCTGGGCCTGGGACAGCATATGGCTTGTATAGTCCCTGTATTCCTTTGTGTAATGGACATTGGTGTCATAGCTTCCGATGGTTGCAATCTCCTGGTAACGTCTGTCATACAGGGTGATGCCCTGCACATGGTTTTTGGTGAGGCGTTCGCTCTCCGCATAGGAGACAGCATCGGCGATGTCATGAATATCCACTGAGTCTATTAGAGGTGAATAGGGATGGCTGTTGGATGCAGTCAGCAGGATGCGGACAGGGGAATTGAGGGAGAAACGGACCGCTATCCCATTAATCTCCTTATTCAGGGTGTCGATGTTATTGTTGATGATACCCGCTACCGCATCCATTCCATCATCCATCTGCTGCTCAAAGATACGGAGGGACACTACAAACAGTATGATTGCAGTCAGGATGGAGATGGATACAATGGTGCCTAAAAACAGAAGTATGATTTTTGTTTTCAGTGATTTAATCTGCATGATCAGGGCACCTCGTTTCCGGTTCGGTAAGGCAGGAATCCCGCAGCTGTGAAAAGGAGAGGCCAAAGTAATTCTTGACACATTTCCCAAAGTAAACAGGATCCTTATAACCGCACATGGAGGCAATCTCTGACATTTTCAGATGACTGCTGTTAATCAGGGTCAGTGCAAAGGCCATGCGTTCCTTTTGGATATAACTGTTCAGACCGATGTTCTGGCTTTTTTTGAAAATGTGGCTCAGATAGGATGCATTGACATGCAGTTCATTTGCCATCCGTTCCAGGGTCAGGTCGCTGTCATACATATGCTGCTGCAGATAGTGGAGTGAGGCGTTTATGATGGGCCCATTGGCGTTCTGGCTGTCCGGCATCTGGCTTATCAGGCCGGATAGGGAGGAGCACATCCATTTTTCCAGTTCCATGACCGTTTCCAGGTGGGAAAATGAGGATGTGGCATCCTGCAGGAACTGCTGCTCTAACAGAATGCCGCGGCTCTGCAGATAATAGGAAGCCTGGATAAATACATCATAGGACTGTGCTTTGAGAAATTGGAAATTGGTGGATGGCTGTATGGAACAATAGTATCCCTTCAGTGTCTCGGACAGGATACCGGATTGCCCTGTCCTGAACGCGTTAAGGATTTCCTGTTTGGGAAAGTAAAACGGGGTCTCGGACAGGCGTCTCATAAGCTGGGAATCGTAAGGGATGAAAGACCTGCTTCCCAGGATGAATTTGAGTTGGATGGCGTCCTCTGCCTCCCGGAGCAGCTGTTTGACCTGATAAATGCTTCCCATGGAACTCAAACCGATGGATATGCTTAAATCCAGCAATGAGCCGTCACATAGCGGACGGAACACATGGGAAGGATGTGGTTCCCCCAGCAGGATCACGGTCAGACGGTTCCAGTCATTGTAGAATACAGCAGGCTTTGTGGACGTCTGTTTTAGCAGGGCGGACTGAATCTGGGATTTCATAAAGTCGATATGATTATAGTTTTTCAACACTTCATAGAAGTTGTCAATTTCTATGACAGCACAGCAGCTGTCGTGGTTCCCCAGGATATAGGATTCATCCCAGAAGTCAGGGACGGACTCCGGCCTGTCCAAAAAATCGGCCAGTTCGGACGACGAGTGGTGGGGAAGGATTTTTAAGCGGGTTGTTTCCTGGTTTTCCAGAATCTGACGGTGCGCTTTGGACAGACATTCGGTCAGTTCCTTTGAATCAATAGGTTTAAGCAGGTAGTCAAACGCGCCGTGCCGGATGCCGCGTTTGGCATATTCAAATTCACTGTAACCGGAGATGATGATGACATGGACTGACAGGTTATGGGCGCGCAGCTGTTCCAGGGCGTCCAATCCGCTGACAATAGGCATGTTGATATCTAAGAGCAGCAGGTCGGGCAGCATTGTCTGACATGCTGGCAGTATCTGGTCACCTGTATCCACCTCACCTATAATCTCAAAGCCTAATCCGTTCCAGTCCACACAGTTTTTCAACATGATGCGTACCAGGTATTCGTCATCGGCTAACAGTACTTTCAGCATATATCAATCCTCCTGCAATGTATTTTAACAATGTCATTATAGGATTTTAGTGAAAATGTGTCAATATACAGCTATAGGTGAGGGGGTTTTATGTGCGAAATGCCAATAAAATGACCTGTGTTTCCAAAAAAATTCCATTGTCCCAATGCCGGAAAAAAAGTATTCTTTTAGCATAGAGAAAACAATGAAGGGGGAAGGATGAATGAAAGGAAAACAAATCATCAGCTTACTGGCAGCCGCTTCCATGACCATGGGATGCCTTACCGGGTGTGGCGCCGGACAGGAGACAGTGACAGGGGGAAGTACGGAACAGGGGAGTACGGCTCAGGGCAGCCAGGGGGCCGGTTCATCTACTGAAAAGGTGGTGCTGCGGCTGAGCATGAACATGACATTAGGGTCTAAAGGGATTGTGGAAGAGGTCATGAATGACGTCCTGAAAGATTATCCCAATGTGGAGCTGCAGGTAGAGGAGACGGCCCAGGACAGTTACGTGTCCAAGATGGCCATGGATGTATCCACGGATAATGTGGCGGACCTGGTGCAGTACTGGCGGCCTGATTCCACTACCCACGGCTGTCCGAAATATATTGAAAAGGGAGCCTTTGCAGATTTGTCGGAGCTTTTGGGGATGGAAGCATTTAGGGACCGGTTTGCGGACCATGCAATGAAAACATGCACCGTGGATGGCAAGTTCTATGCGGTGCCTATGGAATACTCATTTATCATGTTCCTGGCCAATAAGGAGATTCTGGATGACTGTGGCCTGCCGGTACCGGAGACGTGGGACGAACTATTGAATTCCATGGACGTCCTGAAAGAAAACGGCTATATTCCATGGGGCGTGTCTACCAAGGCATATGCCAGCGCCTGGGAGCGTCCGCTGGGATATATCTTTTCAAGGTACACAACCATGTACGGCGAAAACGGAACACTGAACCTGTTTGGTGGAAAGGCGCATTTTACATCAGAGGAGGCTGTAAAGGCATCTGAGAGCCTGGCACAGCTTGTAAGCGGAAACTGCGCGGTGGACAGCATGACACTGGATGATTCCCAGGCCACCTCCAAATACATCAACTCCGGGCAGGCCTGCTATTTTATCAACGGTTCCTATTCCATGCCTCAACTGTCGGATGAGATTAAGGAGAAAATGGTAGCCCTGCGGTTTCCTGAGATACCGGGGGCGGAAGGGGACACGGGACATATACAGGATAAGAGCCTTACCAGTGTATTCTATGTCAGCACGAAAGCATGGGATGACCCGCTTAAAAAAGAAATACTCACAAAGTTTTTTGAAAGATATACAAGTCCTGAGGTTGCGGGAAAACTGTTCGCGCAGACCGGTTCCTTAGAGCCGATTAACAATCTGGAAATAGGGGATACGGAGGCTGACCGGGTATTTCTGGAAGCAAAGGAACTGGCCGATGATGCAGAACAGATTCTCTGGTTCTTGAGCTACGGTGATGCCAACAAGCGTGATTCGTTCTACAGCTTTTATACGGAACTGTGGCTGGGAGATATCACCGGAGAGGAATTTGCACAGAAATGTGAAGAACTGTTCTATGAGGAATAGGCTGTTGGCCGGTGCTGTGTTCCCTGCAGGAATCCTGCAGGGAACACGCTTTAGAAAGGGGGATTCCGGATGGGGATATTAAAATTCAAGAAGGGGCTGTCATTGTATCTTCTGCCTGCGATGCTGATTTACTCTGTATTTTTTATCTATCCGTTTGTACAGACGCTGTACTATAGTTTTTTTGAATGGGACGGCATTTTTGAACCTGTTTTTAACGGCATTAGGAATTTTAAAATACTGTTGAATGAACGTGTATTTCAGGAAAGTGTCCTGAGGGTCATTAAGTGGGCCGTCCTGGCGGGCATACTGCAGTCCGGTATCGGTCTGGGCCTGGCATTCTTACTGAGAGGAAAGGCAAAGTGCAATTCCTTTTTCCGCTCAGCCTATTTCATTCCGGTGGTCATAAGCTCTGCGGCGGTCTGCGTCATGTTTACGGTTATGTATGATAAGGATATAGGACTGATAAACGCATTTCTGGGTGCAGTGGGGCTGGACGGTTTAAAGCATGTATGGCTGGGGGACCGGTCGGTAGCATTTTATGCCACGATTGCGGTGCCTATATGGCAGGCCATGGGTCTTTTCATAATGATTATGTTTTCCGGGCTGCAGTCCATCCCGGAGGAGCTGTATGAGGCAGCGCAGATTGACGGCGCAGGCCCATGGAACCTGTTCTGGAGGATTACCGTTCCATTGATGCTTCCTATTATCCAGATCTGTGTGGTACTTAGCGTATCCAACTCATTCAAGAACTTCGATTATATTTATATGCTCACAGGGGGCGGACCGGTGAATTCCACCCAGGTTCCGGCTACCATGATGTATAGCAAGGCTTTTGCGGGCATGCAGTATGGTATGGGGACGGCCGTTGCGGTGGTTATCTGTGTGCTCAGCGGTATCTTTGTTACGGCAGTCAGGGCGGGCTTTGCCCGTCTGAATGATTAGATGGGGGAGAAAATATGAAGAGAAAAAAGGTGAAGATATCCGCGGCTGTAAAATATGTACTCCTGTCCGCCTATGCCCTGGTGACGGTTTTTCCGCTTTTCTGGACATTTACCAATTCATTCAGGACGAATGACCAGATTTTTTCCGCAACCGTCCTGTTGCCGGAAAGTTTTACCTATCTTGTCAATTATGTGAACATACTGAAGGAAAATATACTGGGAGCTTACTGGAATTCCTTTTCCCTGACCATGGCAACACTGCTCATCATGCTGATTTGCGTCATCCCGGCTGCGTTCCTGCTGTCCCAGTACCGGTTCAGGATGTCCAGGTGGCTTCAGAACCTGTTTGTCATCGGAATCATCATTCCCAGGCTGGCCATTCTCATTACCACGTTCCAGAATTTCAACACCTTTGGATTCTTAAACCACAAGTATCCCATCACCCTGTGTTACGCTGCGTTTGAGATTCCCATGGCGGTTTTTCTCATGGTGGGATTCATGCAGTCGCTCCCCGGGGAGATTGCCGAGTCAGCCATTATCGACGGGTGTAATTCCTTCCAGGTACTCACCAAAATCATTATGCCCATGAGCCAGAATGGTATTGTGACGGTCATTATCCTGTCATTTGTCAGCATATGGAATGAATACGCATATGCAATGGTGCTGCTGTCCAACAACAAATTCCATACCCTTCCCATGCTCTTAGCTTCCGCAAAGGGGGAATTCTTTGTGGATTACGGCCTGCAGTGCGCCGCGGTCATGGTGGCGGTGGTACCCATTATCGTGGTGTATATCTTCTTACAGAGAAAAATTGTGGACGGAATGGTGGCAGGGGCCGTGAAAGGGTGAAGGAACAGCAGCCTGGCAGTGGGAATATGGCATAGCGGGGATATTGCAGATGGCGAAAGGAAGGGGATTATATGAAATGGTGGATGGAACACAGGTTCCGTATGATTCAAAATAATCTAAGGGATATTGATGCGGACCTGGACATTGACATGGAGATAAAAAAATTGAAGGAATTCGGCGCGGATGTGGTACAGATCGGATGCGGGGGAATCAGTGCATTTTCACCATCCGGGCTGGACTGCCAGGTCCCAAGTCCGTATCTTAAAAATGATATGTTCGGGACACTGATAGAACGGTGCCACGATAACGGCATAAAGGTGATTGCCAGGTTCGATGTGAGCAAGGTCCATGAAAGCCTTGGAGACATCCATCCGGAATGGCTGTCCAGGCGGGCGGATGGTTCTGCCATCTGTTTTAACGATACGGTGGCTGCCTGCATAAACGGTGGATACCAGCAGGTCAAGGCCCTGGAAATCATAAAAGAAATATTGGGGAAATATCCGGTGGACGGTATTTTCTTTAACATGTTCGGCTATCAGACGAGGGATTATGACAACCGGTATGTGGGCATCTGCCAGTGTGAAAACTGCAAAAGACGGTTTTTAGGGATGTACGGGGAAATGCTTCCAACAGAAGAAAACGAGGATGACCCCATATACCGCAGATATAGGGAATTCAAAGAGTATACGGTCAGGGATATCCTGGAGAAAATCCGCAGGACCATTGATTCGGTCAATCCGGAGATTGCGCTGAGTACGTACAGCGGGCATTGTGTGGATATCGTAAGAACGGAGTCCAACTCGGCGCTGGACCGTCCATACCCTTTCTGGATTTATTCCGCTTCTGACAATACGGCGTCGGTGGAGGGGACATTTCCTGGAAAGGTATCCAGCAACTGTGCCATCAATGCAGTGGATATACCGTACCGTTTCATGGGGGTATCACCGTTCTTGAACCAGATAAGGCTGTATCAGAATATGGCAAATGGTTCCAATCTGGACTGGTGTATCATCGGGGCATTTGAGGATTATCCTGACAGGAAGAATTATGACGGTGTGAAGGAGGTATTCCGGTTCCAGAAGCGGTATCAGGCTTATTTTGATAATCTGCGTTCTGATGCAGGGGTACTGCTGGTACAGCCCAATCCGCCGTATGAAACGCAGTTTTCTTCGGAGTACCGGGGCGTGTTCCGGATGCTGAAAGAGTCCCATATCCAGTTTGATGTAATCATGCAGGAGGGGCTGGACATGGCGGCTGAATACCTGGAACAATATAAACTCATCATTCTTCCGGGAATTGAGGATGTGGACAGCCGGAATTTTGCCCAGGCCCTGAAATCGTCAGACGCAGTGATTCTGGCCACAGGATGCAGTTTCAGACACAATGGGACGCTTCTTAAGGAACTGTTTGGGCAGGCGCTGACGGAAAAGGTGGAACCAGTGAGAGGAAGTTATATCCTGACCCAGCCCAAAGACATGTTCCAATCATTTCAGGAACAGGACTGGATTTATATGGACAGGGAATTTTACCGGATGCAGGGAGAGGGAAATGCCATACTCCCCTACGTGTCCGCTGCCATGTACGGCCCTCCGGAACGGTGTTTTGGACATGAGGTCACGGAGATTCCGGGCGGTACCATCTATAAAGAAAAGAATATTTATCTTCCATGGCAGCCAGGAACCCTTTACTATCAGCATGGATATGAAGCATTTAAGGATATCATACTGGACATAATCCGCAATATGGGGTGCCTGAAGGATGATTTCATTGTCACCGCGCATAAAAGCCTGGAGGTATTTTATGGTCCGTGCGGAAAGGGACAGTATCTCCTGCAGATGATTAACCTGAGCGGATTTAATGGTACCACGGTTTGGGAACCCATTAGCCAGCAGGCTGGGTTTTGGTGGACGGATAGGATTCCGGACCGAATATGGGAACTGGGTCAGGAAGGAGCTGTTCTCCAGGAGGGTACGGATAAGCTGGTTATTTCATCTATTGGTACATATCGGGCGTATCTGATAGAATTTGGACAGGAGGGCAAGGACAGATGAGTGGAATAGAGTGGAAACAACTGACAATCGGGCATTTGTCAAGGAATAAGTACTGGGGTGAAAGTGACAGCCGGGCTTACCATCCTGTCCTGGCCACCACAACCGTTATCCGGGATGGGGATACCGTAATCCTCGCAGACCCCTCACAGCCCTTTGAGGAAATGAAGGCAAAGCTGAAACAATACTGCGGGCTGGAACCCGGGGATGTGGATATTGTGTTTGCAACCCATTACCATGGGGATCACAGGGTGGATATGGGGATGTATGAAAATGCGGTGTGCTACATGTCACAGGCCAGTATCCGGGACATGGAGTCAGCCAGGGAAAAAGCGGCGGGGGATGACAGCCTGGCATCGTTAGTGGAAGGGGAGATTGACAGATTCCGTCCGGCTCCCGGCCAGCTGACAGAGGGTGTCCGGCTTTACCCTCTTCCGGGGCATACTCCTGGTTTGACTGGTTTGATATTCAAAAGCCGTGGCAGATCCGTCCTTGTGGCTGGTGATACTATCATGGGGCCGGAATATTTTGAGAATCTGGATGGATACTGGTTCAATGAAGACCTGGATGAGACGCGCAGAAGCATCAGGAAGGCGGCCAGGGATGCTGATATCATAATACCGGGACATGGGGATGCATTTGTGGTTTCGGAACACCGGCCCGGGATGAAGGAAACGCATTTGTCATGGAGAAGACTGAACCTGTCGGGCAGTCAGGGCTGCACCTGCCTGATTCAGGATGGGGGAAAGAATATGGTTATCAATCCCTTAGGGGATGCGGAGGGGCTGGAGGAACTGCTTTACAACCGAAGCGGCCTGAAGGGCAAGGATGTGGGGGCTGTCATATTTACGGATGGGGCAAAGTATGATTCCGGGATAGGCAGAACATTCCCACAGGCTGAGCTTCTTCTCCCGGAACAGCTGGATGAAAGACTGTTAATGGGGCTAAAAGAAGCGTTTCATCGGTTAGATCCGGATGGGACTTTGTTTATATAAAGCATATGACAGGGACATGTAGCTTGGATTATGCATATGTCGTGTATGAGTCAGTGTTGGACTTTTCTTTTGTGGAAAAACCTTGTATAATATTTGTATGGAAATAGGTTTATTCTCAGCGGAAATGGGAAATTTTGGTATTCGGGAGTTGATGAAGAGGATATATAAATGTTAGAAAGCAAATGATGGTGCGAATCCTAAGTGAACATAAAATTACTGGGGGATTCGCACCCGGAATAGTAGGGTGGAAATTGAGGCGTTCTTTATTTTCATGAGAATTTGGAAATGGACTTTATGAATTATATGTAATAATGTTTGTTGGTATGAGGTTTTTGTTGAGCATAATTGCTGTCACAGCCTGCGAGGGCTGTCACAGCCTGCGCTGTTCTGGTGGATTTAAAGAAGCGTGCTGCGTGGGTCACAGCCTGCGAGGGCTGTCACAGCCTGCGAGTAATCATCATGCGCGTTGTGATAAGTGCAGTAAAGTCACAGCCTGCGAGGGCTGTGTGGATTGAAATGCCAAATATCTGATCGCGGCGCACCACATCAAAGTGTCACAGCCTGCGAGGGCTGTGTGGATTGAAATAAAACGGCTCTGCTGTTTTTGATACGGCGCAAATAGTCACAGCCTGCGAGGGCTGTGTGGATTGAAATATCCCAAGCAGCCTGTTTGACAACCCGGACCTGAGTCACAGCCTGCGAGGGCTGTGTGGATTGAAATACGGAACCGGGTGCCAGTTACGGCCTGTCCAGTAAGTCACAGCCTGCGAGGGCTGTGTGGATTGAAATCCCCAGTTCTGGGCCATTGCCTCCGCCAGGCGGATGTCACAGCCTGCGAGGGCTGTGTGGATTGAAATTTTAGTGGGGCTTATTAATAGGGGCGTTTGTTGAGTCACAGCCTGCGAGGGCTGTGTGGATTGAAATATCCTCATATCAATCCATGAAATTACATAACAAAGTCACAGCCTGCGAGGGCTGTGTGGATTGAAATCATGGAATCACCCCCTGTGATACAATAGCCCAAATCGTCACAGCCTGCGAGGGCTGTGTGGATTGAAATCTTGAAACCCTCGAACTGTAACCCAATCCTGTTCCGTCACAGCCTGCGAGGGCTGTGTGGATTGAAATAAGGACCGCAACGAGGCCATCGTGTGGATGCTGCGTAGTCACAGCCTGCGAGGGCTGTGTGGATTGAAATTTTAGTGAGGCTTATTAATAGGGGCGTTTGTTGGTCACAGCCTGCGAGGGCTGTGTGGATTGAAATTTATGTAACAGCTCGTCATACTGTTTGATGAGTGTCACAGCCTGCGAGGGCTGTGTGGATTGAAATCACCTCAGTGATTTATTTTTTAGATTGATTATCAGTCACAGCCTGCGAGGGCTGTGTGGATTGAAATCATAGGTTGTATCATAATGTCACAATATTCAGTTCGTCACAGCCTGCGAGGGCTGTGTGGATTGAAATAATGTGGTATGTCTGCTCCGTATAAGGGAACCCTTGGTCACAGCCTGCGAGGGCTGTGTGGATTGAAATCACTATCCAAAGTATCAATGCCAACCAGAACCCAGTCACAGCCTGCGAGGGCTGTGTGGATTGAAATTGACATCCTGCGCAGGAAGCAGATATAGGTCTCCCGTCACAGCCTGCGAGGGCTGTGTGGATTGAAATTATAATCTTCGTTACATCCCATCGTGTACAATGAAGTCACAGCCTGCGAGGGCTGTGTGGATTGAAATCCACGGGGACATATCCCCTCGCCAATGATGTATGTCACAGCCTGCGAGGGCTGTGTGGATTGAAATCTGTAAAATTGAGGATTGGAGGATATACCATGACAGTCACAGCCTGCGAGGGCTGTGTGGATTGAAATGTTACTGAACGAATCGGCATCACCTTTCCAGGACGTCACAGCCTGCGAGGGCTGTGTGGATTGAAATAGAACCCCTTGTGCTGGCTGGTAGTCCGTCCATACGTCACAGCCTGCGAGGGCTGTGTGGATTGAAATTCTCCCAGGGAAATTCCTGGCCAGGCCGGAGCCGGTCACAGCCTGCGAGGGCTGTGTGGATTGAAATTGTGATTTTTTCTTTTGCCTCTTCTAGGTCCTTGCGTCACAGCCTGCGAGGGCTGTGTGGATTGAAATTGTTCCATCCACCATTTAACCGCATATATCCGCGTCACAGCCTGCGAGGGCTGTGTGGATTGAAATTTACTAATATAGCAAATTACTTATATTTAACTTTGTCACAGCCTGCGAGGGCTGTGTGGATTGAAATTATCAATCAGTGCATCCTGTAGCACCTGGGAGAAGTGTCACAGCCTGCGAGGGCTGTGTGGATTGAAATCTTTCTCCCCTGGGAACCGCCAGGGGACGGTATCTGTCACAGCCTGCGAGGGCTGTGTGGATTGAAATAACCTGAATTTTGATAAGGCCATTGATGGCCTGGGTCACAGCCTGCGAGGGCTGTGTGGATTGAAATCTGCAGAGACTTGACATGCTTTGCAGACTCATCGGGTCACAGCCTGCGAGGGCTGTGTGGATTGAAATAAAACATATGTCGCGGCATATCAGGCTCTAATAGTCACAGCCTGCGAGGGCTGTGTGGATTGAAATGATATAATCAATCTGGAATACCAGTACAAATCAGGGTCACAGCCTGCGAGGGCTGTGTGGATTGAAATCAGAAATCCCAGACGGTATTCCTGGTTGGGCAGGGTCACAGCCTGCGAGGGCTGTGTGGATTGAAATTGCCCTGTAGTCCACAACCTGGTCCATGTCCATATGTCACAGCCTGCGAGGGCTGTGTGGATTGAAATGGTATGTATGATTCCAATAATTTTCTTGTCAAAGTCACAGCCTGCGAGGGCTGTGTGGATTGAAATTAACTCAGTTTCAAAAGCCACCTTAGATATTACACGTCACAGCCTGCGAGGGCTGTGTGGATTGAAATTCAATCCGCTTTTATCCGTGTGAAAAATCCTATAAGTCACAGCCTGCGAGGGCTGTGTGGATTGAAATCCCGACTGTTGTGGCGGCTAAGCCATATCTGACCGTCACAGCCTGCGAGGGCTGTGTGGATTGAAATAAAAAGCTGAGAACCTACCGCATATTTATCCACAGTCACAGCCTGCGAGGGCTGTGTGGATTGAAATACTGGATACCAGACCGCAGCCATCACCCTGACGGGTCACAGCCTGCGAGGGCTGTGTGGATTGAAATTATCTATATTATAAAGCGAGGGGGCCTAAGTACCTGTCACAGCCTGCGAGGGCTGTGTGGATTGAAATGTATCAAAGTTATATGTCGGGGATTATATGAATGTCACAGCCTGCGAGGGCTGTGTGGATTGAAATCGTAAAAGGGAACCGACAAGGAATGAAAGGGCTGAGTCACAGCCTGCGAGGGCTGTGTGGATTGAAATTTCATATAAACATCACTGTTTGGGGAATGATATTGTGTCACAGCCTGCGAGGGCTGTGTGGATTGAAATAGGATGTTTGCAATGCTACAGGCCTGGCAAGAAAGTCACAGCCTGCGAGGGCTGTGTGGATTGAAATTCCCGCAAGTATTGTGTTACTATGTACAAACCAGTCACAGCCTGCGAGGGCTGTGTGGATTGAAATCCTTGCAGGGATGACCACTTGTGCTACATACTTTTGTCACAGCCTGCGAGGGCTGTGTGGATTGAAATTCTAGAAGTTTAGTCATCACCTTATCAGCAAGGGCGTCACAGCCTGCGAGGGCTGTGTGGATTGAAATTGCATCATGAACAGCTTCACGCCCATGAGCAAGGTCACAGCCTGCGAGGGCTGTGTGGATTGAAATATCAGTATAATCATCTTTATACAGTGTAACGTAGGTCACAGCCTGCGAGGGCTGTGTGGATTGAAATCTTTACGCAAATCAGAAACCAATAAAAGACAGGGGTCACAGCCTGCGAGGGCTGTGTGGATTGAAATTCCGAATTACCTGGAAAAATCCATGAATGGGTCACGTCACAGCCTGCGAGGGCTGTGTGGATTGAAATTCTGAAATCGTTATAATACCATGCTTTCCATAATGTCACAGCCTGCGAGGGCTGTGTGGATTGAAATTTCGTGGTATGGGTATACGCTTCATTTACCATGGTCACAGCCTGCGAGGGCTGTGTGGATTGAAATAAGTGTCATGAAAACATCCTATCTGCCCTCGTTACGTCACAGCCTGCGAGGGTTGTGTGAATTGAAATTCAAAAGGTGGAACGGTACGATATTACAAAATCGGGTCACAGCCTGCGAGGGTTGTGTGGATTGAAATCATCCGTATCATCCCTGGATGCGAATACCCGGTAAGTCACAGCCTGCGAGGGCTGTGTGGATTGAAATAGTCACACCTGCGATATCCTCCAACCGCATTATTTTGTCACAGCCTTCGAGGGCTAGATGGTTTTATCTTGCAAAAGCCGCAAAATCACGTATTTGCTCAAAAGATGTTTTAAATAAAAAATTTTTCATATTCAGGAGTGAACGGTGTAGAAAAATCAGTATTATACAGAACTCCACATAATCATGATATCGGCAATAAAAAGATGGTATATGCATTGTATTACAAAGCAAATCCCTTAAGGGCTGTAGCTCTTAAGGGATTCTTTTCCGCAGGAAAACAGTTAGGACTAACACTTGTTAATTCCTTTCTGCACCTACACCTGCCAATATAAAACAATAACCAAAAACAAATCCTACCCTTCTAAGAAAAACAATTTAAAAAAATCTCTTCTTCCCAGATGCGATATCCTATTCCGGTTCCTGCATAAAAACCACCCGTGAAGCATACTCTCCACCCCTATGGATGCAGTTGTGTGCAACCCGTGTTTCCTCGCTGTTGAACCCATCTTTGGTATTTCTGTTAGGAAAGATGAAATTGCTGGCGCTGGAGGTTATGGTGACCCGCAGCCGGTGTCCTTTTAAAAATGTATGTGACAGTTTGGTGGTCCGTATATGGACCGGATAAATGGTTCCAGGTTCCATGAACTCAGGAAAATGAAACTGGTTGCGGTATCGTACACTGATGACGCCATCGGCCAGCTTCATGGAACGGCCGTCCTCATCCACGTCCGTGATGCGTACCACAAGGTCCGTATCCACACAATCGGATGAAAGGTAAAGCTCAGCGCAGGCATCTCCCGTGATGGTAAGGTCCTGGGATAATATGTCGGTGGAATAGCACAGTATATCAGACCGCTGTTCTTCCGCAGCGTAATCGCCGGGCACCTCCAGTTCGTTTTCGGACATGTCAACCAGGTGGACTGCCGGATTTTTCGGGTCATAGATATAGGAATCCAGGGAAGGGGTAAGGGGGGCATTCGGGGACAGGCGGCCTTTGTTTCCTGTCCCGGCATTTTCATGACTGCCGTCCAGATACAGGCTCAGTTCTTTTGTTCCGGGTACAGGCCAGTTTTTTGCGGTTTTCCACTGGTTGGTGCCCATTGTGTAATACTCCACGGCTGGTGTGCGGTCAATTCCATTTTCCACACCCTTCAGGTAATGCTCCAGCCAGGCCAGGCATATCAGGTCCATATCGTAGCGCAGTGCGTTGTTTCCAAGGGCGAAGCCGTGGATATCGTAGTTGGCATTGCCTGAGTGCATCCAGGGTCCAAGGATTACCTTCTTCTCCTGGTAATCATGGTATAAATCCAGGGCTTCCGTTGTTCCCATCCCATTGTCATCAAACCATCCCGACATGATCAGCGCCGGTACACGGTGGGATTTGGTGCGCTCCTTCCAGTTCCCCTGCTGCCACAGCTCGTCATAGTCCATGTGTTCAAACCATTTTTTCAGGAACGGGATATCGTATCCCAGGGCTTTTGGCGCCAGTTCTTCCAGGGGACGGATATCCAGGACCTCATCCCAGTCATCACGGGCCATCAGCAATGGATTGGCGCGCTGGCCGGAAACCATGAAGGCCCAGGCCAGCATGCCTGAGTTAAAGCAGCCTCCCCTTCTTGGAACATCGATGAACGGGCTTCCGGCGCAGACACTGCTGAGCATGGCCTTTAAATGTGGGTTACCGCTGGCGGCAGCGGCCCACTGGACATATCCAAGATAAGAGCCTCCGGTCATTCCCACATTTCCATCACTCCAGGTCTGGGCGCTGATCCAAGTCAGGGTGTCATCGCCGTCCTCCACTTCGTAGTACATGGGAAGCCATTCGCCTTCACTGTCCTCCCTCCCCCTTACATCCTGAATCACCACGGCATAGCCGCGCTGTACGAAACGGAAATAGGAGGATGCCCCGGCGCCTTTTCCGTACGGGGTGCGGATTAATACTGCCGGGATTCTTTCCGGCACCTTTCCAGGTGTCTGATTCCCATTGTTTTCTCCGGTTACAGCGGCAGCAGGCAGATAGATGTCTGCTGCCAGGCGGACTTGGTCCCGCATGGGAATCGTGACCGTTACAGGTGGTTTTACCGCATAAAGGGGAGAACGGTTTATGTCTGTCCATTGCTTAAGGATTGTCCTGTCCTCAAGCCCGTCCTTTACCAGGACTGCGCATTGGTCACGGTAGGGGGTGACGAATGCTGCGATAGTCCCGGATTCAAGTATCAGGTCCTTGGGGAATTTTATATTACGCTGTACATATGCATCTTTATCTTTTTTTTCAAATATTTCACCCCGGGGGGTTATGAACCGTTTACAGGAAGATGGACCGGCCGTACAGGAAGCCGCCCCGGCCGTATAGGAAGCCGCCCTGGCCGTATAGGAAGCCGTCCCATCCATGCAGTCATCCGCCCCATCTGCGCACCCCCGCACCCCGGCCTCATAGTCCTTCAGCCCAAGAAGCGCTTCCCGCACATCCATCTTCCCCAGTTCCCTGTACCAGTTGTTCCCGCTTTCAAGCTCCTGCCAGTCATCCAGCTTGCCTGTATATACATCCAGCGGTCTGTGATAGATGCGGCCGTTTCTATTTTCCAATACTCCGTATAGTATTCCGGACAGATAAAAATTCCATTGCTCCATATGCACACTCCTTACGCGCCGATGATGAACCGGATCAGATAAGCAACCATGATACCTACATAGTTTCCGCAGACGCCGCCGAGAACCCCCATGAGCAGCCCCACGCTGACCAGACGGTTCCATCTGGCGCTGGATGCCACCAGGGATGCGGTGGTACCGTCTGCAATGGCTCCGGTAATGCCAAGGATGACATACTCATATGGGACCTTGAACATCCTGGAAAGGAATAGGTGAAGCCCGATGCTTCCCACAATGACGCAGAAGCAGAAGAGGGTAATGGTTATGGTGGAACCGAAGAAGGAGGCCAGGTCCACGCTGAAGCCGATGATGGACAGATACATAAGGCCAAAGAACAGGCCAAGGTTCAGGTTTCCTCTCAGCCTCCCCACAGCCGGAATCTGTGCGGCTGCAATGGAGAGGGTGGATATCAGGAGGATCCTGCCCGCGCTGGCAAAGTCAGACGGCAGGAAGGATGCCAGCCTGGTGGAAATGGTGACAACGGTAACCGAGACAGCCAGAAGACACGCAATATCCTGGATGCTCCATTTCTGCTCGGCCATCAGTATAGGTTCTTCATTGTCGCCAATGCGCTCCTCGTCCGTCAGGTGGTAGGGCCAGAATTTTTTCAGGAATTTTATGTTCTGGAACAGGGCCGGGGCCGCGAACATCAGGAACAGGGTGGGCATGCCGATGACATAGTCCGCTGCGTTGGCTGCGGCAATGGTTTCATTGGCAGCATTAAGGCCCACTGCGATGGCGGTGAGATTGGCACTGCCGCCTGTATAGGTTCCCACGAACATGCCGGCGATTTTCCAGCCCTCAAACATCTTGCTGCCAAATACAGCGCCAAAGGCCGTGGCTACCAGGCAGACGCTGAATACGGCGCATACCAGGGCCACCAGGGCCTTGCCTGAAAGCTTTGCCAGTTCCTTGAGGTTGATATTCAGAAGATAGATGGAAATGGACATGGGGACACAGTATGTAATCACCACACCGTACACGTCCTGATAGCCAGGCACAATGCGGAGGTTGACCAGCGTAAGGCCAATGAGGATGACCGTTAAGGCCGGACCCACATATTTGAATACCCTGAACCGCTGTACCCACAGGGAAAATGCCACCATTACTAAGATTACTGTTAATAATTCATCGGTTGTCTGGAACATGGGGAATTGCATAATCGTACCTCTTTCGTTATTTGTTATACCGGCATTTCATTTCCCGGATCCTACAGGTTAAGGGTTACGCCAAATCCAGGCTTGTCAAACAGTGTGAAGGTATCCTTATCACGGACAAAGCCGCCTTCCACCGGGTTTGCGCTGTAGTACAGGAAACTGTCACAGTCCGCTTCGGTCACGTTCTTTTTGGCAGCTACCAGGCTCAGCCCGGCGGTGATTGCCAGTTTTGTCTCAAGCATGCAGCCCACCATGCAGGTGACCCCGTTTGCCTCGGCAATGGCATTGATTTTGGCAGCCGGATACAGGCCACCGCATTTCATCAGCTTGATGTTGAGTATGTCGGCGGCCTGAAGGCGGCAGGCCCTGGCAGCGTCCACAGGCTCATGGATGGATTCATCCAGCATGATCTGGATCCCATTGACCTTCCTGCGGATGAATGCCGAACCTTCCATATCCCAGTGGGGCAGGCACTGTTCCACTGCCTCTATCCCGTATTCCTTAAATCCTTCAAGGGCGCAGACCGCATCGGATACGCTGTAGCCCTGATTGGCATCCACCCGCAGGCGGACATCCATGCCAACTGCCTTCCGGATCAGCTTCATGGTGCGGATATCCTCTTTATAGTCAATGCCGGCCTTGATTTTAAGTATATGCCAGCCATCCTCCGTTACCAGCCTGCGGGCCTCGGCCGCCATGGATTCCGGCGTGCTGATGCCGATGGTGATGTCGTTCTGTATTACATTGCTGTAACCGCCCAGGAGTTTGTATACCGGCTGTCCCAGGGCCTTTCCCATCAGATCGTACATGGCCAGGTCCACGGCGCATTTTGCAGCGCCATTTCCAACAATCAGGCCATCCATCATTGCGTGTACGGCTTCGATATCCATGGGGTTCATTCCCATCAGTCCTTGCCTGAACAGTTCCAGCACGGCAATGACGCCGTCCACGGTCTCACCGGTGACCGGGGCAAACGGGGAGGCCTCTCCGTATCCCACCAGGCCCTGGTCCACGGTTACCTGGACCAGCACGCTTTCCAGATAGCTGACCGTTGCAAATGCTACCTTCACAGGTTCCTTTAACGGAATCTGCACTTTTTCGATTTTCATACCTGTAATCTTCATCTTTATCCTCCTGAATTATGGTTATATCATAAAAAACTGAAATATTTTCCTATAATTTTACTATAGGTTGAAATATGGGTCAACTGTTTCCGGTTGAAATACGCCAAATCATACATAAAATATCAAAAATTGCCATGAATATTCTTGCACAAGTGCGGGGAAACCGTTAAAATAGGGGGTAATGAGAAAAAAGGAGCCGGATATGCTGGGTACGAATATCAGAGAATACCGTAAAAGTAAGAAACTTACCATTAAGGAGCTGTCAGAGCGCACAGGACTGTCCATCGGATACATTTCCCAGGTGGAACGGGAGGAGGCGGAGCCGTCCCTGTCATCCCTGCGCAAAATCGCCAGGGAGTTTGATGTCCCTGTCTATGTACTGATGGATGACCATAGGAATACACATAACCTGACCATACGCAGGGAGGAAAGGCTGTCTGCGCGCATTAAAAAAAGCAGCGTGGAATATGAATTCCTGACGCCGCTTCCTTCACCGAATTTTTCGCCTAAAACGCTGATGATAAAGGCCATCCTTGAGCCATGTTCCAGGGACACGGAAATCCCCATTGTCCATCACAGCGAGGAAACCCTCCTTGTGCTGAAAGGAACCCTGACCGTTGTGGCAGGGGATGTGACCATTGTGCTCAATGAAGGCGATACAACCATCATTGAGGAAGATTTACCCCATACGTGCATCAATGACACCGCGGATTATGTGGAGGTGCTTTCCACCATCACGCCTCCTGTGTGGGGAACCCTGCATTTTCCAGGATAGGGGAAATCGATAATCCGCAGAACAAAAATTGTTAGTATTGTACAAAAAATTTGCATCAATATGTGATAATATTAACATTGATTTTCAGGCCAATCGTTGTTATATTGTTAAAGTATCTATTGTTCTTTGAAAAATCATATCTATATAGCTGTTTAAAACATAGCTGGGACCACGCGGCATACGAGTACTACGTTGTTTGACATAGTACGGTGCCTGCCAGGCGTATGAACGCCGGGCTGCGCCGGCGGTATCATATATACCGTCATGAGTATGAGGGTGCATCGTGGACACCCGTGCCGCCGGCAGTATACCAGTCATATAGTCTATGAAGCAAAGATTGTTTAGGAATTTACATCAGGAGGTAAGTATGAGAGGAACCCTGTTAGTAAAAAACGTTAAGCATCTTGTGACATGTGACGCAAATGACAGACTGCTTGACGGAGTGGATGTGTTCATCCGGGACGGAGTGATTGAGGCAATCGGCCCGGTGGAAGAAACAGCAGAGGATGTGATTGACGCATCTAATATGGTGATGTATCCAGGTCTTATCAATACACACCATCATTTATATCAGACCTTCAGCCGCAATTTACCGCAGGTACAGAACATGGAATTATTTCCATGGCTGAAAACTTTATATGAGATTTGGAAACACGTGGATGAGGACGTGGTTTATTACAGTTCGCTTACAGGAATGGGTGAACTGTTAAAGACCGGGTGCACTACCTGTCTGGACCATCACTATGTGTTCCCGAAGGACACGGGAATGTCTCTTCTGGACGCCCAGTTTGGGGCGGCTGACGCCCTTGGCATGCGTTTTCACGCCACCAGGGGAAGCATGGACCTGAGCGTGAAGGACGGCGGGCTGCCTCCGGACACCGTGGTCCAGACCGTGGATGAGATATTAAAGGATTCGGAAGAAGCAGTGAAAAAGTACCATGACAGCAGCCGGTATTCCATGCACCAGGTGGCCCTTGCCCCCTGTTCACCCTTCAGTGTGACTGGCGAACTTCTTAGGGAGTCCGCTGTACTGGCAAGGAAGCTTAAGGTACGGCTCCACACCCATCTGGCGGAGACAAAGGATGAGGAGCAGTTTACACTGTCCCATTTCGGGATGCGGCCATTGGCTTATATGGAGAGCCTTGGCTGGATTGGGCCGGATGTATGGTATGCCCATGGAATCCATTTTAATGACGAGGAGTTAAAGCTACTTGCCGGCACGGGAACCGGGGTTGCCCATTGCCCGGTTTCCAACATGAAGCTGTCATCCGGCGTTGCATCCATTCCAAGGATGCTGGAACTGGGGGTTCCCACGGGACTGGCCGTGGACGGTTCCGCCAGCAATGACGGTTCCAACCTGCTGGAAGAGATGCGCGTGGCTTATCTGCTGCACCGCTTAACCTGGAGCCAGAAGGCGCCTTCTGGCTATGAGATCCTTAAGATGGCTACCAGGGGAAGCGCCAGGATTCTTGGACGGGATGAACTGGGACAGATTGCAGTGGGAATGGCCGCTGACTTTTTCCTGGTGGATATGGAGCGCATCGAGATGGTGGGCGCCCAGTTTGACCCGGCGTCCGTGCTCTCAACCGTTGGCCTTAAGGGCAGCGTGGATTACACGGTGGTGGACGGCCAGATCGTGGTCAGGGATGGACGGCTGGCCTGTGTGGATGAGGACAGGATTGTGGAGAAAGCCAATGCAGTTGTAAGGGAATATATCAATCGGTAAGGATTTCCCAACCGCCAAAACAGAGCGGCCGGGAATGCAGCCGCTCTGTCATCATATGAGAATAGAGAGGTATGACGATAGATATGGATAAGACGATTAAGACGAAATCATTTGCAAAGGTAACTGAATTAAATGGAATGCCCCGTTTCCTGGAGGCGCTTCCCCTGGCAGTCCAGCATGTGGTTGCCATGATTGTGGGATGTGTGACCCCGGCCATCATCCTTGCCGGTGTGACCGGCCTGGGGGCATCTGAACAGATCATACTGATTCAGTCAGCACTTCTGATTTCAGGCATAGCCACACTTTTACAGCTGTTCCCGCTGGGCCGGTTCTGCGGTTCCGGGCTGCCTGTGATCATGGGCGCCAGCTTTGCCTACATACCGCTGTTAATCTCCCTTGGAAGCCGGTTTGACCTGCCCACCATATTCGGCGCGCAGCTGGCAGGGGGCCTGGGGGCCGTGGCAGTTGGACTGTTTTATAAAAAGCTTACAAAGCTGTTCCCGCCCTTGGTGACAGGCACGGTGGTATTTACCATTGGATTATCCCTGTATCCAACCGCTGTCAGCTACATGGCAGGCGGCACGGGCGCTGAGGATTTCGGAAGTCCCAGAAACTGGATGGTGGCCATTGTCACCCTGGCCATTGTATTGTTCTTTAATTATTTTACCAAAGGGATCTGTAAACTGGCTTCCATCCTTATGGGAATGATATTCGGATATATTGCAGCCCTGGCCATGGGAATGGTATCCTTTGAAAATGTGGGCGCAGCAGGCTGGTTCCAGTTTACTATGCCCATGCACTTTGGCATGAAGTTTGAACTAACTTCCATCATTTCCATGTTAATCATGTATGTGGTCAGTTCGGTGGAGGCAATCGGAGACTTTACTTCCACGGCAGGAGGCGGCCTTGACAGGGAGCCTACCAGGCGTGAGATGTGCGGCGGTATCATCGGCAATGGGATTGCCAGCATCATAGGCGCCTTCATGGGAGGCCTGCCAACAGCAACCTTCAGCCAGAACGTGGGAATCGTAATCATGACCAGGGTGGTGAACCGGTGCGTCCTGGGACTGGCCGCCGTCATTATCCTGGCAGCGGGCTTCATACCCAAGTTTGCGTCCCTTCTCACCACCATTCCGTCCTGCGTGCTGGGAGGCGCCACGGTGTCCGTGTTTGCCATGATAACCATGACAGGAATCAAGCTGATCACAAAGGAAAAGCTGACAGCCAGGAATACATCCGTGGTCGGCATTGCAGTAGCGCTGGGAATCGGCGTAATCCAGGCCAACGGCTGTCTGGCCCTGTTCCCTGACTGGGCAAAGACCATATTCGGGGAATCAGCGGTTGTGATAGCTACCATCACTGCCGTGACGCTGAACCTGATCCTTCCTGAGGAGGAAACACAGGAGGAAGAGGTACAGGAGAATGCGGTGCAGATGAATGTGTCATAGTGATGGGGCATGGATGTGTTAGCATAATACAGGATGGATGTACTATGATAATGCGGTAAGGATATGTCATCATAATGCGGTAGGGATCAATGTATTTAAAATAATACGGAAAATGCAGGAAGAGGTGTCGTTTCTTCCTGCATTTTTGTTAACTGTTCTGACAGAAGTACCTATATACGATATCAGGAATCATGTTAAGCAGCTTTTGGGGATTATCTGCCATCCGCTTTCGCACCGTCCCCTCCAATCACACCTCTGCAAACTGCGCATGATAAAGCTGCTCATAATACCCCTGCTTCCCAAGCAGTTCCTCATGGGTTCCCTGTTCCACGATATTGCCGTCCCGCATCACAAGGATTAAATCCGCATTGCGGATGGTGGACAGGCGGTGGGCAATCACAAAGGAGGTGCGTCCTTTCATGATGTTCTGCATGGCGTCCTGAAGCATGTGCTCCAAACGGGTGTCAACCGAGCTGGTTGCCTCGTCCAGGATAAGGATGGGCGGGTCGCACAGCACGGCCCGTGCAATGGTTAAAAGCTGTTTCTCACCCTGGGAAATGTTGCTGGACTCTTCATTCAATATCATGTCATAGCCTTCTGGCAGTGTCTTGATGAAGTGATGGACATTGGCAATTTTTGCGGCCCGGATCACATCGGCGTCCGTGGCATCATCCTTGCCGTAGGCAATATTGTCCCGGATGGTTCCCTTGAACAGCCAGGTATCCTGAAGCACCATGCCGAATTTGGAGCGGAGGTCCTTGCGTTTCATGTGGCGGATGTCAATGCCGTCTATGAGGATGGCGCCCCCGGTTACATCATAGAACCGCATCAGCAGGTTAATCAGGGTGGTTTTCCCCACTCCGGTAGGTCCTACGATGGCAACCATCTGCCCGCTTTTTACCTGGGCATTCAGCCCCTGAAGCAGCGGCTTCTCCGGTGTGTAGGAGAAGTGTACATTTTCAAATGTCACGTTTCCTTCCACATGCTCCGGCGCTGCCTGACAGTGTTCGTCCTCCGGTTCTTCCTCCTCGTTTAAGAATTCAAATACCCTGTG
Source organism: Clostridium pacaense (assembly GCF_020709765.2). Taxonomy (NCBI): domain Bacteria; kingdom Bacillati; phylum Bacillota; class Clostridia; order Eubacteriales; family Clostridiaceae; genus Clostridium; species Clostridium pacaense. The sequence continues at coordinate 351,636 of NZ_JAJFEB020000003.1, forward strand.
CACGGCGGCAGCAGAGGACTGGAGGGCGGATGACAGCTGTGTCATCTGGGACAATGGCTGGTTGACCTGCCAGATATAACGGATGAAAGCCTGCAGCTGTCCAACGGCAATGACCCCGGACAAGGCGTACAGCGCGCCCATGATGGCGATGCAGCCAATGCCCACATAGGTGATGAAGGATACCAGGGGAGACATAAGGCCGCTGATGAACTGGGCCTTGAATCCGTTCTGGCAGAGTTCGCTGTTGGCAGCCATGAAGTCAGCCAGGGCGTCCTCCTGTTTGCCGAAGAGCTTGATTTCATTAAATCCGGTAAAGCTTTCCTGAACCACGCCGCTCAGGCTGCCCAGGGAGTTCTGCTGTTTTTCGAACAGGGGCTGGGATTTTTTTACAATCATCTTGGAAATGACCACGGAGCCAACGATGATCAGCATGGAGGCCAGGGCCATCTTCCACTGGATGGAGAACATCATGGCAACAGCTAGGGTCAGCCCTAAGATGGCGTTCAGTATCTGGGCAAAGCTTTGCTGCAGGGCATTGGATATGGTTTCCATGTCGTTGCTGACCCGGCTCATGGTATCCCCCAGGGGATGCTGGTCAAAGTAGGCGATGGGCAGCCGCCTGATCTTGCTCTCCACATCGTTCCTCAAATCCACCATGGCGCTCTGGATGGCATCGGTTAAAAGGAACTGATAGGAGCAGTTGCAGATGGCTCCCGTGACATAGACAAGCAGCAAAACTGCCACAATCCTGTATATGACCGTGAAATTCACCCCGTGTCCGGCTGTCACATCCTGAAACAGCTGGGTGGTTATCATGCCTTCCAAAGTAGGGCTTAAGGCTATGAGACATGAGGCGGCTATTATCAGCAGGATGGCCCCGGTAATCTTAAAGCGGTATTTTTTCAGGTATGGGATTAGGCGTCTCATTCCTGTGGTGTTCATTTTCATGCTAATTCCTCCTCTGACAGCTGGCTTAAGGCGATTTCATGGTAAATACTGCAGGTTTTAAGCAGCTCCCTGTGGGTGCCCATCCCAACCACCGCGCCCTCGTTCAGCACGATGATCCTGGTTGCATCCATGATGGATGTGACCCTTTGGGCCACAATCAGGGTAATGGCGTCTTTTGTTTCATACTTCAGCTGTTTTCTCAGGTTGGCGTCTGTTTTAAAGTCCAGGGCGGAAAATGAATCGTCAAATATATAGATGTCAGGCTTGCGCACGACGGCCCTGGCAATGCTGAGCCTCTGGCGCTGGCCGCCGGATACGTTGCCCCCGCCTTCTTCAATCATTTCCTCAAACTGTTTTGGCTTTTCCGTGATGAAATCATAAGCCTGGGCCACCTTGGCAGAGTGCTCCACCTCGGACTTTCCTGCATCGTGTTTCCCGTAGCGGATATTTTCATTGATACTGCCTGTGAACAGCAGAGCCTTCTGGGGAATGAAGCCGATTTTTTCCCGCAGCGCCTTCAGGTCGTATCTGCGCACATCCACATTGTCGATGCGGATGCTGCCGGAGCTGATGTCGTAAAACCTGGGAATCAGGTTGATCAGGGTGCTTTTTCCGCTTCCCGTGCTTCCGATGAAGGCAATGGTATCCCCACGTCCGGCCTCAAAGGTAATGTCCCGGAGGACCGGCGCCTCACCGTCCGGATACTGGAAGGACACGTGGTCAAATACCAGGGTGCCGCTGCCATCTCCATCGGTTACCGGATTCCTGGGATTTTGGATAAGGGGTTCCTCATCTAACAGTTCCTTGATCCTTCTGGCGCTTATTTCAGCCCTGGGATACATGACGAATACCAGGGAAAACATCATCATGGAGAACATGGCGTGGAACATGTATTCCTGGAAAGCCACCAGGTTGCCCACCTGAAGGCTTCCCATGTCAATCAGCCTGCTGGACAGGACAAAGACAATGGAAACAGCCAGGTTTAAGAGCAGGAAAAAGGATGGCTGGGTCACGGACATGAGTTTGAACAGCTTTTTTGCATTGGCTGCGTAGTCCTCATTGGCCTGGCCAAACCGTCCTGTCTCGTATTCGTCCTTACAGAATGCGCGGATGACCCTGACCCCGGTCAGGTTCTCCCTGGTAATCCTGTTTAACTTATCCAGTCCCTTCTGCTGCCTGGTGCTGATTGGGTTGCTGGTCCTGGCAATCAGATATACACCAAGGCAGATGATGGGCACACAGCCGCCGATGACCATGGAAAGGGTCATACTGGTGCGGATGACCATGAACATGCTGATGATGATCATGACAGGGGTCAGCAGGGCCGTGCGCAGGATGATGTTGATGAACTGCATCAGGATGAATGCGTCATTGGTGGTCCTTGTTATCATGCTGGATATGCCGAACTTGTTGTACTCGGTGTGGGAAAACTCCTGGGCCTTGCTAAAGATATCATTGCGGATATCCCTGGTTACCCGGGAGCTGACCAGGGAACTGCAATAGGCCAGCAGCACGTTTCCAATGCCCCCTGCAACGGCCACGGCCAGGATGGCGGCGCCCATTTTGTAGATGTAAGCGCGGTCATTTAATATGATGCCGTTGTCTATCATACGGGATACGATGGTGGGGATGCCAAGCTCGGCCGTGGCAAATCCCAGGATGGCCAGGAGGTTGAAGAATACGTAAATTTTATAGCGTTTTAAATAATGTAGAATCAGATGCATCTGAACACTCTCCTTTGGATTTGGGTGGTATGAAGGTATCATTACCCTGGATAACCGTATTATTGTATCCTATAGGGTAACCCGATAGTCAAGAGGTATTCTTTAAGGTATTGTTTATGGCATTCCTTCTTTTTTAAGAGAGAATTTCTAAGAATTACTTGAAATCATGATGACGATTGATTATAATAGAAGTGTAAAAGAAAGCACCCACTCCAATAGTGGATGCTCCCAAAGTTAAGGTTTAGATGTCCTTACGGACACCGCCCATCCTGTGGTCGAGACAGGGTGGGCATTTTATTTTTGCTTGTAATTGTATATAATTGATAAAAAAATCAACCACAAGTTCAGAAATCACGACAAAATTACTTAAATCACGGTTTTCCCCCACCATGTTTTCTGCTATGATGGAAACACCAGAAAAGATAGGAGGGGTTTTATTATGAAGAAAAAACTGGCACTATTGTTAGCATGTACCATGGCGCTGAGCCTTACCGCATGCGGCGGAGGAAAGGCGGCAGATCCCACCACGGCGGCTCCGGCCACCACGGCCACCACGGCTGCAACTGAGGCAGCGGGGGAGGAGAGCAAGGAGGCGGCAGCGGATACCACGGCGGCAGAGGCGGCCGGAGGCGGCATGGACGCCCTGATTGAAGCGGCCAAGGCCGAGGGCGAACTGACTGTATATGGTTCCTGTGAGGAGGAATACCTGTCGGCTGCATGCCAGAACTTTGAGAAGCTGTACGGAATCAAGACAAAGTATCAGAGACTTTCCACTTCAGAAGTTTATACCAAGATTTCTGAGGAGGCGGGTAAACCTTCTGCCGATGTTTGGTTTGGCGGAACCACGGATCCTTATAATGAGGCGGTTGCAGACGGACTGCTGATGCAGTATGACGCAATCAACGCCAAGAACCTGATTAATGACAATTACAAAGATCCTACCGACTGCTGGTATGGAATCTACAAAGGCATCCTGGGCTTCATGGTGAACACGGAGGAGCTGGACCGTTTAGGACTGGAAGCCCCCAAGACATGGGATGACCTTACAAAGGAAGAGTACAAGGGCTTAATCATGCTGTCCAACCCCAATACGGCAGGAACAGCTAAGCTGCTCATCAACACCATGGTTCAGATGAAGGGCCATGACGAGGCAATGGAATATTTCAAGAAGCTGGACAAGAACATTTCCCAGTACACCAAGTCCGGTTCCGGCCCATCCAAGATGGTAGGCCCAGGCGAGTGTGTCATCGGTATCGGCTTCCTTCATGACGGCATTTACCAGATCCTTCAGGGATATGACAATATCCAGTTAATCGTACCGGAAGACGGAACCTCCTTCGAGGTTGGCGCTACCGCGATCTTCAATGGCTGCACCCATCCAAACGCTGCCAAGCTGTGGATTGAGTACGCACTGTCTCCTGACTGTGTGGACCATGCAAAAGAGAACGGCTCCTACCAGTTCCTGGTGCTGAGCAACGCAACCCAGCCTGAAGAAGCAACCAAGTTCGGCCTGGATATGAATAATACCATTGATTATGATTTTGAGGATGCAAAGGAAAACAGCTCCAAGTACGTGGAAGATTTCTTTGAGGCCCTGGGAAGCTCTGCAGACAGTGCGGACAGCAGCCGTTTCCTGACAGAATAAGGTAAGGATTTCAGAAAAATGATAGAATAGGTTGACAGGATAGTGCTGCGTAATGCGCCAGAACGTACATTACGCAGCATTTTCTCCTTTGATGCCTGTGCAGATGGGGGCGCCCGGGCGTTCCCGGATAGAAATGGGGCGCCTTAAGGTGGCCCGGATAGAAAGGGGGGCCTTTACGTGGCCAGAAAACAAAGCGCGCAGCTAGAGCGCAAGAAATTTTTCTCAGACCCCATCCTGGTGGGCATGATCGTGGTGCTGCTCATCTTCCTGGCGCTGTTCATCCTGTATCCTCTTCTGATGCTTCTGGTGGACAGCTTCCGTACCGAGGAGGGCGGTGTCACACTGGATGTGTTTAAGCGGGTCCTGAGTCTGGAACGGTTCCAGAAGGCATTTAAAAATACGGTGGTGCTGGGGCTGATTACCGGGTTTACCTCCACGGCCATCGGTCTTTTGTTTGCTTATGTGGAGGTGTATGTAAAGCTTAAGACAAAAATCCTGGAAAAGCTGTTTGCGCTGGTATCCATGCTTCCGGTGGTGTCCCCGCCTTTCGTGCTGTCCCTTTCCATGATCATGCTGTTCGGGCGCAGCGGAATCATTACCAGGTCGCTTTTGGGCATCTATGATTCCAATGTATATGGGCTAAAGGGAATCGCCATTGTACAGACACTGACCTTTTTTCCGGTGTGCTATCTGATGCTAAAGGGGCTTTTAAAGAACATAGACCCATCCCTTGAGGAGGCCACCAGGGATATGGGGGCCAGCAGATGGAAGGTATTTACCAGTGTGACCTTCCCGCTTCTCCTTCCCGGTCTGGGCAATGCGTTCCTGGTTACCTTCATCGAGTCCGTGGCGGACTTTGCAAACCCCATGCTGATCGGCGGTTCCTATGATACCCTGGCAACCACCATCTACCTGCAGGTCACGGGCGCCTATGACTCCACGGGAGCAGCTGCCATGGCCGTGGTGCTTCTGTCCCTGACCGTTGTGCTGTTCCTGATACAGAAGTATTACCTGGAGAAGAAGACAGCCGCCACCCTTACGGGCAAGGCTTCCCGCATGAGGATGCTGATTGAGGACAGGAGTGTGACCGTGCCCCTTACCATATTCTGCGGGCTGGTGGCCGCCTTCGTGCTGTTAATGTATATCATGGTCCCCTTCGGCGCAATGTTCACCCTCTGGGGCAGGGATTACAGCCTGAGCCTTAAGTGGTTCCAGTACATGTTCAAGACCAGCGGCCTGAAGGCATTTAAGGATTCCTTTGTGCTGTCGGCCATTGCAGCGCCCCTGACCGCGTTTTTATCCATGGTGATTTCCTACCTTGTGGTGAAGAAGAAGTTCAAGGCCAAGGGATTCATTGAGTTTGTTTCCATGCTGGCCATGGCGGTGCCGGGTACTGTTTTAGGTATCGGATACATCCGCGGCTATGCAAGGGGACTGTTCGGCACCGGGGTCATGAGCAGCCTTTACGGAAGCGGGCTTATCCTGATCATCGTGTTCATTGTGCGAAGCCTTCCCACCGGCACCAGGAGCGGTATCTCCGCCCTGCGCCAGATTGACAAGTCCATTGAGGAATCCGCATATGACATGGGGGCCAACTCGGCCAAGGTATTCATGACAGTGACCCTTCCGCTGATAAAGGATTCTTTCTTCAGCGGCCTTGTAACGGCATTCGTGCGGAGCATCACGGCTATTTCCGCCATCATCCTGCTGGTGACGCCGGACTTCCTGTTAATTACCTGCCAGATTAACGAGCAGGCGGAAAAAGGGAATTACGGCGTGGCCTGTGCGTATGCAACCGTACTGATTATCATTACATACGGCGCTGTGCTGCTTATGGATACGATGATGAAGTTCTTTGGTGTCAGCAGGAAGATTAAGGCTGAGGAATAGGAGGATAATAACATGGAAAAACAGAAAAAGGGCGTCCGTCTGGACCACATTTCCAAGATATATACAGACCCCAAGACGGGGAAGGAGTTTTACGCGGTACAGGATACCACGCTGGATATTGAGCCGGGTTCCTTCGTGACCCTGCTGGGACCGTCCGGCTGCGGCAAGACCACTACGCTGCGCATGATTGCGGGGTTTGAAAGCCCGGATGAGGGGGATATCTATCTGGGGGATGAGAATATCAATGCGCTGACACCGAACAAAAGGGATACGGCCATGGTATTCCAGAGCTACGCCCTCCTGCCGCATATCAATGTATTTGACAACGTGGCCTATGGCCTTAAGATACGCAAGCTTCCCAAGGAAGAAATCCATGAGAGGGTCATGAACATACTTAAGCTGGTGGAGATGGATGGCATGGAGTCACGTATGACCAACCAGCTGTCCGGCGGACAGCAGCAGCGTGTGGCGCTGGCAAGGGCTTTGGTGATTGAACCCAGCGTGCTTCTGTTTGATGAACCTTTGAGCAACCTGGACGCCAAGCTGCGGGTGACCATGCGGACGGAAATCCGCAAAATCCAGCAGAAGGTGGGCATTACGGCCATCTACGTGACCCACGACCAGTCCGAGGCCATGAGCATTTCCGATAAGATCATCATCATGAGCCAGGGCAGGGTGGAGCAGATCGGCACGCCCAGGGAGATTTATTACCACCCATCCTCCCGGTTCGTGGCTGACTTTATCGGCGAGGCCAACTTCCTGGATGCAAAGGTGAAGTCCGTAAACGGGGAAAAGGCTGTGATTGATGTGGTGGGACAGGAGCTGGAGGTCAATAATTTTGCCCATGCGGCTCCCGGCGAGGACGCCACCCTGGTCATCCGGCCGGAGGGGGCCACCCTGGCGGAACAGGGGCTTTTGGAGGCAACGGTAAGCCTTTCCACCTTCATGGGTTCCTACCAGTACTATGAGGTCATGGTGGGGAACATGATGATTCAGATAACGGATTATAATCCGGTGAACCGCAGGATTTACGAGGTGGGCGAGAAGGCGTATCTGGATTTCGACCCCAAGGGGGTTTACATTCTTTCGGCTGGTTGATACAATTAAGTGTATGGACATTCATCCGCTTATGAAGGCCGGGAGGCACTGGAAACTAATGAAAAAGAATTGGAACCTATATGTGGCAGCCATCGGTATTGCCCTTTGTCTCGCAGGATGCGCGGGCGGGGGGACCGGGGCTGCCGGTGAGACGGATGAGGCGCTGGTTATCTACTGCCCTCATCCGTTGGAGTTTATAAACCCCATCGTGTCTGAGTTTGAGGGCAGGACAGGGGTGAAGACCTTTGTGCAGACCGGGGGGACCGGGGAACTGCTTTCCATGGTGGAGGAGCACAGGGAACCGGCCTGCGACATATTCTGGGGCGGCTCCCTTTCCACCACCATGCCCAGGCAGGAGCTGTTTGAGCCTTATGTGAATGGGAATGAGGATATGGTCAGGGATGAGTTTAAGAACCGGGAGGGCAATTTAAGCCGGTTCACGGACGTGCCCAGCGTCCTCATGGTGAATACCAACCTGATTGGGGACACGGTGGTGGAGGGGTATGAGGACCTGTTAAAGCCGGAGCTGAAAGGGAAGATTGCCATGTGCAACCCGTCCACCTCATCCTCTGCCTATGAGCATCTGATTAATATGCTTTACGCCATGGGAAAGGGGAATCCCGAGGATGGCTGGGATTACGTGGAACAGTTTGTAAGGAACCTGGACGGCTGCCTTCTTGGCGGCTCCGCGGATGTGTATCAGGGAGTGGCTGAAGGACGGTTCGTGGTGGGGCTTACCTTTGAGGAAGGGGCAGCCCATTATGTGGCGGACGGGGAGCCGGTCCGGCTGGTGTACATGAAGGAGGGCGTCATCTCCACACCGGATGTGGTCTGTATCGTGAAGGGAAGCAGGCGCCTGGCGGAAGCGGAGGAATTTGTGGATTTTGTCACTGGAAAGGACGCCCAGACAATGATTGCGGACCGTCTGGACCGACGTTCGGTGCGAAAGGATGTGGACGAGCCGGAGTATCTGCCGGATAAGGACGGGCTGCACATTATCTATGATGACCTGGATGTGGTGAACCGTAACAAACAGCAGTGGCTGGAGCGGTTTGCCGGAATCTACCGGTCCGTGGCAGGCGGAGGGGAGACCGGATGAAAAAAGAGAAGTATTTCAGGGACGAACTTCAGCACATGTTCATATCCTATGCCATTGTCCCGGCCGTGATATTCACATTGCTCTGCGGGATGGTGTTCATGGTAGCCCTTATCCATGGGAGAAGGAGCATTACCGTGTCCGACAACAGCTATGTGGCAGGGGAACTGGAACGGGTCCTGGGGCAGTACGAGGAGGGCCTGGTCCGCCTGGCCGGGCAGCCGGATCTGTTTACAGGCACCCTGGATACACGGGGGAAGGCCAGGATATTTGAAGGGTTTTACGGGATGACCAACGGCCTGGAGATAAAAGGAAACCTTTATATGCTGGACAGGGACAGGAACATCCTGCTGTCCAGCCAGCCGGGACGGCCTGAATATCTGGATGTGAAGGAGGGGACCTCCTGGGGCATATTCTGGCACATGGACAACCGGCCCGGTCAGACAGCCGTGAAGCTGGCAGACGGGTGGAAGGGACAGCAGGGCGCGGTTGTCCTTGGACGCAGCGTGGAGCGGGAGGGACAGACCGTGGGGTATGTGGTGTGTTCCATTCCCAGCAGCCAGATGCAGCAGGTGCTGGACCGTCTGGAGACACAGACCATCATCACGGATTCCTATGGCTGGGTATACGCGGGCAGCAACTATAATTTCATTAACAAAAGCAACCAGGTCCTGGGCGTCCTCACACGGGCGGGGCGGTTTCTGTCCCATGACAGGCAGATGTACCTGGTGTCAAGGCAGCAGGCCTACCGGCGTCTGTTCCAGGTCTATTCCATCTCAGACATCCAGAACATTGTCATTTCCCTGTCCTTAAGCAGCATGCTGGTAATTACGGCGCTGATCCTCATGACCCTGTGGATGCTGCTGCGGTCCAGGAAGGTGACGGAGAAAAAGACAGAGGACTTTTACCGGATACTGGATGTGATGGAGAACGCCAGGACAGGCAACCTGGAAACCTCCATCCAGATTGACAGCGATAATGAGTTCCGGATTATCGCGGATGCGTATAATGAGACAATTGCCAGCCTGAAGACCCAGATGGAGAATAACCGGAAGATGACCGAACTGGTTGCCATGTCCCAGAACAAACAGCTGGAATCCCAGTTCAACCCCCATTTCCTTTATAATACACTGGAAAACATTCGGTACATGTGCAAGCTGGAGCCGGCCACGGCAGAGCGCATGGTATTCTCCCTGTCCAACCTCCTGCGTTACAGCCTGGACGGGAGCAAGGACCAGGTGACGCTGAAGGAGGATCTGGAACACCTGGAGAATTACCTGACCATCCTAAAGCGCAGGTTCGGTTCCAGGCTGGAATACCAGATAGAGGTGGAACCCGAAGCCATGGACTGCAGGATACCAAAGCTGGTCCTCCAGCCCATGATTGAGAATGCGGTTAAATACGGGTTCGGCAACCAGCTAAACCTGAGGGTGGAGCTGAAGGCATATATCCACCAGGGAAACCTGATGATGATATGCCGTGACGACGGGGTGGGGATTCCCCAGGAGAATTTAAGCGAGCTGAACGCCATGCTGGAGCAGAAGGAGAATACCAGCAGGCATTCAGGGCTTTACAACATACACCGGAGGATTGCAATCCTGTATGGACGGCCCTACGGGGTGGAAATCAGAAGTACGGAGGGGCATGGGACCACCCTGGTGGTGACCCTGCCTGCTGACCGGGAACCGTTATGAATAAACCGGGCCGGGCGCCTGAAAAGGGAGGAAAATGGATGCTGCGCGTCTTGATTGCAGAAGATGAGGATATGATACGCAAGGGCCTTGTGTATACCACGGACTGGCTTTCCATGGGCTGCGTGGTGGTGGCGGAGGCCTCTGACGGTAAGGATGGATATGAGAAGATACTGGAATGCCGCCCGGATGTGGTGATCACGGATATCTGCATGCCGTTTATGGACGGGATTGAAATGATTAAGAAGGCGTCGGAACAGGTGAAATTCAAAAGCATCCTCCTGACCAGCTATGCGGACTTTGAATATGCCAGGAGGGCCATTGAGGCCAGGGTATGTGAATATATCCTGAAGCCTGTGGACGAGGAGGCCCTGGCAGGCATCATGAAAAGGCTGGAGGAGGAGATTGCCAGCACCAGGCAGGTGGAATACGCCCTGGAGCAGGCGGAGCTGGAGGGCGGGAGCATGAACCTGGAGTATTACATGCAGCTGGACCTTTCGGAAAACCAGTATGTGTCCAGGGCCATTGGGAAGATTAAGGAGCATTTTGCCGAGAAAATCAGCATCGAGGGAATCTCGGAGGAACTGGGTGTCAGCGCCAGCTATCTCAGCAGGAAGTTCAAGGAGGTGACGGAGCAGACATTCCTGGATTTCCTGAATAAATACAGGGTTCAGCAGGCAGTTGCCATGCTGAACACAAGACAGTACCGGATCAGCGAGATATCCGAGGCCACCGGGTTCACGGATTATAAGCATTTCTGTTCCGTGTTTAAGAAATACACGCTTAAGTCGCCTACCAAGTTCATAAAGGGAATGTAGCCCTGGGGTGTGTTTGAAAATTCATTCCCGCCATCTGCACGTCCCACTTCGCGGCATATTTGGTCCCAATTCGGTCAACGTAGCCCGCTACGCCTCCCTCATCGGGACCAAATCTCCCACAAAGTGGGACGCACAGCTGACGGAAAGCAATTTTCAAACACACCCTAAGCATAGTGATAGGTGCCGCGGTATTTCTTCATGTAATGAATACTTAGCAGCAGGCCGCCCAGTTCTGCAATCGGAATTGCCAGCCACACGCCGTCCACCCCGATAAGGAAGGGCAGGACCATAAGGCTTGTGATGATAAGGCCGAAGGTGCGCACAAAGGAGATGACGGCGGATATCCGTCCGTCTGAAAGCGCGGTAAACAGGGCGGATGCAAATATGGTAAAGCCTGAGAACAGGAAGCTGAAGGCAAATATGGTAAAGCCATGGCGGGCCAGGCCGTAGACCGGGCTTCCTGGTTCGGCGAATATGCCCACCACGATGCTTCCGCCGAACTGGGCCAGCAGGAAGGTGGCCGCCGAGGTCACGAGGGTAAAGATGAGGGAGGTCTTAAATACCTGCCCAAGCTGTTGCTGGTTCCCGCTTCCGTAGTTAAAGCTGATGACCGGCGAGACACCCTGGGAAAAGCCCATGAACAGTGCGTTCAGCAGGAACTGGGAGTACTGTATGATGGTGATGGCCGCAACCCCGTCCTCCCCTGCAAAGTGCATCATGGCCAGGTTGAACAGGAAGGTGATGATGCCGGAGGAAAGGTTGGTCACCATTTCTGAGGAACCGTTGATGCAGGTGTCCTTAAGCTCCCCCTTTTCCATGCCGGGCCGTACCAGCCACAGGGAGCTCCTTGCATATGAAAAATAAACCAGGCCGATTACAGCCGGAATCATGTACCCGGTCACCGTTGCAATGGCGGCGCCTGCAATCCCAAGCCCCATGGGCACGATAAGCACATAGTCAAGCACGGCGTTGGTGACCCCGGCCAGCAGGGTCAGGAACAGGCCGATGCCCGGCCGTCCCTCGGTGACAAAATACATCTGGAACTGGATTTGGAGCATCAGGGCCGGGGCAAATGCCAGCTGCCAGCGCAGATAGGTGACGCAGTCCTTTAAGAGGACTTCGCTGGAGCCTAAAAGCAGGGACAGGGGCGTGGCAAACAGGTTGCCCAGGATGGCTATGACCAGCCCGGCCCCGATATTTAACAGAATGATCATGGTGAAGGTCCCCCTGGCGCTGTCAGGACGGCCTTCACCCATTTTTTTGGCGACAATGGCGCTGCTTCCCGTGGAGAGCATGACGCTTAAACCCAGCACGATATTGATGATGGGATATACGATATTGATGGAGGACAGGGCATTGGTGCTTACAAACCTGGAAACAAAGACTCCGTCCACAATGGTGTACAGGGACATGACAACCATCATGATGGTGGTTGGCATGGCAAACATCAGTAAAGACCCGAAGGTAAATTTTTTTGATAATGAATGACTCATAAAAATACTCCTGCTTCTATTGTAAATTTCAGCCGCAGGTATTATCATATAGTATAGGGTTACCCGATAGTCAAGAGGAGATTGAAAAAATGGAAAACCGCACGGAACTGTATTTTACAACCGGAGAATTTGCACGGATACTGGGAGTTAAGAAACATACCCTGTTCCACTATGACCAGATAGGGCTTTTTTCGCCTGCGCTGAAGGAGGAGAACGGATACAGGTATTATTTTGTCTGGCAGATGGATGTGTTCGAGGTCATCAAGGCGCTGCAGAAGCTGGGCATGCCCCTGGAGGAAATCAAGGAATACATTGAGAACCGTTCGCCGGAACGGTTCATGGAAATGATGGATGAAAAGGAGAAGCAGATAGACAGGGAGATTGAACACCTGAAACAGATGAAGCGGTTCATACGCAATGAAAAGGACAACATAACCGCGGTCAGGAAGGCTCCCCTCAATGTCCCCATGCTGGTGGATCGCAGGGATGAGTTCCTTCTGGTATCCGACATCACGGCAACAGACGAGCGCAGGACAGCCGTGGAGATTGCAAAGCATGTAAGGGAACAGGAAAAGTACCACGGCGCCATGGGGGCGGTTGGCTCCATCTGCCTTAAGGAAGACCTGGAAAAGGGAATATTTGACAAGTATGTAAAGGTCTATACAAAGCTTGAGAAAAAGGCCGCGTCCCCCAAGGTCATGAAACGCCCTGCCGGTGAATATGTGGAGATGTATTACCGGGGGTATGCCTGGGATATGGAGGTTCCATATAAACGGATTACACGGTTTGCCGAAGAAAACGGGTGGGTTACAGGGGAAATGTGGTATGAGGACCTGCTGTTGGATGAACTGACGGTTAAGGGATATGAGGACTATGTGGTCCGGGTGATGGTGCCCGTATGCGGGGGGAGGTAAGGAGAAGGGAGGAAAAGAGGAAGGAAAAGATGCGGGCCATCATAGACAAACAGGGGTACAGCGGTTATAATGGCAGTATGAATACTGGAAAAAGAAGGGGATTTGTGTAAATCCTTGGGGAAGGGTATTCCAAAGGAGAATGGTTTTATTATGAAGTCAGAGCTGTGGCGGAGAGTGGATGTTCAGGTATCGTTATTTACAGCGGTCATTGTGGCCATTCTTTCCTATTCTATTTTTATGGTTCAGTACAGGATTACATATAGCGATATGCTCCGCAGCCTGAACGACCAGGTGGAACACATCTATTCCTATATCGGAGAGAGGATGGACACGGATACATTTAAGCACGTGTCCGTTCCGGGGGATGTGCAGAAGGAGAGTTACCAGAGGATGCATGACTGTTTCCGGCGGGTAAAGGAGATTACAGGCGTCATGTACCTGTACACGGCCAAGATGAACGGCAATGGGGAATTCGTCTATGTGGTGGACTGCCTGGAACCAAAGGATGCGGATTTCAGGTATCCGGGCGATCTGATTGAGCGGGAAATCTATCCGGACATGCAGCGGGCCTTGAATGGCGAACGTGTACTGCCGGATAAGATAAAGAAGACGGACTGGGGGAAAATCTTCATCACATACCTTCCGATTTATGAGGGGAAGGAGATAATCGGCGTGGTCGGGATTGAATTCCGGGCAGACCACCAGTACCAGGTATACCAGAACCTGCGGAGGGTGCTGCCTGTATTCATCCTGTTGTTCAGCCTGATGGCCAGCCTGGTGTCCAGGTACCTGTTCCGGCGCATATCCAATCCTTTTTATAAGGATATGTCCAACATGGACTACCTGACCCGGCTCAAGAACCGGAATGCTTACCAGCTGGATGTGAAGAACCGGATTGCGGCTAAGAAGGAAAAGGACACGGGTTTCATCCTCATTGACCTGAACAGCCTGAAGCATATTAATGATACCATGGGGCATGAGACAGGGGACAGATACATCACCTGCATATCCCAGGCATATCTGAACATGGGGCCGGAAGATGGAATCATGTACCGCATTGGCGGGGATGAATTCGTGGTGGTGATGCCGGGAGCCAGTGAGGAGAAGATAGGGAGCTTTGTCAGCAGGCTGGAGTCGGAGTTTGAAAAAATGGTTTTCATGCCGGGACTTACATTTGCCTGGGGAGCAGCCATTTATGACGCGGAAACGGATGCCGACCTGTTCAGCACCTGCCGCAGGGCGGATAAGAACATGTACATGAAGAAGCAGAAGTTTTATGAAGATAGGAAGAAGCGGGAGGACGGGGATGGGACTGTTTGACAAGCACATGGTGGTGCCTGCGTATAGGGAAGAACTTGAGTATAAGCTGGAATACGGCATGGAAACCCTGGATAAACGGTTCTGTGACAGCGGCCTGCCCATGATACTGGATATCCAAAGGCCCAATTACCGTAAGGATTTCAGGGCAGAATAAAGAGTATCCGCCTATTCGGGGGGCCCGCCCTCCACGAACCTTACGGGGGAGCAGCCCACGTATTTCTTAAATACCTTGATAAAATACTTATAATCGGAAAATCCCACAAGGTCTGCGATTTCGTAGACCTTGTATTTATTTTCCTTCAAAAGCTCCACGGCCTTCTGCATCCGGTAGCGGTTAAGGAAATCATTGAAGGTATAGCCGGTATCGCTTTTAAACTTGGAGTTGAGATAGGTGCAGGACATGCCGCACTGTTCGCTGACATCGGTGAGGGAAACACGGGAGGAGTAGTGTTGTCTTATGTAATCCATCATGAATTCCACGTACCGGTTCCCTTCCTTTATTTCGTCCAAGGAGATTCCGTCCAGTATGCCCAGCTTTTTCTTTTCCATATCAATCTGTTTCATATCGTCCCGCAGCCTGGCCGCGGCCTTCTGCTTCCTGGTAATCTTATCCAGGGCATCGTACAGTTCGTTAAAATTAACCGGCTTCAGCAGGTATTCCGTTACCCCAAGCCCAATGGCCTTCCTGGCATATTCGAACTCGCTGTAGCCGGAAACAATGATGGCGTCATATCCGTATTCCGATATGCTTTCCTCCAGCATGGCAAGGCCGTCCTTAACCGGCATGTTGATATCCACAATCACGATGTCCGGCCGGTGTTCCCTGATTTTCTCAAGTCCGTCCTGGCCGTCCACTGCCTCGCCCGCTACTACGCAATCGGCCTCCTGCCAGTCCACCATGAACATCAGGCCTTTGCGTATGATATCTTCGTCTTCCACAATCAGGACTTTATACATCATGTTTCCTCCATATCTGCCGGAAGGGTAACAATTACCCTGGTCCCATTGCCCGGGCTGCTCTCGATGGTCATGCCGGACTCAGGTCCGTAGAGAAGCCTGACCACCCGGTGGGAATTATAAAGGCCAATGTGTTCCCTGTACACGTCCTCCTGTTCCAGCCCTTTCCTCAGTTCCTTTAGTTTGTCTTCGCTGATTCCGCTGCCGTTGTCCTCCACGCACAGGTTCAGCTGGCCGTTTTCCTTCCATGCGCTGATGTTGATTGTAATGGAATGTATGTTCTTCATGCCATGGACCAGGGAATTTTCCACCACTGGCTGCAGCAGGAGCTTTGGGATCTTACAGCCCATCAGCTCCTCCGGGATGTCTATATGATAGTTCAGCCTCCGGTTATAACGCATTTTCTGAAGCAGCAGATAATCGTTGATATATTCAATATCTGTCTGTAACGGTACAATGGTGCTTCCGTAATAAATGCTGTAGCGCATCAGGTTAGCGAAGGCCATCACCATATCTGACGCCTTGGCGGTATCAATGGCTATCTCATAGCGGAGGGTTTCCAGCACATTGAAAATGAAATGCGGGTTAAACTGTTCCTCCAGCTGCTTAATCTCCATGATCCGCTTGCGCTCCGTCAGTTCGCTGTTATGCAGCATCAGTTCCTCCCGCTGGGTCACCATGTTGCAGAAGGCGTCCCCCAGCACCTTGAATTCATCAAACACCTGCCCCTGAAGCTTATAGTCCATGTTCCCACGGCCCATCTCCGCCACGGCGTGCTGCAGTTCGTCAATGGCTTCCAGGTTCTTTCCTGCAATCCGCAGCGAGAGGGGCGTGATCATGATCAGCATCAGAACGCCCACGATGAGGAGGAAGATCATGCCGTAAGAGACAAGGGTGCGCTGGAACTCCATGGACACCAGGGTATAGAGGACCAGGGTGCTCTCGGGCAGCAGTTCCTTCTGTACGTGGTAATGCTTTCCGTTCACCTTGACCACGTTCCCCTTCTGCCACTCCATCCTGTACTTTCCCGCAGGATACTTCTCCATGGGGTCGGCACTCTGTCTTCCGATGGAAAATATAAGGTTATCGTACCGGTCCGTGAGGATGACGTCATCCAGCGGATAATCCCGGACAGCCGCGTAAATCTGCTCATCCGACAGGTCAAAGAAAAGATATCCATACACCCGGTCCGGCCCGGACACTGCCCGTGCCAGCGCCAGGTCGCCAGCCTGTCCGTGGGCATAATTGAGCCTGCTGGGCATTGTGAAGATCTTATCCGGCTCCGCGGCCATTTTCTCAAACATGCTATGGAACACGGCGCTGTTAAGGAAAATTTCCCGGTTCCCCTCAAACAGGTTGGAGCTGACAATCTCCCCGCCGCTGTCCGTCAGAACGAAGCTGCACCGTATGGACTGTGCGTTGGAAAAGTCATACAGCAGACGGTTTACCTCGGTAACCCGCCCGCTGTCCCTGCCTTTTAAAGCCTCTAAAATCCTGTCATCCGACCCGAACCGCAAAAGACCGTCCTCATAAGCCCTGACCTGCTTATCAAGGACCGCCCCCAGCCGGGCATTGTTCTTCCTGTTCCCGCCTGCGCTGATTAACTGCACATTGATGAACAGGAACAGTCCCACCAGCACGAAGAGCAGGGCAATGATGGAAAATGCAAACCTGAGGAAAGACCTCTTGATATAATCCCTGTATTGGTTGCTTCCTGCCATGAGGCCCCTCCCCATAATGAATGATTGTTTTCAATGTGGACCCATATCTGTCCACATTCAGATTATATCATACTTCCGGCAGTCCTTCAGCCATAATAAGCCATATGATGGTTTAAATGCTGATATCGTTGCTTCCCGTCACCTTAAAGAACACCAACAGGGAAACAATGCTGGTCAGGGTCAGTATGGTGGAATAAGCTGCCGCGTTGCCGAAGTTACTGCGGATGACCTCTGCGTAGATGGCCACGGTCAGTGTCTGGGTCTTGCTGGTATAAAGGATGATGGAGGAACTAAGTTCGCTGATCAGGGTAATCCAGCTCATGATGGCCCCTGAGAGCACGCCTGACATCATCATGGGTACCGTCACCTTGACAAAGGATTTAGTCTCCGTACATCCAAGGCTTATGGCGGCTTCCTCCACACTGGGGCTGATCTGTCCGATGATGGCCGTGCTGGAACGGATGGTGTAGGGCATCCTGCGTATGGACAGGGAAATGATGATGATGACTGCGGTACCGCTGAGCAGCATGGGCTTGTTGTTAAATGCATACAGGAAGGAGATACCAAGCACGGAACCGGGGATGATGTATGGGAACATGGTAACCGTATCCAGTATGCCTGTGAGGAAGGATTTCTTCCTGACCGTAAGATAGGAAATCAGGATCCCAAGGACCACCACAATGGCAATGGCGCACAGACCGAACAGGTAGGTGTTGAAAATCGCGCTGTTGTTATTCTTGGAAAACAGCGTGTTCCTGTAATTCTCCAGTGAAAAGCCGCCTGTGTACACCGTACCGCCGCCCGTTGCCAGGAAGGAGGTGATGATGACCGTTATCTGCGGCAGGATGGCAATCAGCACCACTGCGTAGACAAACAGGTGGGACAGGATGTTCCTGGCGCCGGTGCATTTCTCTGCTTCCATGGGTTTCAGGGCTGTCATGGAATAGGTGAAACGGTTGCCAAGATAGCGCTGGAGGAAAAAGAGCACCAGGGTGATGGCGATGACAATGACGCAGAGCGCTGCTGCAAAATGGTCGTCCGTGCTGACCTCGCCCATGAACTGGCTGTATATCAGTACCGGGAATGTCTTGTAGCCCTCGCCGATGAGCATGGGGGTGCCGAAGTCGGAGAACACCCTCATGAATACCAGCAGGGAGCTGGCAAGCATGGTGGGCATTACCAGGGGGACGATGATCTGCATCACCCGCTGGAATGCGGTGCAGCCCAGGCTTTCCGCTGCCTCGTTCAGGGAATTGTCCAGGTTCTTAAGCGCGCCAGAGATATACATGTAAACCAGCGGGAAGGACTGGAGGGAGAATACAAGCACAATGCCTGCAAACCCGTAGATGCCTCCCAGCTTCACATGGAACAGCCCGTTGAGGATCTTGGTGAAGAAGCCGTTCCTGCCCAGCAGCTGGATCCATGCGTAGGCGCCGATGAAGGGCGGTGAGAGATAGGAAATGACAATCAGTATGTTTAAGTACTTGCTGCCCTTAATCTGTACGCTGCGCAGCACATAAGCCATTACCAGGCCCAGGAAGGCAGCCACCACAGTGGACACGATGGTC
Source organism: Clostridium pacaense (assembly GCF_020709765.2). Taxonomy (NCBI): domain Bacteria; kingdom Bacillati; phylum Bacillota; class Clostridia; order Eubacteriales; family Clostridiaceae; genus Clostridium; species Clostridium pacaense. The sequence goes on from NZ_JAJFEB020000003.1 coordinate 370,519, forward strand.
ACCTTAAAGCTGTTGACCAGGGTGCTCCAGTAATATTTCCTTGCAAAGAATTTGGTGAAATAAGCAAAGCTCAGCTGCCCATCCTCGGACAGTACGCTTTTATAAAGCACCAGGACCAGGGGATAGACCACGAAGAGAATGAATAAGGCCAGGATTCCCAGTGCCATGACAATCCATATATTGAGTTTTTTCTCTCCTGCATATCTCATGCGTGCTCCCTCCTGACAATAAGGCTCTCAGTGCCTTCCTGGTTAAATACATTGATTTTGGCCGGCTGTACGCCCAGGCGCACCGGGGTGTGGTCCGGGATGATATCCCAGATATCGGAATTCTGTATGACCTCCATCTCCCTGCCGTCCTCTGTCTCCACAAAATAATGGGTGGTGACCCCGAGGAATACGCTGCTGCGCACAATGGCCGGTATGCCCTCCTGGCTGTCACGGCTGATGATGAACTCCTCAGGCCGTACCGATACCTTTACGGGCTGGCCCTGGAAAACCGTGTCATTCAGGTTATCCATGGCAACCGTGTAGTCACCGATCCTGACCCGTGTGCAGCCATCCGACAGGTCGATGGTTCCGTCCATGATGTTGGAAAGCCCGATGAAGGTGGATACGAAAAGGTTGGACGGGCGCTGGTAGATGTTCTTGGGGGTGTCAATCTGCTGGATGACGCCTCCGTTCATTACCGCAATCCGGTCGGACACAGCCAGCGCCTCCTCCTGGTCATGGGTTACATAGAGGGTGGTAATACCCACCTGCTGCTGGATCCGTTTGATGGCATTGCGCATTTCCACACGCAGTTTGGCGTCCAGGTTGGAGAGGGGTTCATCCATGAGAAGTACTTCCGGGTGGATGACAATGGCCCTTGCCAGGGCAACCCGCTGCTGCTGGCCGCCGGAGAGCTTGGTGGGCATCCTCTTCTTTAAATGGTCTATCTTCACCACCTTCAGGATATCGTCCACCTGGGATTCAATCTGGGCCTGGGGTATTTTCCTGTTCTTAAGGCCAAAGGCCACATTGTCACGGACCGACATGTGGGGGAATATGGCGTAATTCTGGAATACCATGCCCATGTTCCTCTTGTTGGTGGGAATGTCGTTGATTACCTTGCCGTCTATCTTAATCTCGCCGCCCTCAATGGTGTTAAAGCCGATGATCATGCGCAGCAGCGTGGTCTTGCCGCAGCCGGAGGGGCCTAAAAGGGTGAAGAACTCGCCGGGCCTTACATCTAAGGACAGGCCGTTTATGATGGTATCCTTTCCAAAACGTTTGATTACATTATCAATGCTGATTGCTACACTCATACCTGTAAAACCTCCTTCAATATCCTGTTTTTGGGGACAGAAAAGGACTGCCGTATCTGACGGGTACTGCCCGCCGGGGGAGGCGGCTGGAGCTGTGCGGTCAATCACACGGTTCCAATGCAGGATGATGGTCAGGTGCAGGGCAGTCCTTATTCTGTTTGGCTGTGCCGGAGCCTTCAGCATAGAGGTGACAGGCAGGTCCGGCACATGATGATCTGATTAATCCATGGAAGTCTCCATGTGTTCGCTGAACAGGTTGGTGATTTCGACCTTGTGCTCTGCAACCCATCCCTCGTCGTAATTGTCAAACAGTTTAATCTCAGACTGTGGAGTCATATAGTCAGCCAGTGTGGCATCTTTCCTGAGCGGCCGTACGGTCAGGTTGGAACCCACCGCGTTCTGGATTTTCTCAGAGAGCATGTAATCCACGAACTTCTTGGCGTTCTCAGGATGCTTGCAGCCCTTTAGGATCTGTACGGATTCCCCGGGGAATATGGCGCCTTCCTTTGGGAACACCACTTCAACAGCAGCGCCTTCCTTTACATAGTTGGCAGCCGGGTCTTCCCAGGTCAGGCCCACCACGTACTCGCCTTCGGCAACGCCTTTATATACCTGGCTGGAGCTGTTGCACATCTTGCCGTCCAGGTTGGCAATGAACTGGTCCACATAATCCCATGCCTGGTCTGACAGCGGGTCGCCGTCCTTGCCCATGCCGTAGAGCATGGCCAGCAGTGACTGGAATGCGGAGCTGGAGTTGACCGGGTCGCCGAATGCAATCTTGCCTTTTAATTCAGGGTTCAGAAGGTCCTCAAAACCGTCAATCTTCATGTCTCCCTTCAAGTCCTTGTTGACAATCATGACAGTGGGGTCGGCAAATGCCGGTGTGAAATATCCTGTGTTGTTGCGGAATGCCTCCAGCATGTTGCTGTCTTCCGGGGAGACATATTCCATGAACAGGTCCTTGGAAGAGGAAAGCATGGTCTGGTCGGCAACCCAGAAAATATCGCCCAGTGGATTATCCTTTTCTGACTGTGCCCTCTTTAACAGTTCTCCGGTTCCGGCAACCACGACCTCCACCTTGATGCCGGTATCCTTCTCAAACTCAGGAATCACCGCATTGTTTAAAGCCTCGCTTCTGGCTGTGTAGACCACAAGTACCGGTTCCTCCCCGCCGGAATCGGATGCCTGGGTACCGGAATCCGCCTGTGTGCCGGAACCGGCCTGGGTACCGGCTGCTTCTGTCCTGGCAGGTTCTTCCGGTGCCTTTGTCCCGCCTGCGCCGGAACATCCGGTAGCTGCCAGTGCTGCTGCCATGATACATGCGGTTACTTTCTGGAATTTTCTCATTCTGAATCGCTCCTCCCTTATGTGTTGATTTACATTTGTTCCTATAAGTCAATTCTATCATCCGGCCATGGAAAGTAAATCCGACAATCCTACAAAAAGGTGGAAAATAAACAACAGACAGCCAGAAATGAGAGATAATTTCCAGACTGTCTGCGGATATGGCTGAATGCTTAGTGATTTTTATCTGCCGGATGCACTTGTCTACTTGTTTTTCTTGCTGTCCTTGCTTTTCTTGCCTTCCTTACCCTCTTTGGCGGATTTCTTATCGCCTTTTTTGGATTTCCCGGCTTTCTTGGACTTTTCGCCCTTGGCGGATTCGGACTTTTTCGCCTTGGCTGGGGATTCACCGGTCCTGGCCTGGCTGGCTGCCGGGATGGAGGCGTCTGTTGGGATAGAGGCGTCTGTTGGGATAGGGCCGTCTGTTGGGATGGAGCCGTCCGTTAAAATGGAGCCGTCTGCTAAAATGGGGGCGTCTGTTGGGATGGAGCCGTCCGTAAAGATGGAGCCGTCCGGTGAAGGTGCGCCGGATGAAGCAGGGGCCATGCTGTCAGAGGCATCCCCGGGGCCTCCCTCCGGAATGTACTCTATGATGTCGCAGATGTCGCAGCCCAGGATGGTGCACAGGGTATCAAGAGTGTGGGTGGATACGTGCATGTTCTTCTTCAGGCGGCCAATCTGTCCGGCACTGAAATTGAGCCGTTTAATCAGCCTGTACTGGGTCATGCCGCGGGCTTCCATGGTGACCCATAAGCGGTCATAGCGGATCATAGGGTTTCCTCCTCTTTATGTGGTTATTATCAATAACTGGATTATAACATGTAGGCCATGCAAATACAAGGATGATTGGTAAAAATGGGAATAAAAGAGAGGTTTTTGGGCATAGTTAGGAGTGAACAAAGAGTTATAGCTGAAGGAGGATTTTATATGACGGATTTTAAGTCAAGCGAGACAGCAAAAAACCTGATGCGGGCATTTGCAGGGGAGAGCCAGGCAAGGAACCGCTACACCTTTGCGGCAGGACTGGCCAAGGAGCAGAAGATGCCCATGGTTGAAATGGTATTCCGGTACACGGCTGACCAGGAAAAGGAACACGCGGAGATTTTCTATGATTATCTGAAACCGCTGGATAAGGAAACCATATTCATTGACGGAGGTTATCCGGTGGACCTGGAGAAGAATACCCTGGCCCAGTTAAATGCGGCTGCCCACAATGAATATGAGGAACATGACGTGGTATACAAATCCTTTGCGGAGGTGGCTGAAAAGGAAGGATTTACCCAGATTGCAGCCACCTTCCGAATGATAGCAGGAATTGAGAAGACACACGGGGAGCGCTTCCGCTACCTGGCAGACCTTCTGGGAGAGGGAAGGCTTTATGCGCGCCAGGAAAAGAACAGCTGGGTATGCACCAACTGCGGATACATTTATGAGGGGGAAGAGCCGCCCCAGTACTGTCCGGTCTGCCGCCACGACCAGGGATATTTTGCAGGCCAGGAGCTTTCTCCGTGGTACCTCAAGGCATGACCCTGGCTTCTTAAACCGCTTTGCCACGGGCCTGACCGGGAATTTTGGTTTTACAAAGCATGGGACAGATGGTATAATGTCCGCAGACATGGCGGACATTATATCATGCTGTGCATACGGCAGGATGCGCCACGGCGCGTATGCAGGGATATGCCACGGCGCGTATGCAGGGATATGCCACGGCGCATAGGTCCGGCGGAATCAATGATGATGAAGGAGAAAATCAGATGGCGGTTAAAATCAATGCAGTCATATTTGACCAGGATGGCCTTATGTTTGACACGGAGCGTCTGGCGCTTGAAGGCTGGGAAAAGGCGGCCCACAGATATGGCATCTGCCTGGATAAGGAATTTTTGAGGGACCTGCGGGGCTGCAAGCCGGATAAGGTAAAGGAAGCCTTTTTGAAAAAGTTTGGCGGTGGGTTGGATTATGATGCCATATTTGAGGAAAAGCGCCAATATTCCTACCAGTGGATCCGGGAAAACGGGGTTCCGGTAAAGCCGGGACTGAAGGAACTGCTTATCTATCTGAAGGAGCGCGGCGTGAAGACCGCCGTTGCCACGGCCAGCAGCGAAGGCTGGACCCAGGGCAATGTGAAAAGCGCGGGGCTGGACGGATATTTTGACGAATACATATATGGGGATATGGTGAAGGAGGCAAAGCCGAATCCTGCCATTTTCCTTATGGCGGCAAAGGTGCTGGGGGAGGAGCCGGGAAGATGTATCATCCTGGAGGACAGCTTTAACGGTATCAAGGCAGCCCACGCAGGGGGATTCCTTCCCATAATGGTGCCGGACCAGGACGAGCCGGATGAGGGACTGTCAAAACTTCTGACAGCCAGGTGCAGCAGCCTGGCAGATGTAATCGGCCTGTTTGAGGACGGGACATTTGAACCTGCCGGAACAGGAACGGTACGGACAATTTAACGGTACGTACAATTTAAAGGATGGAAGAGGAAGAAGCATTCTATGTGGAGAGAAGCAGCTGGCTTAATCGGCGCGGCAGGCTGTGCCTGCCTGGCCCGATCTGAATATGAAAAAAGGCATTTTTCCGTGGAGGCTGCGACCATTGTCTCGGATAAGATTGCCCGGGACAGGACATTCGTCTTTTTGTCAGATTTACATAACAATGAATTTGGCAGCGGCAACCAGAAGCTGGTGGAGGCCATCCACGGGCTGAAGCCGGATGCCGTGCTGTGCGGCGGCGACATGATGGTGAGCAAAAAAGGAAGCAGGGACATCCAGGTCCCGCTCCGGCTGTTTGGGCAGCTGGCTGCCAGGTATCCTGTTTTTTACGGAAATGGAAACCATGAAAACCGTATGACCTGGCGGCGGGATATCTATGGAAACCTGTATGAGGAATATAGGGATGCGCTCAGGAAGATGGGGGTGTCCTACCTGGAGGACAGCACCGTGCCGCTGGGGGAGGATATACTTATAACAGGGGTGGACCTGGACGGGGATTTTTACCGCAAGGCCCTGTACCAGAAGCCGCCGGACATGGAACGGGGGTATCTGGAGAAAAAGCTTGGGGCAGCCGGGGAATACGGGGACGGCTTCAGGATCCTGCTGGCCCATTCGCCGCTGTATTTTGATGCCTATGCTGACTGGGGGGCGGATTTGACCCTGTCCGGGCATTTTCATGGCGGGACCATACGGATTCCCGGTCTTGGAGGGGTCATGACCCCCCAATACCAGTTTTTCCTGCCGTGGTGCGCAGGGGATTTTGAGCGGAACGGGAAGCGGATGATTGTCAGCCGCGGGCTTGGAACCCACTCCATCAATATCAGGCTGAACAACCGGCCCCAGCTGGCAGTGATATACCTGAAAAAGAAGCAGAGAGTGTTTGAAAAGGCGGGTAATCTGTGATAATATAAAGTGGCTGAAATGTAATAAGAATCAGGACAGGTGGGCACATGGAGACAATATCATACAAACTGGAGAATTTTGAAGGGCCTCTTGACCTTTTACTCCATCTGATTGAGAAGAATAAAGTTAATATATATGATATCCCCATTGTGGAAATCACGGCACAGTATCTGGATTATGTGCGCCACATGGAACGGGAGGACCTGAATGTGGTCAGCGAGTTCCTGGTGATGGCGGCCACCCTGCTTGATATCAAGGCGAAAATGCTTCTTCCCAAGGAAGTGGACGAGGAAGGGGAGGAAATCGACCCAAGGGCCGAATTGGTACAGAGGCTGCTGGAATATAAACGGTATAAGCTGATGGCCGATGAACTGGCTGACAGGGAAGACGGCGCCCTGAAGCATTTATATAAAAGCTCCACCCTGCCGCCGGAGGTTGCCAGATACGAGCCGCCGGTGGATCTTGACAAGCTGCTGGACGGACTGACCCTTGCAAAGCTTCAGCGGATTTTTGAACAGGTAATGAAGCGCAAGGAGGACAAGATAGACCCTATCAGGAGTAACTTCGGTACCATTAAAAGGGAACCCATCAGCCTGGAACAGAAGATTGGGCAGCTTCTGACCTTTGCCAGAAGCAGGAGGCATTTCAGCTTCAGACAGCTTCTGGAGGGACAGGCCGACAAGCTGGAGGTGGTGGTTACCTTCCTGGCCGTACTGGAACTGATGAAGATAGGTAAAATCCAGCTGAAGCAGGAAGAAACCTTTGGCGACATGGAAATCGAGGCCCTGGAACAGGAGGGCGGCGAGATGGACCTGGATCTGGAGGGGCTGGATGATTTTGAAGGATAAACGGATGGTTAAGCGATGAGCAAGAAGGATAAAGTTGAAGCAATGGAGGCAGCGGCGGGTACCGTGGAGACCCGTACCGGCAAGACCGTGGGTGCGGTGAAGCAGCCCGGGGAAAATGCCGTAAGCGCGGCAGGCCATCCCGCGGGAAGCGCTGCGGGTACGGCGGATGGTCAGGGACAGGCGGTGCCGGGACAGCTGGAGCTGTCCTTCCCGCCCACGGAGAATGAGAAGGAGCAGGAAGCCATTATCGAGGCGGTCCTCTTTACCATGGGCAATTCCGTGGAACTGCGTCAGCTGGCAGTGGCCATCGGCCAGGACCAGGACGTGGCAAGGAGGGCGGTGGAGCGGCTGATAAAGCGCTACCGTTCGTCCAAAAGCGGTATGGAGATAACCCAGCTGGAGGACAGCTATCAGATGTGTACAAAGGCAGCGTATTATGAGAACCTGATCCGGGTGGCGGCTACCCCAAAAAAGCAGGTGCTCACCGAGGTGGTGCTGGAAACCCTTTCCATCATTGCCTACAAACAGCCTGTCACAAAGATGGAGATAGAAAAAATCAGGGGCGTCAAGTCGGACCATGCCGTAAACCGCCTGGTGGAGTACAACCTGGTCTATGAGGTGGGCCGCCTGGACGCACCCGGACGTCCGGCCCTGTTTGCCACCACAGAGGAATTCCTGCGCAGGTTCGGCGTGGGTTCCGTACAGGACCTGCCGGATGTGGGGCCGGAGCAGGAGGCCGAGATTAAGGCCCAGGTGGAGGAGGAGCTTCAGATGAAGCTGGAAGCCGCCGCCACAAGTGAAGAGTGAACAGGGAGTGATTCCCAAAGCCGGATAAGCGGAATATACTAAAATAAAAAGAAACCGGAAAGTCCACGATAAAAAGAATCGTGGAAAGGTAAAGATGAGATTATGCTTCAAAGTCTGATTTTAGTATTCGCTCTCTGTACAGATACTTTTGTAGCCAGCCTTGCTTACGGTGCAAACCAGGTTCATGTGGCCTGGGGGAAGGTGGCGCTGCTCAATGGGATATGCAGCGGCTGCCTGGGCGCTGCCCTTGGGATGGGGAGTCTTATAGATGCCTTTATACCTGAAAGCCTGACAAAGGTCATTTGTTTTGTATGTCTGTTTACCCTGGGGCTTGTAAAGCTTCTGGATTACAGCATCAAGTCGTTTATTAACCGTAACAGCTGTGCCCGCAGGGATTTAAGCTTTTCGCTGTCAGGACTTAAGGTGATTGTGAGCATTTACGGCAATCCCATGGCGGCGGATGCGGATGGGTCCCTTTCCCTTGGATGGAAGGAGACCGTGTTCCTGGCCTTTGCAATGTCCATTGACAGCCTGGTGGCCGGAACCATGGCCGCATTTCTGGATATCCCGGCAGGATTGACACTGCTTCTGTCTTTCCTGGTGGGTATGTGCATGATGTATGCCGGATTATGGCTGGGCGCCAAGGTGGCCTCCAGGTGGAAATGCGACCTGTCCTGGATCAGCGGGGTCCTTCTCATGATACTGGCTTTGACAAAGGTATTGGCATAGGCGAAAGCCTGGGTCTGCGTGCAGGCGGAAGCGGACAGCGCCTGTGCGGATGCCTGGGGACAGGATGTGTTCCTACCTTATAATAATACCCCCCTGGCAGAGCGCCCTGCCGGGGGGAATCATAAAGGCGCCCTCTGGCAGGCAGCGGAATAATCCGTCTGTCCCAAAGGGCGCCTTTTGTTCATGCAGTGAAAGGATACTGCATGCTGTCTTCTGTATGGCATGTCCGGTGTTAACGGTCCTGGTCCCTGGCCGACAGACCTTCCATGTAGGACTCGGCCCGCGCCTTGTCTGTCTGGTCCAGTTTGTCATAGAGGTCCAGTATCCGGGCCTGCTGTCCGTTCAGTGTCACCTGTACGCCGTCCGTGCTGTAGAACTGGGCAATGGTAATGCCCATGACCTCGCAGATGCGGCGGATAGTCGGTATACTGGGAACGGTTGTACGCCGGAACAGGTTTCCTATATTATTGGGGGAGGTATCCATCTCTATGGCCAGCCGGTAGTGGCTCCATCCCCGTTCCTGGCATAGTTCTTCGATGCGTTCCAGCTCAAAACTCATTTTTTCACCACCATTGTCTGATTTCTTCCAAAGCTTTTGTACTATTGTATCCCAGCAACGAAGAAAACATTAGGCTGAAAAATAATGTATAGATATACACTATATAGTGGATATGTGGGATTACAAAATTAGAAAGCAGCATTTTGCCAATGAATTCCATGACGGCATGCACAGGAGAGGACATCAGTTCCTTTTATCCTCCTGTTCCTTTGTACTGCCCGTATAACCGAACATGGTGTTTGGGTCTACCTCAAAGAACCTGCACAGTATCATTACCTCAATATCAGTGGCAAGGCGCTGGCCCTTTTCGATTCTGAGGATGGTAAGTTCCGTGAAGCTGTAACCCTGCTGTTGGAGTTTTATGGCTAATTTCCTCTGTGACAGCTTCCTGTCCTTGCGAAGCTGGCAGAGACGTTCACCAATCAGGTTTTTCCTGGGTTCGAGATTGTAAGAAATTTTCATGAAGTTCCCTCTGTAAGCTCTGTATATTTCTAATGATGAAGCAGTGTTTTTCATTGTAATGTGATTTAATCCAACTTTGGTATCTAATAATGAAGTATAAAAAATAAAGTAGAAAAATCCACAGGTTTATGATAGACTGATAAAGACATTTTAAACTGCCGGGCAGGAAGAAAGGAAGCGGCATTTTTCCGGGCCGGGGCAGAGGCTTCAGACAGGAGGACACATGCAGAGAATCGCAAAATTTGAAAAAGTAAGTTTTGAACAGTTTAAAACTGACTGGATTGATACATTTCCCGGGACAGGCCAGGAGACGGTGACAGGAATATATGAGGGAATCCAACTGCCAAGGCGGGCCACCTCAGGTTCGGCCGGCTATGACTTTTTTACCCCGGTGGAGATAACCTTAAAGCCGGGGGAGACAGTGAAGGTCCCCACGGGAATCCGCGCCAATATGGAGGAAGGCTGGGTACTGCAGATATTTCCGCGCAGCAGCCTGGGATTCAAGTTCCGCCTCCAGCTGAATAACACGGTGGGGATTATTGACAGTGATTATTATTACTCGGATAATGAGGGACATATGTTCATCAAGGTGACCAATGACACCAATGAGGGAAGGACCGTTGAACTGAAGGCGGGAACCGGATTCGCCCAGGGAATCTTCCTTCCGTTCGGAATCACGGTGGATGATGCATGTACCGGTTCCCGCAACGGCGGATTCGGAAGCACGGATGTGAGGTAGGGAACATATGGCGAATCGGGGAACACGCAAAGGGTACAGCGGACAAAGGCCCCAGGGGAATGGTTATTACCGCGGGGCAGGGGGACGGCCTGTTGATAATGAAAAGAGAAGGAAACGCAGAAGAAAGCGTATCATAAAGGCATTGACTGCCTGGGCGGTGTGTATCCTCTTGATCGGGCTGGTTGCAGTGGGGACGGTCAGGGTGGTTTCATCCGTGGCTTCCTCCAAGAAAAGGCAGTTCCGCCAGGACGGGATTGAGAAGCTGGTTTCCGGGGATTATGCAGGGGCCATTGAAGCCTTTGACGCGGCGCTGGAAAAGTCAGGTAAAAAGTCCGAAGGGTTTAATTCGGACGTGCTGGGCTACCGGGCCGAGGCCGAGTATAAGCTGAGGGACTATGAGGCGGCTGTCCATACCTATGGCCTGCTTCTGGAGATGAAACCGGATACGGCTGTCTATCTGTATGCCCAGAGCATGTGCTATGCCCATCTGGGGGGCACGGATGATGCCATTGACCGTTATAAGGCGGGGAATGCTGCCCTTAAGGATGACAAGGCAGAGGCAGGCAAGCTGGAGGCCCTGTTTGCGGCAGGAGGCGCCTGTGTGGATGCGGGAGAGTATGAAAAGGCCATGAGCCTTTACCAGGACGCGTTGAAGGAAGGGATAAAGCATGGACAGGTTTATAACCAGATGGGCCTTTGCCAGATGGCTGAAAAGGATTACCGGGGTGCTCTTGATTCGTTTGACCAGGGGTATGAGACATTCGTGACAGGACACAGCCTGGGTTCCGGCGCTGAACCGGCCCAGGCCTGGGCGGCCCTGGCCGAGGATGCCCAGGCAGACCGCGCCCTTTTAAAAGAACTGGTGTATAACCGGGCCGTGGCTTACGAATACTTATCAGAGTACAAGAAAGCCCTGGAGCTGTTTGAGGACTATGTCAGTGTCTTTGGCTCCAATGAAGATGCGGAACATGAAATTGCGTTTTTGAAAACAAGATAGGATGGCAGATTTGATTGATTTAGAAGAATTACAGGAAAAGGTTATATTGATTGCAGTAAGTACGGGAGAGGAAGATGGAAGCGATGCTTCCCTGGACGAACTGGAGGAACTGGCGGCCACGGCTGGTGCTGTGACGGTGGGACGGGTCATACAGAACCGTGAAAGGATCCATCCGGGTACTTATCTTGGGAAGGGAAAGATTGACGAGGTGAGGGACCTTGTGTGGGAGCTTCACGCAACCGGGGTCATCTGCGACGATGAACTGTCGCCGGCCCAGCTGCGCAATCTGGAGGATTCCCTGGACACCAAGGTCATGGACCGGACCATGGTCATCCTGGATATCTTTGCATCCAGGGCCAGTACCCGCGAAGGAAAGATACAGGTGGAGCTGGCCCAGTTAAAGTACAGGGCCGTGCGTCTGGTGGGCATGCGCAACTCCCTGTCCCGTCTGGGCGGTGGCATCGGCACCAGGGGACCGGGTGAGAAAAAGCTGGAGACGGACCGCCGTCTGATCCATCAGCGGATTTCACAGCTGAAGGAGGAACTGGAGGCCGTGAAGCGCCACAGGGAGGTGACCAGGCAGCAGAGGGAGAAGGATTTTGCCCTTACAGCGGCCATTGTTGGCTATACCAATGCCGGCAAGTCAACCCTTCTGAACCGTCTCACCGGAGCTGGGATCCTGGCTGAGGATAAGCTGTTCGCAACCCTGGACCCCACCACGCGCAGCTTTGTCATGGAGGACGGGCAGCAGATCCTCCTGACGGACACGGTAGGGTTCATACGCAAGCTTCCTCATCACCTGATTGAGGCTTTTAAGAGTACCCTTGAGGAGGCGCGTTACAGCGATATCATCCTTCATGTTGTGGACTGTTCCAACCCCCAGATGGACATACAGATGCATGTGGTGAAGGAAACCCTCCGTGAACTGGAAATCGTTGACAAGACCACGGTGACTGTGTTCAATAAGACGGACCGTCTGAATGAGGAGGGGACAGAAGATGGGATGCATCCCGTTCCCAGGGATTTTTCCTCTGACTACCAGGTGCGGATTTCGGCAAGGACAGGGGAGGGGATTGATGAGCTGGAACAGATCCTCCGGACCATCATACGGAGCAGGCGCATTTTCCTGGAAAAGGTCTTTCCTTATTCCCAGACAGGGCGGATCCAGACCATCCGCAGGTATGGCCAGCTCCTGGAAGAGGAGTACAGGGACGACGGTGTGGCTGTGAAGGCATATGTGCCCGCGGAACTTTTTGCGGGTCTTTATTCGGACGGTAAAGGGTGAGGCGGCAGGGGCATTTTTCAAAACCCTGATAGAATAAGGCTTTGCGGGCATTTATCAAAAGTGTTATAAGTACAGGTAATAAGACACAATATCTAGTTTAACACAAAATGTTATACATAGATATTGTGTTTTTGACTGCTGTCTGCTATAATGGGTTCGTGGCTCGCTCCTGTATGGGAGCGGGCTGCGCAGTGCAAGTGAGTGAAGGTTTGAAAGGAGCAAGTGGTATGATTCAGGTGGTAAAAAGGGATGGTGAGAATGCTGAGTTCAGTCTGAACAAGATTACGGAAGCAATCAAAAAGGCATTCAAGGCAACGAAGAAAGATTACAATAACGAGATTCTGGAGCTGCTGTCTTTAAGGGTAACTGCAGATTTTCAGGATAAGATGAAGGAAGGCATGATTTCCGTTGAGGAGATACAGGACAGCGTGGAGCACGTCCTGGAGCAGACCGGATATACGGATGTGGCAAAGGCTTACATTTTATATAGAAAACAGAGGGAAAAGATACGGAACATGAACAGCACCATCCTGGATTACAAGGACGTGGTCAACAGCTACGTCAAGGTGGAGGACTGGCGTGTAAAGGAGAATTCCACGGTTACATATTCCGTAGGGGGACTGATCTTAAGCAATTCAGGAGCGGTCACTGCCAATTACTGGCTCAGCGAGATTTATGACCATGAGATTGCAGAAGCCCACCGCAATGCGGACATCCATCTTCACGACCTGTCCATGCTGACCGGATATTGTGCCGGATGGTCCTTAAAGCAGCTTCTGCTGGAAGGCCTTGGGGGCATCACCGGTAAGATTACCTCATCCCCTGCAAAGCATTTATCCGTGCTGTGCAACCAGATGGTCAACTTCCTTGGAATCATGCAGAATGAGTGGGCCGGAGCCCAGGCATTTTCATCCTTTGACACCTACCTTGCTCCTTTTGTTAAAGCAGATAATTTAAGCTATCCCGAGGTAAAGAAGTGTATCGAGTCCTTTATCTACGGCGTGAACACCCCAAGCCGCTGGGGAACCCAGGCTCCATTTTCCAATATCACCCTGGACTGGACGGTGCCGGATGACATGGCTGAGATGAATGCCATTGTGGGCGGCAGGGAGACGGATTTCAAGTACAAGGACTGTAAGATGGAAATGGATATGATCAACAAGGCATTCATCGAGACCATGGTCGAGGGCGATGCCAACGGACGCGGGTTCCAGTATCCCATTCCCACCTACTCCATTACCAATGATTTTGACTGGTCCGACACAGAGAACAACAGGCTGCTCTTCGAGATGACCTCCAAATACGGTACACCGTACTTCTCCAACTACATCAACAGCGACATGCAGCCAAGCGATGTGCGCAGCATGTGCTGCCGCCTCCGTCTGGACCTGAGGGAACTGCGCAAGAAGACGGGCGGTTTCTTTGGCGCCGGTGAGAGCACCGGATCAGTGGGTGTTGTTACCATTAACATGCCAAGGATTGCGTATCTGGCCAAGGACGAAGCTGATTTCTATGAGAAACTGGACCACATGATGGATATCTGCGCCCGCTCCTTAAAGACCAAGAGGGAAGTCATCACCAAGCTTCTGAACCAGGGCCTGTACCCATACACCAAGCGTTATCTGGGAACATTTGAGAACCACTTTTCCACCATCGGCCTTCTGGGCATGAACGAGGCCGGACTGAACGCAAAGTGGGTTGGGAAGGACATGACCCACAGGGAGTGCCAGGAATTCACACGGGATGTGCTGAACCACATGAGGGAGCGCCTGTCTGATTACCAGGAGATGTACGGTGACCTGTACAACCTGGAGGCAACCCCGGCTGAGTCCACCTCCTACCGTCTGGCCAAGCATGACAAGGCGCGCTATCCGGAGATCATCACGGCCGGCGTAGAGGGCGAGACACCTTACTATACCAACAGTTCCCATCTGCCGGTGAACTACACGGCCGATGTGTTTGATGCCCTGGATATCCAGGATGAACTGCAGACACTTTATACGTCCGGCACCGTGTTCCACGCGTTCCTGGGAGAGAAGCTGCCTGACTGGAAGGCGGCTGCCAACCTGGTCCGTACCATTGCTGAGAATTATAAGCTGCCTTACTATACCATGTCGCCTACCTACTCCATCTGCAAGAGCCATGGGTACCTGATTGGGGAGCATTTTACCTGTCCGATCTGCGGGGAGAAGGCAGAGGTATACAGCAGGATTACGGGTTACTACCGTCCGGTCCAGAACTGGAATGAAGGAAAGTCCCAGGAGTACAAGGACCGTACCAATTATGATATCAGCCATTCCAGGTTAAAGCACGGCGTGTCCAGGATTGCGGTTGCCGGCCAGCCAAAGCAGGCCGCTGCGGGAAACCAGGCAGGCAGTGGGCAGAAGGCAGTGTCACCGGCCCAGCTTTACCTGTTCACCACCAAGACCTGCCCCAACTGCAGGTCCGCCAAGGAGTTCTTAAAGGGATGGGATTACCAGATCATAGATGCGGAGGAACACCCTGAGCTGGCTGAGAAGTTCAGCATCATGCAGGCGCCCACCTTGGTGATTGTAAGGGATGGAATCGTGCAGAAGTTTGCCAATGCGTCCAACATCAGGAAGTTTGTGGAGCAGGAACCGGCAGAAGCCGCAAAAGCATAAGGAAAAAGTATGGATTTATTGTTTATGTTCATGGGGGCCCTGTGCCTGGCAGAGGGAATCGGTTTATTCACAGGGAAAGATTTCCTTATGTTTGTGGGATCCACAAAAAAGGAAGATTACGATCTGGATAAGGTGTTCGGGGTTGAAAAGTGGATATTCATGGCCGATGCTGCGTGCAGCTTCGGCATGGGTTCCGGCCGCTTTTCCGGCACGGTGGAGGCAATACTTATGGCTGTGTTTGGCGCCACCCTGTTCATCCATGTGTATGTGTTTAAGAGCAGGAAGTTCCGCAGTCATGATTGACAGCAAAAGAGGGCTGCTGCCCCACAAGTTGGGGCAGCGGCTTTTTTGGTTGTCGGGGTGTATTTGGCTGGAGCGCATTTGACACCGCTAATCAATCTTTGCTTTGTCCAGCGCCGTGTTGATGGCATTTAAAAGCGCGGTTGAGGTATAACGCGAAGCGCTTTGATATGTAAGGTTCTCCGTGGACTGGGTGCTTACGATCTGGCTGGCCAGATCGTCCAGCGTGGGCTGCATCAGGGGATACATGGTGGTGACAGCTTCACTTAAGGGAACCAGGTCAATGGAATTGATTCGGTCTTTATCCACGGTTACCTCCACGTTCACATTCTCGCTGCCAAGGGTTAGGGCTGCGCTGTATACGCCCGGGACATAGGCGGCTGCCTGTGCGGAGACGGCGGCGGTGTCCTTCTTTGGCCGGAACATGATGAAGCAGAGAGTAACTAAAAGGATAGCAAGGCCTACGAAGATTGCGGTGTAGATGATTTCCTTCATCCGCAGCACCACAATTTTGGTTTTAGAGCTCATAGTCAGGACCTCTAAGATAGTTTGTTAAAGCTTATGATGGCAACTAGGGAAATATGAGAGATTTTCATTGTCCCATGAGAATGAAGGAGAGAGAAAAAGTGGCATTACAGTTCATATTGGGAGGAGCCGGTTCAGGAAAGACAAGATACCTGTACGAAACGGCAATCAGGGAGTCCATGGAACATCCGGACACACAGTATCTGGTGGTGGTGCCGGAGCAGTTCACCATGCAGACCCAAAAGGAAATCATACGCCTTCACCCGCGGCACGGTGTGATGAATATTGACATCCTGAGCTTTAAGCGTCTGGCTTACCGGGTGTTTGAGGATCTGGGGGTCAGCCTTCCCGTGGTGCTGGACGACATGGGCAAGTCCATGGTCATCCGCAAGGTAGCCGGCATGAAGCGGTCGAAGCTGGGCCTGTACGGTCATCATCTGGAGCAGTCCGGGTTTATCAACCAGCTGAAATCCCAGATATCGGAATTGTACCAGTACGGCATCACGCCGGATATGCTCAGAGATGTGATGAGGGAGGCCGGAAGCCCCCTTTTAAAGCAGAAGCTGGAGGACCTGGAGCTGATTTACAGCGGGTTCAGGCAGTATATAGAGGAGCATTACATCACGGCTGAGGAGATACTGGATATCCTGTGCAGGGAACTGCCAAAATGGGAAGTCCTCAAGGACAGCGTCATCCTTCTGGACGGTTTTACGGGATTCACCCCGGTGCAGTACAGGCTGGTGGAACTGTTCCTGCTCCATGCCAGGAAGGTGCTGTGTTCCGTGACCATTGACCCAAGGGCCAATGCCTATCAGGAGGGCAGCATCCAGCACCTGTTCTACATGGGGAAGCACACGGTGTGCAGGCTGGATTACATGGCAAGGCACCATGGGATTGCCAAGGAACCGGATGTTATCTGCAGCCGCAGGCCTGCATGGCGGTTCTTGGAAAGCCCGGACCTGGATTTCCTGGAGCAGAACCTGTACCGTTATTATGGAAATGTCTGGGACAGGCCCGCGGACCATGTGGTGATATATAAGAGCCGTGGTCCGGCCGGGGAGGCTGCTTATGTGTGCAGCCGGATTGAGCAGATGGTTCAGGAGGAAGGGCTGCGCTACCGGGACGCTGCTGTGATTACAGGCGACCTGGCTTCCTATGGAAGGGAGCTGGCCCATCAGTTTGATGAGGCGGGAATCCCGTATTTCCTGGATGATAAGAAGAGTATCATGGAGAATCCGCTGGTGGAGCTGATACGGGCGGCTTTGGAAACCATCCGGGATTTTTCTTATGAGAGCGTGTTCCGGTATCTGAAGACCGGGCTGGTGTATGACTGGGCGGAGGATGGGGATGTGCCAGGGGTGGAGGACGTGCTGGGAACCGGGGATATGCCGGGGCTGGGGAATATGCCGGGAGCCAAGGATATGTCGGGGCTGGGGAATGTGCCGGGAGCCGGGGATGTATCAGAAGCCGGGGACGTGCTGGATTTTGGGAACCTGAGATCTCTTGAAAACGCCGGACAGCCGGAGGACGCCGTGGAATTTGACGGCTCCAGGGAACATGCCGGGCTGATGACGGACCGGCTGGAGAATTATGTGAGGGCCTTGGGAATCCGGGGCTGGAAGCGCTGGGAATCCCAGTGGGAAAAACCCTGCCGGGGAGGCGAGAAGCTGAATCTTAAGGAGCTGAACGCGTACCGCCAGTGGATTCTTAAACCCCTGCGCCCCCTCAGGGAAGCGTTTAAGGAGGAGGGGGCCACCATCGGGTCCGTGACCGCGGCGCTCAGGGAATATCTGGAGCGCATGGGACTGCGGGGTAAGCTGGAGGATTACAGTGAATTTTTCCGCGGGAGGGGCAATCCGGGAGATGAGAACCTGGCCAGGGAGTATTCCCAGGTATATGACAGGGTACTGGAGCTTTTTGAGCGGCTGGAGGGCCTTTTGGGCGCTGAAAAGACGGATATGAAGAATTATCCCCAGATATTGGATGCCGGATTCGGTGAAATCAAGGTGGGCGTCATACCGGCCACCATTGACCAGGTCATGGTGGGGGATATCACAAGAAGCCGTCTGGAGGATGTGAAGGTGCTTTTCTTTGTGGGTGTCAATGAAGGTACGGTTCCCCAGAGAAAGAGCGGCGCCAGCCTTCTTACGGACAGGGACAGGGCGGTGTTTAAGGAGTTCAACATGGAACTGGCGCCCACGGCCAGGGAGGATGGATGCATCCAGAAGTTCTACCTGTACCTGATGATGGCAAAACCTTCCCGCCGTCTGGTGCTGACCTATGCGGGCATGTCATCGGAGGGGAAGAGCCAGAGGCCTTCCAGCCTGATTGGCGAGGTGGAGAAGCTGTTCCCGGGAATTGCCGTGCAGGATGAAGAATCCGTGGACTGGCCTGTGCGCACGGTAAGGGACGGAAGGGAAATGCTCATAGACGGATTAAGGAAGCTCCGGGAAGAGAAGGAAGGCGAACATGCCAAGGCACCGGAAGGCCGGGATGCAGAGGAAAATGCATTCATGGAACTGTACCGTTACTTTTATTGTTCCGATGAACACAGGGAAAAGGTAAGACAGCTGGTGGATGCGGCCTTTTATTCCTATGAGGAGAGAGGGATAGGGCGGGCGGCGGCCAGGGCGCTTTACGGGCAGTCCCTTCAGGGGAGCGTCACACGGCTGGAGCAGTTTGCATCCTGCGCCTATGCCCATTTCCTCAAATACGGCCTGGAACTGATGGAACGCCAGGAATATGAGCTGGAGGCAGTGGATATGGGCAACCTGTTCCACCAGTCCATTGACAGGTGCTTTGCAGTGATGAAGGAGAGGGGACAAGACTGGCGCGGCCTCACGGAGGAAGGCCGGAAACAGCTGGTAAAGGAATGCGTTGCCCGGGTCACGGAAGAATACGGCAACACCATCATGGCCAGTTCAGCGCGCAATGCCTATCTGGCAGGCAGGGTGGAGCGGATTACGGACAGGACCATATGGGCATTGGCCGAGCAGGTGAAGAAGGGGGATTTTGAACCCACGGGATTTGAGGTCTCCTTCTCAGCCATTGATAACCTGAAGGCCATGCGCATCAGCCTTTCCGAGGATGAGGAACTGCAGCTTCGGGGGCGGATTGACCGGCTGGACCTGTGTGAGGATGAGCAGCACGTATATGTGAAAATCATTGATTACAAATCAGGCACCACCTCCTTTGACCTGGCTGCCCTGTACTATGGACTGCAGTTACAGCTGGTGGTCTATATGGATGCTGCCGTGGAGATGGAGGAGAGGAACCATCCGGATAAGGAAGTGGTTCCGGCCGGCATTTTCTATTATCATATCAATGACCCTCTGGCTGATAAGCAGGAGGGGATGACCGTGGAGGAGATTGAGAAGCAGATCCTGCGCCAGCTGAGGATGAACGGGCTGGTGAACAGCGAACTGGATATTATCAACCATCTGGACAGGGATATCCAGAAAGAGTCAGATGTGATACCCGTGGCCATCAAGGACGGATATGTCCAGGAGAGCCGCTCCAGTGTTGCCAGTACCAGGCGGTTTGAGGACCTGCGCAGGTTTGTGAATCATAAGCTTCAGGAAGCGGGAAAGGATATACTGAAGGGAAGTATCAGCCTGAAGCCTTATAAGCAGGCGTCCAGGACAGCCTGTGACTACTGTCCGTACCACGCTGTATGCGGTTTTGACACCAAGACGGCGGGCTATGGCTACCGCAGGCTGGCCGGGCTTAAGCCTGAGGATATCTGGGCGCAAATATCGCCGGTGGAGGAAGAGGAGAACGATGGCAGTAAAATGGACTGAAAAACAACAGCAGGTAATTGACAGCAGGAACCGCAACCTTCTGGTGTCCGCGGCAGCCGGCAGCGGCAAGACAGCGGTCCTGGTGGAGCGTATCATCCAGATGATAAGCGGGGGTGACCATCCTTTGGATATTGACCAGCTGCTGGTAATGACATTTACCAATGCGGCTGCGGCTGAGATGCGGGAGAGGATTGGGGCCGCGGTGGAGAAGAAGCTTAAGGAGCATCCTGAGGATGAGCATCTGTGGCTTCAGGCAGCCCTCATACCCCAGGCCATGATTACCACCATTGACAGCTTCTGCCTGAATATCATCCGGAATCATTTTAACAGCCTGGACATAGATCCTTCCTTCCGTATCGGGGATGAAGGGGAGTTGTCCCTCCTAAGGGGGGATGTGATGGGGGAAATGCTGGAAGCCTGTTATGAGGAGGGCGATGAGGCATTTGCCGGTTTCGTGGAGCATTTTGGCCGCGGGAAGTCCGATAAGGGCATTGAGGATGTAATCCTCCAGGCATGGCAGTTCTCCCAGAGCCATCCATGGCCCTCCCTTTGGCTTAAGGCGTGCAGGCGGGAACTGGATGAGGAGAATCTTAAGGAGATGGAGAAAAGTCCCTGGATGAGGTTCCTGTTTCAGGATACGGCCCGTCAGATGGAGGAACTTGGAGGACAGCTGGACACTGCCCTTGAGGTGTGCAGGGAGGAAAACGGTCCCCTGGCCTACGAGCCCATGCTTATGAGTGACAGGGCAAAAATCCAGGCCATCGGGACAGCTGCCTGTGAAGGGCGGTATGAACAGCTCTACCAGCGCCTTTTAAATATGAGCTTTGACCGCCTGGCCTCCATCCGCAGCAAGGAGATTGACGGGGATAAGAAATCCTTTGTCACGGCCTGCCGCGACCGGGTCAAGAAGGCCGTGGGCAAATGCAGGGAGCTTTACGGTACCCAGAGTCCCGATGAGGTGGTGGAAAGCATCCGGGGGACAAAGGTAGTGATACAGAAGCTGCTGGAGCTGACAGAACGGTTTGACAATGAATACCGGGCAGCCAAAAAGGAACGGAACGTGCTGGATTTCAATGATCTGGAGCACCTGGCACTGGAAGTGCTTTTAGAGAAGGATCCGGATTGGGAGGAAGGGGAGGACGAAGGGGCTGCCCGCCGCCCGTCTCCTGTGGCGGATGAGCTGAGCCGCCAGTATGAAGAAATCCTGGTGGACGAGTACCAGGACAGCAACTATGTCCAGGAAGCCCTGATTACCAGCATTTCCAGGGAACGGTACGGACATCCCAATGTGTTCATGGTAGGCGATGTGAAGCAGAGCATCTACCGGTTCCGTCTGGCCCGTCCTGAATTATTTATGGAAAAATATGAATCCTATGCATCCGTGGACGGTCAGTACCAGATGATTGAGCTGCAGCAGAATTTCCGCAGCAGGGAGTCGGTGCTTACCAGTGTCAATGACGTATTTTACCAGATAATGACAAAGAATCTGGGCGGGATCACGTACACCAGGGATACGGCCCTATATCCTGGGGCCGTATTCAAGGACGTCGGGCCGGATACAGTTACCGGAATGGACTGGGAAAAGGAAGGCGGTGCCCTGTCCGCAGGTACGCCCACGGAGCTGCTGTTAGTGGATACCGGGTCTGAGTCATTAAAACAGCTGGATGAGGATGCCCTGGATTACACGGCAAGGGAACTGGAAGCCAGGATGGCGGCCAGGCGCATCCGGGAGCTGGTCAGCGGTGATAAGGGCCTTATGGTCTGGGATAAGGAAAAGGAAGCTTACCGCAGGGCCAGGCTGGGGGATATCGTAATCCTCCTGCGCAGCATGACCGGATGGTCGGAGGTCTTTGTCAATGTGCTTATGAATGAAGGGATTCCTGCCAGCGCCCAGACCAGGACCGGGTACTTTAACACCGTGGAGGTGGAGACCATATTGAGCCTGCTGTCAGTGATTGACAACCCCATGCAGGACATTCCGCTGGCAGCCGTGATGCGCTCGCCTATTGTGGGCATGAGCGATGAGGAAATGGCCTGGATGGTGGCTGCCTTTAAGAAAAACAGTAAAAAAGGACAGGACAGGGGTGTGTACGGGGCCTGGTCCATGTGGATGGAGGCTGAAGCTGGAACATTCCATAAGGTGCCGGGGGAAGCGGCGGCGTCCATCCGGAAAAAGCTTTCCCATCTGTCCGGCCTTTTAAATGGGCTGCGCCGGGAAGCAAGGTACCTGCCGATTCACGAGCTGCTGTACCGTGTATACAGGGACAGCGGGTATTATGATTATGTATCTGCCATGCCTGCCGGGGAGACCAGAAGGGGCAACCTTGATATGCTGGTGGAAAAGGCGGCTGCCTATGAGGCCACCAGCTATAAGGGGCTGTTTCATTTTGTGCGTTATATTGAAAGGCTGAAGAAGTTTGATACGGATTTCGGGGAGGCGGCTACGGCAGGGGAGCAGGATAACACGGTCCGTATCATGAGCATCCATAAGAGCAAGGGCCTGGAGTTCCCAGTGGTATTCCTGTCCGGAATGGGGAAACGCTTTAATAAGCAGGACGCCTATGGCCGGATACTGCTGGATGCGGACCTGGGGGTGGCGGCTGATTACCTGGACCTGGACCTGAGGGTAAAGGCGCCCACGCTTAAGAAGCAGGCACTGAAGCGGCGTATGGAGCTGGAGACCATGGGTGAGGAACTGCGGGTGCTGTATGTTGCCATGACACGGGCCAAGGAGAAGCTTATCATGACTGCCACGGACCGCTCCCTGGAGGCCAAGCTGGCCAAATGGCAGGACAGCCTGGCAGTGGACGGCCAGATTCCTTATACAATCCTGTCATCGGCAGGCTCCTGCCTGGACTGGCTTCTGATGGCTAAACCAGCCATCCCGGATGACCACATGCAGTTGCAATGTATCCAGGTCAGGGAGCTGGTGGGCGAGGAAGTGGGCCGTCAGATTGTTAGGCAGATGACCAGGGAGGATCTGCTGGCAGTGGACAGGAATCAGGTCTATGACAGGGAATTTGGGGAGCGGCTGGAAGCGGCAGTGAATTACAGGTATCCCCATATGGATGATACAGGGCTGTATGCCATGGTATCCGTATCCGAACTTAAGAAACAGAGCCAGATCGGGCGGTCTGAGGACACGATTGGAACTGGAAATGTGGAGACGGAGGGCGTGGGGCTGGAGTACCTGGGGAAGTTGGCTGGAGGTGCTGGGCCGGAGTATCCGGGGAAGCCAGCCGGAGGGGCTGGACAGGAGCATCTGGAGCAGCCAGCCGGAGGTACTGGGCCGGAGCAATTAAAGCAGCCGGACGCGCTCACACAGCCGCAAAAAAGGCCCGCACCGGAAGTCCGGGCAGTCCCGGATTCCGGCCGGATCCAGCCTGGAACACCCAGCCGCGGCGCATTAAGGGGAACTGCCTATCATGCTGCGCTGGAGCACATATCCTTCCAGGATATAAAAAGCCTGGAGGAAACAGAAGCAGCCCTTGAGACACTGGTGGAACAGGGATATCTGAACCAGGAGACAAGAGGATTCATCCGCGCCGGGGATATATGGGCGTTTCTTGAAAGCCCTCTTGGCAGACGCATGGCCCAGGCCCAGGCAGAGGGACGCATCCACAAAGAACAGCAGTTTATCATCGGCATACCGGCCAGGGATATGGGGCGCGGGGATTCCGATGAACTGGTGCTGATCCAGGGAATCATTGACGCTTATCTGGAAGAGCCGGACGGCCTGGTATTGATTGACTATAAGACGGACCATGTGCCAAAGGAAAACAGGGAGCAGGGCGCGGCCATGCTGGCCGCGCGTTACCGGGTCCAGCTGGATTATTATGAGCGGGCCCTGACCCAGCTCACAGGAAAGAAGGTGAAGGAGCGGGTGATTTATTCGCTGGCCCTTCAGCAGGGCATTGAAGTGTAATAGAAAGGGGTTGCGGTTATGACTGATCATAAACCAATTAAAACAGTTTCCATCATAGGGCTGGGGGCAATCGGAAGTTTTTTTGCCTTCCAGCTGCAGAAGGTTCTGGGGGACAGGCTGCGCATCATTGCAGGAGGGGAAAGAAAGGAGAGGCTTAAAAGGGACGGGGTCACGGTCAATGGGGTGAATTATCATTTCCATATCGTTCCTCCGGACCAGGACTGTGGTGGGGATTATCCGGATCTGGCCATTATCATTACAAAATTCCCGGTCCTTTCCCAGGCAATACAGGATATTAAGAATCAGATTGGACCGGATACCCTCATCATGGCGCCGCTTAACGGGGTGGAGGCAGAGGATATGGTGGCGTCCCATTATGGCTGGGATAACATCCTGTATTCCCTGGCCAAGGTCAGCGTGGTCATGAAGGACGGACAGGCTTCCTTTAAACCGGACGCTGCCAGGATTGAATTTGGGGAAAAGAGGAATACGGTCATCACGCCCCGGGTACGGGCTGTCAGGGAACTGTTTGAATCAGCAGGCATCCGCTGCGTCATCCCGGAGGACATGGAGCGCGCCATCTGGTTCAAATATATGTGTAATGTCAGTGAAAACCAGAGCGCGGCCGTGCTGGGTATTTCCTATGGGGCATGGTGCGTCAGCGAGGATGCCAACTTCATCCGGGAAGCCCTGATGCGTGAGGTGATTGCCGTTGCAGGGAAAAAGGGTATCAGCCTGACCGAGGAGGACATGGCAAAACAGGTCAGGGTCCTTGAGGCGGTGCCGCCGGGGAATAAACCATCCACCCTTCAGGATATCGAGGCCGGACGCAGGACGGAAGTGGAGATGTTTGGGGGGACAATGGTCCGTATGGGCCGGGAGCTTGGGGTGCCTACCCCGTATAATGAGATGTTCTATCATGCAATCAAGGTGCTGGAACAGAAGAATGAAGGGCTTTTCTGAGAGAAGACGGGATGGGGAGTACGGCAAATATGTGCAGTGCCCCTCCTTTGGCGGGGGAAGGGATATGCTGTCAGCACAGAGGTGGTTATATAATAAAAAGGCGCTGTGCCCTTCGGTGGGATTTCCGCCTTTGCCGGCTGCACAGCGCCCTTACTATCTTAAAAATCAGATTGCAACAGGAATCTTATGTTCAAATGCATGATACTGGTAATTTTCCAGGCGGAAGCTGGATGTGGTAAACTGGTAGAAGTCCGTTATTGAGGTGTCCATGGCCAGGGTGGGGCCTGGATAAGGTTCCTTTTTCAGCAACTCCTCCACCATCGGGATATGCCGGTCATAGATATGGGCATCTGCAATCACATGGACCAGTTCCCCTGCCACCAGGCCGCTGACCTGGGCAAACATGTGGAGGAGTATGGCATACTGGCATACATTCCAGCTGTTGGCGGTGAGCATGTCCTGGGAGCGCTGGTTCAGGATGCCGTTCAGGGTGTTGCCGGAAACATTGAAGGTCATGCTGTAGGCGCATGGGTACAGGTTCATCTCATGTAAGTCGTGGTGGTTATAGATATTGGACATGATGCGCCTGCTTAAGGGGTTGTGTTTCAGGTCATGGAGGATCCGGTCCACCTGGTCAAAATCACCCTCCTTATAATGGTGCTTCACGCCCAGCTGGTAGCCGTAAGCCTTGCCGATGGAGCCGTCCTCATCTGCCCAGGAATCCCAGATGTGGCTGTTCAGATCATGGATGTTGTTGGACTTTTTCTGCCATATCCACAGCAGCTCGTCCACGGCTGACTTAAAGGCGGTCCGTCTAAGGGTAATGACCGGGAATTCCTTTGATAAGTCATAGCGGTTCACAATGCCGAAGCGTTTGATGGTATGGGCGGGCGTGCCGTCTTCCCAGACCGGGCGTACATCGTAATCCGTATCCCACACACCGTTATCTAAAATATCCCTGCAATTCTGTATAAATATCTGATCTGAATAACTCATGCACATCTCTCCTTAAGTCAAATAATGAGCCTATTATAGCAGAGGTTGCCCCTGATATACAATGATTAAAAGTAGAAAATCTTTCTTTCCATTGCATTTCGTGCTATAATCTTTTTGTTTGAATCTGGAACATGCCGGACATTTAAGGGACGGACTGAGGCGTGTTTCAAACCTAACCGAGGACAGGAGGCTATAGATGAATCTGATTGTAGCAGTGGATGAGAAATGGGGAATCGGCAAGAACGGCGGTCTTCTGACCCATCTTCCGGGGGATATGAAGTATTTCCGGGAGACAACCAGAGGAAAAGTGGTTGTCATGGGAAGAAAGACATTGGAAAGCTTTCCGGATGGGAAACCTTTAAAGAACCGGGTCAATATTGTCCTGACAAAGAACCGGGAGTACAGCCCTGAAGGCGTGACGGTCTGCCATGATGCGGACCAGGTACTTGAGACCCTGAAACAGTATCCCGGGGAGGATATATTCATTATAGGGGGAGGGATGATTTACAGGGAATTCCTTCCATACTGCAGTAAGGCATATGTCACCTGCATTCACCACGTGTTTGAGGCGGATACGGACTTTGTGGACCTGGACAGGACCGGGGAATGGGAAGTCACAAGCTGCAGCCAGATGCAGGAATACAATGGACTTACCTATGAATTTAAAGTCTATTCAAGGAGGCAGGCCCTATGAACATCATTGTAGCAGCCGACAGGCATTGGGCCATTGGGAAAGACGGACGGGGCCTGGTGACCATCCCTGCTGACCAGCAGATGCTGATGCGGGAAACAGCGGGCAAGGTGGTGGTCATGGGCAGGAAGACCCTGGAAGGCCTGCCGGGGGGCCAGCCTCTGGGCAGCCGTGTGAACGTGGTGCTGTCCAGGAATGAGGATTATAAGGTGAAAGGGGCACAGGTATGCGGCAGCATGGCTAAGGCATTAGAAACGCTCTCTGCATATGACACGGATGATATTTATATCATCGGCGGGCTGAGCATATATGAGCAGTTCCTGCCCCATGCGGACACGGTCCATGTGACCCGCATCGACTATACCTATGACGCAGATACATTTTTCAATAATCTGGAAAAAGATGAGGCGTGGGAGATGGTCCAGGAGAGCGATGAGCAGACGTATTTTGACCTGTGCTACACGTTCCAGAAGTTTCAAAGGAAGAAATAACCAAAAAAATTGTATATAACGACGAAAATCTAAAAAATTTTTAGAAATATTTGAAAAACCAGTTGTAACATGAATCAGAAAATGATAATATAAAGCTTATGCAGGAGTAAATTCTCACAAGCAGAATGGGGGAATCCATATGAAACAGGACGGAACATTATTTACATTGGAAAATGATGACCTTTTAGTTACAGTGGCAAGGCACGGGGCGGAACTGACCAGGATTTACGATAAGAAGGCCGGCAGGGAAATCCTCTGGGGCGCGGACCCGGCTGTCTGGGACCGTCATGCACCTGTCCTCTTTCCCTTTGTGGGGAAATGCTACGAGGGCGGTTACATCCATGAAGAAAAAGAATACGCCATGCCCACCCAGCATGGATTTGCCAGGGACATGGAGTTTGAACCGATGCTGTGCGACATGGATGAGTGCTGGTTTAGGTTAAAGGACACGCCTGAGACATTTGCCAAATATCCATTCCACTTCGAGCTGGAGATTGGACACAGGCTGGAAGGCCGCACCATTACAGTGATGTGGAAGGTGACCAACCAGGATTCCGGGGAAATGCTGTTCATGATGGGAGGACATCCCGCGTTCCAGGTACCGGAGGGACGGAGCATTTACGATTACACCTTTGAATTTAACCGCCAGGGATGCAGGAAAGGGCAGTATCAGGACAGCCTTCATTATCTTGCGCCCACGCCGGAAGGCTATGAGTCAGGGGAGCTGCAGGGCACGCTTGGGCTTCAGGAAGGAAGGGTGCCGCTGACAAAGGGGTTCTTTGACACCGCCCTTACCTATATGTTTGACGATGCCCAGGTCAGCAGCGTAATCCTGCTTCTGGACGGTAAACCATATGTAACCATGGAATGCAGTGATTTCCCATATCTGGGTGTGTGGACCATGGAGAAGACCCACCCGTTCGTCTGTCTGGAGCCGTGGTACGGACTCTGTGCGTCAGAAGGTTATAAGGGTGAATTAAAGGACAGGAAAGGTATCATTTCCCTGCCTGGATGGGATAGCTGGAGTAGGAGCTATACCATTGAGGTGGGTTAAGGAATATAACATTTTAACAAATCAGGAGGAGAACCATGTACAAGATTGTTAAGGCAGAATGCCTGGCAGACAAGATTTATCTGATGGACGTGGAAGCACCGCGTGTAGCCAGAGCCTGCCAGCCAGGTGAATTTGTAATCGTTAAGATGGATGAAGCAGGAGAGAGGATTCCGCTGACCATCTGTGATTTCGACAGGGAGAAAGGGCTTGTTACCATTGTATTCCAGACAGTGGGCGCTTCCACCGAGCGTATGGCAGGCTTCAAGGCCGGGGATTATTTCCAGGATTTCGTGGGACCTCTGGGCCAGCCTTCCGAATTCGTCAAGGAAGACCTGGAAGAAGTAAAGAAGAGACGCTACCTTTTTGTGGCTGGCGGCGTTGGTTCTGCTCCTGTATACCCACAGGTTAAATGGATGAAGGAACATGGCATTGATGTGGATGTCATCGAGGGTTCCAAGACCAAGGACCTGTTAATCCTGGAAGATGAGCTGAAGGCAGTTGCAGGCAATCTTTACATAACAACAGATGATGGTTCTTATGAGCGCAAGGGCATGGTTACCGAGGTCATCAAGGACCTGGTTGAAAATGAAGGCAAGAAGTATGATGTCTGTGTTGCCATCGGACCCATGATCATGATGAAATTTGTGTGCAGGCTCACCAAGGAACTGGGCATCCCTACCATTGTCAGCCTTAACCCAATCATGGTGGACGGAACCGGTATGTGCGGCGCCTGCCGTGTGAGCGTTGGCGGGGAAGTGAAGTTCGCATGTGTGGACGGACCTGAGTTTGACGGACACCTGGTGGATTTCGACCAGGCCATGAAGCGCCAGCTGATGTATAAGACAGAAGAAGGCAGGGCTATTCTCAGGCAGCGCGAGGGCGCAACACACCACGGCGGATGCGGAAATTGCGGAGGTGAGGAATAATGGACGTATTAAAGAAGATACCGGTAAGGGAACAGGACCCGAAGGTAAGGGCAACTAATTTTGAGGAAGTATGTCTTGGATACAACCAGGAGGAAGCCCAGGCAGAGGCACAGCGCTGCATCAATTGTAAGAATGCAAAGTGCATCCAGGGATGTCCGGTTTCCATCAATATACCAAAGTTCATTGCAGAAGTAAAGGACGGTAAGTTTGAGGACGCCGCCAACACCATCGCAGAGTCCAGCGCACTGCCGGCTGTCTGCGGCCGCGTATGCCCTCAGGAGAGCCAGTGTGAAGGAAAATGTATCCGCGGCATCAAGGGCGAGCCAATCTCCATCGGAAAGCTGGAGCGTTTTGTGGCGGACTGGTCCAGGGAAAATGGATTCGTGCCTGCAAAGCCTGAGAAGACCAACGGCTTAAAGGTAGCTGTCATCGGTTCCGGCCCGGCAGGACTTACCTGCGCAGGCGACCTTGCCAAGATGGGCTATGAAGTAACCATATTTGAGGCGCTCCATGAGCCGGGCGGCGTCCTTACATACGGTATCCCGGAATTCCGTCTTCCAAAGTCAGGGGTCGTGCGTCCTGAGATTGAGAACGTGAAGAAGCTGGGCGTTGAGATTGAGACGAATGTCATCATCGGAAAGTCAGTGACCATTGACGAGCTTATGGATGAAGAGGGCTTTAAGGCCGTGTTCATCGGCTCCGGCGCAGGACTTCCCAAGTTCATGGGAATCCCGGGCGAGAATGCCAGCGGCGTATTCTCAGCCAATGAGTACCTGACCAGAAGCAACCTGATGAAGGCCTTCAGGGATGACTACGATACCCCCATTTACCTGGGTAAGAAGGTAGCGGTCGTGGGCGGCGGAAACGTGGCCATGGATGCTGCCAGGACAGCCCTCCGTCTTGGTGCGGAAGTGCATGTTGTATACAGAAGAAGTGAGGCAGAGCTTCCTGCCCGCGTGGAGGAAGTGCACCATGCAAAGGAAGAGGGAATCATCTTCAACCTTCTGACCAACCCCGTGGAAATCCTCACCGATGATAATGGATGGGTAAAGGGCATGGTTGTAAGGAAAATGGAACTGGGTGAGCCGGACGCATCCGGGCGCCGCAGGCCAGTGGAGATACCAGGCTCTGACTACACCATTGACGTGGATGCAGTCATCATGTCCCTGGGAACATCCCCCAACCCGCTTATAAGCTCCACCACGGAAGGTCTTGAGACTAACCGCTGGAAATGCATCATTGCAGACGAAGCCAACGGAAAGACCACCAAGGAAGGCGTGTATGCAGGCGGTGACGCCGTTACAGGCGCTGCAACCGTAATCCTTGCCATGGAGGCAGGACGCGCAGGAGCAAGGGGTATTGATGAGTTCCTTCAGGGAAATAAATAGGAAATATACCATGGGATAAACATGGTTTTAAACCGGTATCCGGGTGCTGTGAAGGCATCTGGGTGCCGGTTTTTTTGTGGTGGGGAGTATGAGGTGGGATATGAATAGTGAAAATTAAGACAGGGAATGGGAGGCGAATTAGAGGTGGATTAGAGCGGGAGAAAAATTAAAGTCGGTCTTGACTTGGGGATTGCAGATGTGCTATTCTATATTCATTCACACAGAGTTCTCTGTGGAAGTTTCTTTGGAACAAGGGATTGTTTCATTTGGCTGGCCGGTTCGGCTGTTATTCGCATTGTTATGATAAAAGAATAGGGGGATGAAGGGAGGAGAAGGTCTGTGAATTGGCAGGTCTGTGCGGTGACAGATTTGTGTAATGGTATGTATGGCGGCAGGCTTGTACAGCGGTAGGTTTATGATGTGGCAGGTTTATGCAGCGTCAGGTTTATGCAGCGTCAGGTTTATGCAGCGCCAGGTTTATGCAGCGTCAGGTTTATGTAGTGGCAGGTTTATGCAGTGGCAGGTTTTTGTAGTGGCAACCTATGTAGGGACAATTTGAGGCTATGGCAATTTGCGTTACGGTATTATGTGTTGCCTGGCTTATATTCGATGAATCTAATCTATCTTTCGATATAGTATTAAAATCTATAGATTTCATATTTTTTCTGAATAGTATTTCCATGTATGTAAATGAACAGGGCAGGTATATAGGGAATTGCAAAGAGAACAGAACCTTGACAATAGATGTTTTCAATCGTGTGTATGGAATGGCGGCTGTGGCTGTTTACTTTTTTCTTTATTAGGCGCATTCCGTTTTCTTGGATTGAAAATGAATAAAAGATGCCATAGATGCGCAGTTGGTTAGTTTATTCATAAAACGATATATAAGGGTATTTGTTGTGAGATGATAATGTGCGGTATGAAGTTGATTCATCTTTTGAAAATGAAGGGAGGATAGGATTATGGTAAAACGTCTGGCGGTATTAACCGTGATGGCAGCAATGATAATGGCAGCGCCGGTCTATGCGGGGCAGTGGATGAAGGACGGCAATGGCTGCTGGTGGCAGAATGATGATGGGGGTTATCCATTTTTGACATGGGCCTGGGTTGATGGGAACCACGATGGGATTGCGGAGAATTATTGTTTTGATGAAAACGGTTATCTGTCATTAAACCCGGTTGACCAGGGGATAACGGTTAATGGGGATGGAGCAGCGCTGTATGATGGCGAGATATGCATAACCGTATTACCTGACGGCAAAGATTATTATCCGGGCATGGCAATCAATGGGGAGCGGGCTGATTGGGCATCTGATTCGGTTCCAATCAATGATTTAGAAAGCCAAATAGCGGAAACCAGGACGGCCCTATCCAGCCAAGCCAATCCTTTGGAAGCCATAGACCCTTATGAACTGGCATATGGGATTGTGGAATTAGTAAATGAAGAAAGGGAGTCCAGGGGCAGGAATGCATTGGACATGAATGATGAATTGATGGAAAATGCAAGGATGAGGGCTGAGGAGGTAAACGGGACCTTCTCCCATACCAGGCCCGATGGAAGATATTATGATACAGCGATAACGGTAACACATTCCTCGTCAGGGGAAAACTTAGCCGGACGCGGTTATTTGAATGCACATACGGTCCATGATTTTGCAAAGAAAGTAGTGGATGGCTGGTTGAATTCTCCTAAGCATAAGAAGAACATGCTGAATCCCAAATGGAAGGAGACAGGAGTAGGCGTATATATAACGGAGTATGGATATGATGTGTCCCAGTTATATATAAAATAATATTTACTAGATGATAAATGATGATTGAAAGAACTATGGCGCTGTTTTTAATGGACAGTCCATGGTTCTTTTATTTAGGAGGAAGAGTATAAAATGAAATGGATTAAGAGTTTAAAGCGTCCCTTATCCTTATGGCTGACAGTGGTATTCCTGCTGTCATCCATCATGGTTTCATTATCAGTCAAAGCTGCTGATATGGATGTAGCCAATATCATTCCCAGATATTATGTTTTTCAGGGAAAACCACTGAATGTATTTGGAAAAACGCATAATTCCATGAGTTTTTATCAGGTCGGTTCGGCATACGGCGGCGCCACATTCTGCCTGGAACCAGGAAAAAAGTTGTGGGATGGAACCGCTTGCGCATATACGCGGTATGAGGTCCAGCCAGGCCAGACGGTTCCGTATATCGGCTCATTTGAACGGTATTTATCCATGGTGCTGGCATATGAATGGCTATTGTGGGAAGGGCCTTTCCCGGATGCATCCCGTTATGGTGTGGTGCAGGTATATTATTGGGGGTGTCTTGCTGGATACGAGGATGACTGGGATGCTCAGGAACAGGCCATGGAAAAGTTTTCCGCTGTCATGGGCAATCCTGGGGTCATGACATATTACCAGAGTATGAAGGATTCCATTATTCAGGGTATGGATGATTATGATGCAGGCAATGGGACCCTTCCGTCATGGAATGGTTCCAGGCAGGGAATGTCCCTGAAAGAAGGACATTATGAACTGACCTTGGATATAAGTACATGCCGTCAGCTGGGAAATACCACCTGGACATTTCCTGATACCTATTGGACTTACCGATTGTCAGAAGACGGAAACAGCATCACGTTCCAGTATGGAGGTTCACAGGAACCGAAAGGAACCATAACCTCAGCTGATGTACCAGGTATAGATAACAAATATTTCGCCTATATTTTTAACCCGCCGTCAGGACTGCAGGTACAGATGGGTAGATTGGATTTAGGCCATAGCCCATCCAGTGCATCCTTTGAGGTGGAACCGGATGCACCGGGTAGCGCTAATGGTGGACTGCAACTTGAATTATACCGCCATTCTGAAACATTTGAGAGCAACTATAACATAGACCTTGAAAAGTATTGTGCTGAGACCAACCAACCATTGGAAGGAACGGCTTTCTATATCTGGGAAGATATTGATTTTTCTCAGATAAATACAGACGGATATATGGAGGGAGAGCCTGATGGTTCCACAGGAGAAGTATATATAAACCGTATGTCGCCGGAGCCGGAAAGCAGCTATATCTGTGACACCATCAACACGGATACCAATGGTCAGGCCAGCCATAGTGACGTCAGGCAATACAATTACAGTAAGACTTATTGTATGGGCCATCCTGCGCCGGAGTGGATTGAGTGTGACCATGAGGGCGGGGATGGAGAAGATGAAGGCGATGGGGAAGACTGCAGCTGCGATGAAGAAAATGAACGCCTGCGTCAGCAGTGGATGGCAGAGCAGGAGTTGTGTGCAGCCACTTGTGATTTCCATGTGCAGAATGAAAATGAGGATGACCATGACCAGAATCCGGAAGCCATGCAGGCCATGCTGGTAGACCGGGACCAGACCTATGAGAATTATATCAATCTGGAATACAGTTATCATCTGCAGGAAAAAACTGCCAGGACAGGCTATATATTACATGGATTACATAATGATGACAAAGAGATAGAGACCGTGATTCTTACCTCAGCCCAGGCTGGCGGGAATGTGGTAACCGGATATTATAAAGCTGGTATGGTTAACCGTATGCTGGATCCGATATATCATGCAGTGGATAGGATGAACAGCTTACGGTTTTATACGTATCCGGCACCGGAAGCGCAGAGGCAGGGGATGGATGAACTGAGAAGCATTGTGGATGTAATGGTAGAAAAAGGTGAGAAAAAAGCTGTTGGAACTGAAATGACCGGAGAGGATGTCACCAAAGAGAGCGGCATTGCTGGGAGTGAAGGCCAGGCTGGCGGGGAAAATGGAAACGGAAATCAGGGAATTGGGGAAGATGGAAGCGGAGGCCAGGGAAGCGGCGAAACTGGAAGCCAGGGAGGCGAAGAAAGCGGAAGTGGGAATCAGGGAACTGGATTAAATGGAAACGGAAGCCCGGGAACCGGAGGAAGCGGAAGCTCAGGAACCGGAGAAAGCGGAAGCCCGGGAACCGGAGAAAGCGGAAGTCCAGGAATCGGAGAAAGCGGAAGCCCAGGAACCGGAGAAAGTGGAAGCCTGGGAACCGGAGGAAGTGGAAGCCCGGGAACGGAAGGAAGTGGAAGCCCAGGAACGGAAGGAAGCGGAAGCCAAGGAACCGGAGAAAGTGGAAGCCCAGGAACCGGAGAAAGCGGAAGCCTGGGAACCGGAGAAAGCGGAAGCCCAGGAACGGAAGGAAGCGGAAGCCAAGGAACCGGAGAAAGTGGAAGCCAAGGAATCGGAGAAAGCGGAAGCCAGGAAAACGGAGAGGACGGAAGTGGAGGCCAGAGAACCGGAGAAAGCGGAAGCCAGGGAGCCGAAGAAAGTGGAAATCAAGGAACCGGAGGAAGCGGAAGTCAGGGAACCGAAGAAAATGGAAGTAGAAATCAGGGAACCGGGGAAAATGAAAACGGAAGCCAAGGAACCAGATCTAGCGGAAGCGGAGGACAGGGAGCCGAAGCAAACGGAAATGGAATCCTGGAAACAAAAGAAAATAGAAGTGGAAACAGATATCAGGCAACCGAAGAAAATGGAAGCAGAAGCTTGAGAACCGGAGAAATGGAAAGTAGCAGATATGGTACCGAAGAAAGCCGAACCCCTGCAATTGAGGTAATCGGAACCTCAAAAATGAATAAAACCAACAGTGATATGCAAAGTGCTGTCCAAGAATCAGGAGGTTTCAACAATGAAAATCAGGACACCCAGGATTCCGGAATTAAAGGTCACAATACCCCAGATCATCAAAATAAAAGTGCGGATACCGGAGTTTCCAAGAGTGAAAATCATAACAATACGCATTCCAAAGATGAAAATTATTTTGCCGTAACTGCCGTGAGTAAAAGTCATGACACAATGAATCTCAGGGATAACACACAGAATCCCATCAGACTCACATACAAAAGCCAGGAAATACCTGCGGTTTCAAAAACAGCCCGAGCCAAGACCATCCTATCATCCTCCATTGCAACGGATAACAACGCATCATCAGAATCAAGGGATGATATGATGATGGATGAAGATGAGGAATCGGATGAAGATGAGGAAGACCAGAGAAACCAGGGAGAATCCTATGAAGCGTATGAATATATAAGAAACCCCATCCAGACATCAATTGAAACAGACATAAGCCTTGCAGAACAAAACCCGGAACCACAGGATAAAGAGAATGCGCTGACACGTTTTCTGACGTCACTATTCGTCCATGAGGACGATGACACCATATCAGGCTCCCTTCCCGGCTTCCTGGAAGACAGTCTGGATTCCATGGATGTTTCAGCCTATGGGAACCCAGGGCACATCCTCTACACCTTCAAGGTGTGGAATCACCGTACGGAAGGACGCATTCATATTAATAAACGTGACCTGGAACTGTATAAGGCGGATATTGACAGCAGCTTTGGGCAGACCCAGGGCGATGCAACCCTGGAGGGCGCCGTATATGGTCTGTTTGCGGCCCAGGACATCATCCACCCGGATGGAAAGTCAGGTGTCATATACAATCAAAACGATATAGTGTCAATTGCCACAACGGATAAGAACGGGGATGCCTCGTTCCTGACCTGTACGGAGAAACCTGCAACCCGCCAGGACGGGCACGGCAACATAAAGCCGCCGGAAGGAAACACCGGGTCAGGGAACCTGTATAACGGCTCAACCATCACCTCATCCAGTGAAGGATTTGGGACCTTCACATATCCGGATAATGCAGAGGTCAATGGCAATCAATGGATAGGACGGCCACTGCTCCTGGGAAATTATTATATAAAAGAACTGAGCCGTTCCGAGGGATACGAACTGTCTGTTAACGGCATTTCCCTTGCAGAAAGTAACCGCACGCAGACCGGAATGACCACGGTAAGGGAAGCAGGGCAGGCCTGGATAACAGGCGGACTTTCTGATTATAACAACATGAATGCGGACGGTTCCTGGAATGAGTTCATAGTTGAAAACTATAAGACAGAAAACGGTTATGACATCATTATCAGCGGTTATCCTGCAGGCACTGATTTTTACCGTGTGGATACAGAGAGCAGGAATGAAAGGGAACAGATTATTACAGGAAGTTCCCTTCAGCCAAAACTAGATGAACATGGGAGTCCGATCTATCAGGCCGCCAAGGGAGGGGAATACAAAATAGGCCCGGATGGAAATCCGCTCCTTAAGCCGGATACATCCACGGACAGCAGTCCGGATAAACAGCTTCCCTGTGGGGAAATCCTTTACTACCGCTTTCGGACGGCCCCTTATCCAAGTGGCACGGCGGCGCCGGATGACATGAGCCAATGGGGGCAGCCCATTGATGCGGATTACCTGGCCGGACAGGTAAATGAAATGTTATCCCAGCTAAAGTACAAGCCTGTCATGGATGAATCCCCCTGGATTAACCTGAACCTGTCCGGGAATACCAATGCCCTGGCAGCCGCGGAAATCCTTGACTGGTTTACCGCCCACAACTTTTATGACTGCGGGGCCGTGGATTCCATTTATCATAAAGATGGGGCATATTATGCCCGCCTGCGGTATGACTATTCAGCATCCGGTGAGGATTACCCGGCCATATACGATTTTGCGAACCAGCGTCTGTATGTTCAGAAGACAGCTGCCGTGGATGGAGGCCCGGCTGGCCAGGTAAGGTACTGGATTGAATATCAGAAAGGCGGATTCAATTTATCGGGCAAAACCGTATCCATCAAAGAAAAAATGGCAATTACCCACAAAATCACATATGGAGAGGATATAGAAAAACAGATTGAAACCATATATCAGCCCATCTATGAGACATATGGAAAGGGGGAAATCCTGAAAGACAGTTCAGGGAACCCCATCCCTGTCATGGAGCGGATATTTAACTATGCAGAGGAGATAGTAACACATGACTATGAGCAACTGGTGCCATTGGAAGCAATCTATGACGCAGGCACAGGCAGATACTCAATCCATGTGGAAAATACAACAGATTGGGATAGGATTACACAGTCTGTGAGGACTGTATACCGGGCAGTTACGCCCAGGAAAACCATTGACCATAATGGAATGGAAATGCCCTATAACCAGTATCTCACCGATATAGCAGGAGCGGGTGTCAGTACATATGCAACCCTTCCGGTCATGGAGCCGGGCAGCTATATGGTGGCCAAGGCACTGTTTTACCCTGGCCAGACCCAGCCTGTACAGGATGGGGATACCGGAACCAGACCAATCCAGGTCCTGCAGCGGGTCATCAAGCAGTCCATCAAAGTCACGAAAGATATTTCACAGACATCGTATGATGGGGTGAACACATATGGTTCCTTGCATAATGACCCTCTGACCGTATTTCTGGGCCTGTTTAATGGCGGTAACAGTTCCCAACAGGGCGCGAAGATATTGAACCAGTTTAAATTCAAGGCATATTTAAAAAGCAACCTGGAACATATTTATGTGGATGAGTCAGGAAACATTATTTCCCAATACATAGGAAGGGATGACTTCAGGGGTGACGTACAGAAAATCTATCTGCCGCCCATGGATGGCAGCGGACGTCGTCTGCTGGAACCAATGGACGGAGCCACGGATGGAACATATAACTATACAAAATTCTTTGATGCCATGTATGCAGCAGACAAAAAGACCCGGGGAGGTTATCCGGCCGCAGTGCTCAGGCAGTTTGCGATTGATTACTATGACATAGATGGATATAAGAAGGAAATACTTGCCGCAGAACCAGGATTAAACAGTGATACAGCCTATGAAAAAGCGCTTCTGAGGACAGAGGGGGAGGCTGCCGCTTATCTGGATATCTTTACAGGTCTGGACAGCCGCCTGGCAATTGCCTGGGATAAGGATCCGGGCGGAGGTGCGGATGGTGACAGGACCACGCTGCAGTGCAATACAAAGAATGGAAAGGATGATTACTACAACCATTCCATCATGCTCCCCTATGGCACCTATGTCATAGCGGAACAGACACCGGAGGATGTGGATAAAGAGCTGGCAAACCGGCATTTTAATAAGGATTATCCCAAGGAAATCACCCTGCCCTTTGTCCCGGATATAAGCCAGGACGCCAATACCGGTGAAACGGATGTCAACGACCAGACAGGAAGCCCTTATTACAGGTATGACAGCGCGGATACCCCGGAGGAATTGATAAGAAAGTACAAAATACGCTTTAATGAGGAAACCCATATCATCCAGGCACATGGACAGGACGGTGATTTTGAAGTATATAAATATGGCCTGGACCGGGATAGCAGACCCGGACACAGCCTTACATCCACAAAGCCCTGTCATCCGGAATATATGGATGGGAAGAATGACACTGTAAAAGCCTATTATCATGGATACACATCCCAAAGTGAGGATGCCGGGATGATGGACAACGTGGTCTATGACGGATATGAGACGGACAGCGGCCAGATGGAGGTAAGGGACAATGTACCTACAATGTCCGGAATGCAGACAGCCATTGACGGAAAGTTTGCGTCCATGCTGGTGCCCTGGACCGTGCTGGCCCCGGCAACGGACCGGGTGAACCCGGATAATGGGAATGTGGAGACACTTGTCCCGTCAGGAAGCGGGGAAGATTTTAACTTTGTTGCATTTGCCCAGGAGGATTTTGAAGATGCATATTACCGTTCCAGGCTGCGGATTGAAAAGCTGGACGCGGAGACAGGGGACAACATTCTCCATGACGGCGCTTTGTTCCGGATTTACGCTGCCAAACGTGATGTGGCTAAAAGCGGCATGAATACGGTTGCCGGGACAGGTGATGTGCTGTTTGGGGAGGCGGTGGACTGGGAAGGAAACACCGTGGTGGATGCGGACGGTAATAAAATCATGTATCCAAGGGTCGGACAGGACAATGGGGCAGAGGATGACCTGCCCATCCGGTTGGATAAGGAGGGAATCCCCCAATATGATGAGAGCCAGTTAATCAGGCAGGAAGATAAGGATGGAAATGAGACCGGCATTTTCAGGGCTTATTCCACCATCCGGGAGATAATCAAGGACGGACAGGTGCAGAAAGTCCCGGTTGGATATATTGAATTGTATCAGCCTCTGGGTGCGGGCGCTTATGTACTGGTAGAGGTCCAGGCCCCGGAGGGTTACACCCGGAGCCGACCGGCAGCCTTTGAGATATACTCGGATGATGTGACTTACTACAGGGAACAGAGGAATGCAGACGGTACAACCAGTGGCTGGGAACCGCGGACAGCGGAGAAATACCAGTATGCAGTCCCGGTATCCGGTGAGACAGACAAATTCCATACAGAGACAGTAAGCCAGGTAAAGGTGGAGGATTATCCGTCCAGGCTGGAACTATATAAAGTGGAAGACGGGGACTCTTTGGTTGGGAACCGGAACATCCTCCAAAAGACAGACGCCCAGGGAAGGACGGAGCTTAGCGGCGGTTTTGGCCGTGATATCACGGTCAATGATGAAGGCGACCTGCTGGTCTATCAGGTTCACGGGCGTAAGGAGAAGCTGGAGGCCAGGGGTGATGTGAGGGACATTTCCTTTGATGCTGAAAGCGGGGATTGGTATGGATATGTGACAAAGGAATTGGATGAATTTTCAGAACATATTATAGAGGGCAGTGAGAAGCTGTTAAAGTCCATGGCAGGCGTAAAGCCGCTCTATCAGATGGATGGAACCTTTACCGGAAAAGGCATCCGGTTTGACATACCCGTGTCAGGCGCCAGGCTCTCACTTTACAGGGCCGTGGAGATAGAGAAGCTTGCTGAACATACGTATAAAGGGATAACGGTTTCAATGGAAAATGGTAAGGTAACAGGTATAGAGGATACAAATACAGGCACCCACAGGGAAATCCGCATAACCGGGCAGGACAGCGGACCAGCCGGGGCGGATGTATGGGACACGGTCATTGTGCCGAATGAACCGGTCAGCCTGTATTACTATGACCTTGACCAGACCGCCACAAGGCCAGGCACGGCTGCAGGCCAGCTGTCCGTGTTGGACGGGCAGGGCAACCATCTGTGCTATGCGGATTCCAGGTCCGGCATGGCCTATGTCTATGACGATTATGGCCGGATGCTGGCCTACACCGCGGATGAGGAGGGGAACAAAGAACTGGTAAAGTCCATCCAGGTGGTGGATGACGGAACCGGAACCGGACAGACCATTTATGAGGACAAGACCACAAAAGATGATGAAAATGGCCTGCCGGTTTACTATACGGGCGGAAATGTGGTCACAAAGGAAGAATCCTGGATAACAGATAGCAGCACGGATTCCCATGGAAATGACGAGACCGCCGGGGCTGTCCATTCCATTGCGCGCCTTCCTTTTGGGGCGTACATCCTTCAGGAGGAACGGGTTCCGTATGACCAGGGATATATCCAGTCAAAGCATATGGGACTGGTGCTTCATGACACGGATGAGGTACAGAAATATTTTATGCAGAATGAATATACCAAGACAGCATTTGCAAAAATAGACGTGCGCACCCAGAAGGAAATCCAGGGCGCTGTCATGACACTATACCGTGCCCGGCTCAATGGGGACGGAAGCCCGGTTCAGGGAGAAAACGGACGCTATGAAAAGGGCGGTGTGTACGCCAGCTGGATAAGCGGATGCAGGTATGATGACGATGGGAACCTGGAACTGGATGGGAACGGCCAGCCAATCCCAACCACACAGCCTCACTGGATTGACCATATCCCCATTGGGTTTTATGTTCTGGAAGAGACAGCATGTCCTTATGAACAGGGCTATGTGCAGTCGGCACAAGTCAATATCCATGTAACAGAAACTGGCGATGTCCAAAGCTTTGAGATGGAAGATGATTTTACCGCTGTTGATATCTGGAAATACGACACACAGAACAACGATACCATTTACAAAGACAGTGAGGCGTACCTCACATTGTACCGTGCCCGCCTGGATGATAAGGGATATCCGCTGATTGAGGATGGCCTGCCTCAATATGATGCAGAGGCAAGCATATTTACATTCCGTGCAGCCACGTATCAGGATGGACAGGAGGTAGCTGCAACCGGAAGGGTAACACCGGATGCAGGAGGAAACCATGCAATCATGAAATATGATTATGATTTCCGTCCGATTCCCAATACCTATCAGGGCCGTTATTATTACACGGAAAATGGAACCACACGTCTTGAATATCTCCCAGTGGGATACTACGTCCTTACAGAGTCAAGTAATCCGGAGGGATATGCCACGTCAGGTCCAATCCTGATAACCATTGAAGACATAGGCCATCTGGAGAGGATACAGTACGCCCGGATGGGTGACGAACCTTTGAAAATGGAGGTTTCAAAGGTAAATGCCACTGGCGGAAAGGAAGTCCATGGGGCAAAACTCACTGTCTATCCGGTGGATGACAAGGGGAATATCCCTGATACACCGTTGGTTCTCCACCAGCCCACAAAAGAAGGCGGATATCAGGATATAGAAGCAGTGTGGGTCAGCGGTCTGGACGGAAGATATACCCGGGAAGACCAGGCAGAAGGCAGGATTCCGGAGGGATTTATGCCAGGGGACTTAAAACCCCATCTCATAGAATATATACCGGAAGGCGATTATATATTAAGGGAAGAGACAACTCCATATGGCTTCCTTCAGTCGGTGGATGTACCATTCACGGTTACCGACACAGGGATAATCCAGAAAACAGAGATAAGGGATGAAATACCGGATGGAATCCTTGAGATAATCAAAAGTGATACGGACCGTCCAGATGAAAAGCTGTCCGGAGTTGAATTCCAGTTAACCAATCAGACCACGGGAAGAGTCTGTGAAACCGTAATGACTGACAGCCGGGGACAGGCCCGGTTCCGGCCACAGCCCATTGGTTACATGGACCGGGAAGGAAATTTCCAACAATACACCTATGTGTGTAGGGAAACCAAGGCGGCAGCCGGACATATGCTGAACCTGAAGCCATATGAATTCCAGTTCGAATACATGGATGAGGGCACCCCCATAATTGTGTTGGATTACCATCCATCCAATGATTCCAACCGCGTGGTTACGGATAAGCTGCTGGGAGACACCGGGGAAATGCTGGAAGGTGCAGTACTGCGCATTGAGCGGAGGAAAGACGGGGAATCAGAGGGCTGGGAGACAATAGACCAGTGGACAACCGGACGGCAGGGACATTTCACCAGGGATTTACAGGCCGGGGATTACCGTCTCATGGAGATGGAAGGACCGGAGGGCTTTAAAATCCTGGCTGAGCCAGTGGAATTTACCATAACAGACGGCATGGAGGAAGTCCTTCATCTGAAGATGTGGAACTATTCGACAATAATAGATATCTGTAAAATAAAAGACGGGACCGACACGCTGCTTGCAGGCGCCAGGCTCCGGCTGATTCGAAAGGATAGCGGTGAAATCATACAGGAATGGACGTCGGAGGAATCAGGAGGCCGCAGATTCCATGGTCTTGAGCCGGGAACCTATATCGTTCATGAAATCCAGGCACCGCCAGGCTATAAAAAAGCAGAGGACATGGAAATCACAGTGACGGACAGCAATCATACCACCCAGATATTCTATTATGCCAACCGTACCGCTTCCTCATCCGGCGGCGGAGGCGGCACGCCGAAACCAAGACCGGAATATATTTCCTTTAAAAAGACAGATACTTTAGGAAACGCAGTGGGAGGGGCGCAGTTCACCTTCTATGACCAGCAGGGAAATATAATCGGGACATCTGTAAGCGATTCCAATGGAAGCTTCCGTATAAAGAAACCAGCAGACGGCACCTATACATTCAAGGAAACCAAAGCGCCGTCAGGATATGCGCTGAATCCGGCAATTTACAGCTTTACGGTAAACGGCGCTGACATTATCCGCGGCGACTATCAGATTGTTAACCAGGATATGCGTATCGATATCACTAAGCTGGATGGCGATACAGGACAGCCCCTGGAGGGAACTGGCCTGCGCGTACGGAATATACAGGAACCGGACCAGGCAGTATTGGACGGAGTGACGGATGTAAACGGAATAGTCACATATCATCCAACAGGGCCAGGAACATTTTCCATAAGCGAAGTGACGGCGCCGGGAGGATATACGGCAACGGATACCAGCTATGAGTTTACTGTGGACAGTGAAGGACAGGTACGGGGGAATACCACCCTTTATAACTGGAAGGAAAAAATACCGGTAAAACGGATAGGGAGGATTACGGCCGTATATAAGGTTAAAAGCAGGTTTGGAAATGGTACCTTCCATTTTGGGACCGGGCCAAAGCATAGGGTTCAGACGGGAGATAATATGCCTGTTTTTGCTGTGGCTGTCCTTGGAATCTTCTGCCTGATTGGTTTTGCTGTCAGTTTGTATGTAAAAAAGGGAGCGAAATGGTCACGTGGAAAAAAGATGGCGGCGGTCATCCTGATTTTAATCCTGACAGGACTTATATTACCGTATGACAGTATGGCTGCACAGCAAGGAGAAGAGGTCGGAAGAATGGCTTCGGAAACCATCTATGTATCAGATGAAATCATATATCCTGGGATGGAGGCAGTGGAGCCGGTTCCGCAATCCGCCTGGATATGGGCGCACGATGCAATAACGGGGCAGGACAGGGAGGTCCTGCTTCCCCTGTCAGATTATCATTTTTCAAATAAGCGATGGGAAAATGGTTTCCGGCTGGATGTAACGGTTCTGGATTATGGGGCAGACGGGTATCTGATGGAGGATGACCTGGTTGAGTTTCAGGGAGAAGGATTCCCGGAATATTTGAAAGAAAAGCTTTTAGCCCAGGCCGGACTGGATAGCCAGGCATACAGGATAGGACGGCTTCAATGGAAGGGGAAACCTTATGAGGAAGACGGCGTATGGTACAGGGATGTGACGGCAGAGGGAAGCCGGATGGTTGCAGACTGTACGGCTGTATATAGTGGTGAAGTAAACAGGAGCGTGTTTGGTAACAGCGGTGCACATGAGAGTGCGGAAATGGACCAGGAAGGTACGGATGATAGCGTGACGCATAAGGAAACAGGGATTCCGGGACATGTAACTGTCATTGTAGCCATGACTATAATGGCAGGATGTGTATTTTCCTTTTGGATATGGCGCAGATACGGGTCCGGTAAGCTGATGACAGTATTTAAGCGGGCCAGTGGACTGCTGTCCATCCTGTTTTTTGCCGGATTCATGATTTGTTCTGCTGTTCTTGTTAAAATGGGGACTGCTTATATAAATGGAAGGAATACATACCGTACAGTGAAGGAAACCGCTTATAAAAATACGCAGATGCAGATGGGGCAGCATATGCCGCAGATACAGCCTTCACCACCCGTTACGTATCCGTCCCCTTCCATAAATGAGCAGGAACTGATCCTGCAAAATCCTGGGTATAAATTCTGGCTGTCCATCCCAGGAACCGAAATTGATTATCCTGTGGTACAACATGAAGACAACCAATATTACCTGACCCACGACTTTATGATGAAGGAACAGATAAACGGCAGTATCTTTGCAGATTGCAGCAGTATTCCCTTGGCAGCGGACAACACGGTCCTTTACGGACACAACATGAAGGACGGTTCCATGTTTGCAGGGCTTAAGAAATACAGGGAAACGGCATTTTACCGTGAACACCCGGTCATCCGGATTTTTTATCAGGGGA
The DNA here is from genome assembly GCF_020709765.2 of Clostridium pacaense. Taxonomy (NCBI): domain Bacteria; kingdom Bacillati; phylum Bacillota; class Clostridia; order Eubacteriales; family Clostridiaceae; genus Clostridium; species Clostridium pacaense. Next base: position 415,301 of record NZ_JAJFEB020000003.1, read on the forward strand.
AATGGAAAGAGTGTCCCATTTTTTCCTGCCAGATTAGAAGTGAAAATGATGCAGGCGCCTATAAAACCAACCTTCTTATGGAAGAATGGGACGGCTATCTAAAAGAGATGAAGGAATCATCTATCTATGATACCGGAATCATTCCGGAGGGAAATGAAAAGCTGGTCACCCTGTCCACCTGTATTAATAAGAAGGAACGCCTGATTATCCAGGCGCTATTAAGCGAAGCCCAGCAGGGGAACGCCTTCTACTAAGAGGGGAAAAGCTATATACTAAGGGGAAAAGCCATATACTAAGAGGAAGAATTCTATATATTAGGAAAAGCTCCCATAGGACAGACATAAGCCAAGCGCTATATAAAGACAATCCATCCACCTGGCTATGCTAAGACATATACTTTCCATATTGCATATAAAGACGAAAGATAGTATAGTAGTGGTTGAAATTATGAAAATATAATAGCGATAGGTGAAGTTTGTGAAGAAGAATATAGATTTATTAAATGGTAATATCCTGAAGTCCCTGACGGAACTGGCTGTTCCTATTATGGCCACATCCCTGGTACAGACAGCATATAACCTGACGGACATGGCATGGATTGGAATGGTTGGAAGTGATGCGGTGGCGGCAGTGGGAGCTGCCGCCATGTATACCTGGCTGTCCTCCGGTGTGGTGACCCTGGCCAGGATGGGAGGACAGGTAAAGTCCGCCCATGCCTATGGGGAAGGCAACCGAAGGGAAGTTATCCAGTACGGAAAGGGAGCGCTGCAGCTGGCCCTTGTGCTGGCAGCGGCATATGGACTGCTGACGAACCTGCTGGCTGGTCCGCTGATTGGCTTTTTCCATCTCAATTCCCCGCAGGTGGTTGCCAATGCCATTACATATCTGAGGATTGCCTGTGGGTTTATCGTATTTGCATTTATTGGACAGACCCTGACCGGGCTTTATACGGCCTCGGGCAACAGCCGGACCCCCCTGATGGCAAACTGCATTGGAATGGGGGCCAATATCATACTGGATCCCATTCTGATTTTTGGCCTGGGACCAATCCCGGGACTTGGAGTGGCGGGAGCAGCGGCTGCCACGGTTTCGGCCCAGTTCATTGTCAGCCTGGTGCTTGTATTATCCATGAGAAAGGACCCGGTGCTGGCAGCCCAGATGCGTGTCTGGAAGCCCACGCCATTGTCCAATATAAAGACCATGATACGGATTGGTTTCCCTTCCGCCGTGCAGAGCATGCTTTACTGCAGCATTTCCATGATACTGACACGGTTTGTCACTTCGTGGGGCGACACGGCTGTGGCGGTCCAGAGGGTGGGAGGACAGATTGAATCCATCTCATGGATGACAGCAGAGGGTTTTGGCTCGGCCATCAATGCATTTGTGGGACAGAATTACGGGGCAGGCAATTTAAAACGTGTGAAGAAAGGTTATATGAAGGCAGCGGGTATTATGTTTATCTGGGGAATGTTCACGACCCTGCTTCTGATTTTCGGGGCAGTCCCCATATTCAGCCTGTTCATCCATGAACCGGAGGTCATACCGGCTGGAGCGGATTATCTGCGCATCATTGGATTTTCGGAAATGTTCATGTGTGTGGAACTGATGACAGTGGGCGCCATGTCAGGCATGGGAAAGACCATGGAGGCTTCTGTGATTACCATCATACTTACAGCTGCCCGTATCCCGCTGGCACTTCTCCTGGGCGGGACAGCCCTGGGGCTTAACGGTATCTGGTGGGCACTTACCATATCAAGCATTGTGAAGGGGATTATTTTCTTTATCGTATTCCAGCGTATGATGCGTGGATGGGGGACCCAAAAATAAAAAATATGCTTGTAAAATGTCGTATTTTGTGAGAGAATAGAACCAAGTATGATGTGATAAATTTAACAAATGGGCACTGTACTTGATCAAATTCATTTTTGAAAGGAGTTTTAACACATGATTTATTCACATGAAGTAGAAGAGATGTGCACAGTTGCACAGGGCGTTCATCATGGCGCTGCTCCAATTCCGGAAGAAGCAAAATGGGTAAAATCAAAAGAAGTAAAAGACATTTCCGGCCTTACCCACGGTGTGGGCTGGTGTGCTCCTCAGCAGGGTGCCTGCAAACTGACACTGAACGTAAAAGAAGGTATCATCCAGGAAGCGCTGGTTGAGACCATCGGATGTTCCGGTATGACCCACTCCGCAGCCATGGCAGCAGAAATCCTGCCAGGACGTACTGTTTTAGAGGCTTTAAATACAGACTTGGTATGTGACGCAATCAATACAGCTATGAGGGAACTGTTCCTTCAGATTGTTTACGGAAGAACACAGAGTGCTTTCTCTGAGGACGGACTTCCTGTAGGCGCTGGTCTGGAAGACTTAGGTAAGGGCCTTCGTTCCCAGGTTGGTACCATGTATGGAACACTGAAAAAAGGTCCCCGCTATTTGGAAATGGCTGAAGGCTATGTAACCGGTATTGCACTGGATGCAGAAGATCAGATCATTGGTTATCAGTTCGTAAGCCTTGGCAAGATGACTGATTTCATCAAGAAGGGCGACGATCCTAACACAGCATGGGAAAAAGCAAAAGGCCAGTACGGCCGCGTTGCTGACGCTGTTAAGATTATCGACCCACGTAAAGAATGATGAAGACCGAATAGGAGGAATAAGAAGATGGCATTATTTGAATCATATGAGAGAAGAATTGACAAAATCAATTCTGTATTAAACAGCTATGGCATTGCTTCTATTGAAGAAGCTGAGAAGATTACCAAAGATGCAGGCCTGGACGTTTATGATCAGGTTAAGAAGATCCAGCCAATCTGCTTTGAGAACGCTTGCTGGGCATACATAGTAGGTGCTGCAATTGCTATTAAGAAGGACTGTAGGAAAGCTGCTGACGCTGCTGCCGCAATCGGAGAAGGCCTTCAGTCATTCTGTATCCCAGGTTCCGTTGCTGACCAGCGTAAGGTAGGTTTAGGCCATGGTAACTTAGGAAAGATGCTTCTGGAAGAGAACACAGACTGTTTCTGTTTCCTGGCAGGACATGAGTCCTTTGCAGCCGCAGAGGGCGCTATCGGTATTGCTGAGAAGGCAAATAAGGTCCGTCAGAAACCACTGCGCGTCATCCTGAATGGTTTAGGTAAGGACGCTGCACAGGTTATCTCCAGAATCAACGGCTTTACATATGTAGAGACAGAGATGGATTACTACACAGGCGAAGTAAAGGAACTGTGGAGAAAGTCCTACTCCGAAGGCTTAAGGGCAAAGGTTAACTGCTACGGCGCGAATGACGTAACAGAGGGCGTTGCCATCATGTGGAAGGAAGGCGTTGATGTTTCCATCACCGGTAACTCCACCAACCCAACCAGATTCCAGCATCCGGTAGCTGGTACCTACAAGAAGGAATGCGTTGAGAAGGGTAAGAAGTACTTCTCCGTTGCATCCGGCGGCGGCACAGGCCGTACCCTGCATCCTGACAACATGGCAGCTGGTCCTGCTTCCTACGGCATGACCGATACCATGGGACGTATGCACTCCGATGCACAGTTTGCCGGTTCCTCTTCCGTACCTGCACACGTTGAAATGATGGGTCTTATCGGCGCAGGCAACAACCCAATGGTTGGTATGACGGTTGCGATTGCGGTTTCGATTGAGGAAGCGGCGAAGGAAGGGAAATTCTAAGAAAATGCTGATAGAATAAGGGAATTTCAAAGTTGTGAAAGTGGTTCGTGGTTGGAACAAAAAGAGCTATTTTTACTAAACTATTGACATTTTCACTTCCTTGGCGTAATATAATGGTAGCAAAGAAAAGCGGTTGTGTCCACTGGACGCAAAGCGAAACCCCAAGGAGGTGCAACTCCTTGGGGTTTCTTTTTTCCTTTTGAAGAGGAATAACTTAGGTAGGCTGTTGGTTATTTATCTCCGTCCAACCATTTACAAATATAGTAGCAAACTATACCTGCCACAACAGAGATAAGAAAAGCGGTTATGTATTGCACTGGTCGCACCTCCTTCCTGCTGGAAAGAGTCAACAGCATATTAATTATATCTATAAAGTGATGAGATATCCATTGCTAATACAAAATTCATCACAATAGTGAGCAGCTGAAAACTCTCCCTACACCGTTTCCATCGAGGAGAGCGCTAAAGCAAATCCTAAAATATCCCTTATGAAATAAGGATTTATAAAATTTGAGATTTTTTTCATGATTGGAACAAAAAGCAATTAAGATAATTTCGCTATCGAAATAAGATGGTTCATGATATAAGTTCATCTTAGCAAAAAAAGCTGTTGTGTCCATTGGATGCAAAGTAAAGCCCCAGGGAGAGGCAATTCCTTGGGGCTTCTGTTTTCCTTTTAAAGAGGAATAACTTAGGCAGGCTGTTGGTTACGTATTTCCATACAACCATCTGCAGATACGCCAGCAGGCTATACCCGCCGTGATAGGGATAAGGAAAGCGGTTATGTATTCCAGTCCAAGTGAACACTAAAATCCAATAAATCTAATAGATTCAGTAAACAAAAAATAGTTGATTATCCAACCATTTCATGATATATTATATTCGTTGACTATCCAACTAATTATATGGTGAATGATGATGACAGAGCGCAACATGATTAGCAGCATATCCATGATGTATCGGCAGGCGCACCGGTTTTATGACAAAAAGCTGGAAGAGTACAATATCAGCAGCGGGCAGCTGACTTTTCTTTTGTGTATCCATGAGCATGAGGGAATCAGCATGTACGGTGTGGCGCAGTTGGGACATTTTGACAAGGGGACCGTTACAAAGGGGATTCAGAAGCTGGAAGAGCAGGGATATATCCGGGTGGAAACGGATGAGGCAGATAAGCGTTCAAGGCGTTTATACACAACGGGGAAAGCGGTTTTGATCATAGAACGGCTCTATGGCATCCGTCAGGAATGGAATGAAATCCTGGTGGACGGCCTGACACCGGAGGAGTGTGCAAAGGCAGAGGAATTATTGGGGAGAATGGCAGAGAATGCCTGGAAGTACATGAATGAAAGGAATTAAACAAGAATGACTGAAAGTACAATCATACATAAAGAAAACCCACTGGGTACGGAGCCGGTCGGCAAATTATTGCTGGCCTTCTCTGTACCCTCAATCATTGCATGCCTGGTTAATTCGGTGTACAACATCGTGGATCAGATTTTTATCGGACAGGGGGTTGGATATCTGGGAAATGCCGCGACCACGGTTTCATTTCCAATGATGACCATCGTGATGGCGTTCGCGACCCTGGCCGGCTCCGGTGGCGGCGCTTATGCAGCTATCAAGCTGGGGGAAAAGGATGTTCGGGAGGCAGACCTGACGCTGAACAACCTGTTTTCCATGTCCCTCATCATCGGAATCCTGATTTCCGCTCTGGGACTTCTCTTTCTGGATCCCCTGCTCCGCATGTTTGGCGCCACGGAAACAGTTATGCCGTACGCGAGGGATTACACCTCCATCATCCTCATGGGAGTGCCGTTCAGTGTTTTGGGAATCACAATGTCCAATATGGCAAGGACGGATGGGAACCCCAGGCTTTCCATGTATGGTATCCTGATTGGCGCAACCCTCAACACAATCTTGGATCCGCTTTATATCTTTGTTTTCCATTGGGGGGTAAAAGGGGCGGCCATTGCCACAATAACCTCCCAGATCCTGTCTGCCGGTATTCTCTGCCATTATTTCTGGAGACGGGGCAATATGCGGTTTCAGTTTAAGCTTATGAAGCTGGTGCCCCGGGTCTGTGTGAAGTCCCTTACGCTTGGGGCGTCTTCCGGCATTGCCCAGCTGGTTGCCTGCGTGATGCAGGTTGTAATGAATAATTCCCTGGTTTATTATGGCAATCAGAGCGATGTGACCGGGGATGTGGCGCTGAGCGCCATGGGAATCGTGATGAAGATTGTAATGATACTTGGTTCTGTCTGTATTGGCATTGGAGTCGGTTCCCAGCCTATCCTTGGGTTTAACTACGGGGCTGGAAAATATAAGAGGATCCGTGACACCTATTTTAAGGCAATCATCTATGCCACTGTGTCCATTTCCGTTGGATGGCTGGTCTGTCAGACAATGCCTCATTTAATCCTGAGGCTGTTCGGAAGCGGCAATGCGCAATTTACACGGTTTGCTGTAAAATGTATGAGGATATATCTGGGCGGCCTTTTCTGCGCAGGTTTCCAGATTGTTTCCACCAACTATTTCCAGGCTACAGGACAGCCATTAAAGGCGTCCCTCCTTTCCATGCTGCGCCAGTTAATCATCCTTATTCCGCTTCTGCTGATTTTGCCCCTGTTTTTTGGCCTGGATGGGATTCTCTACGCCGGACCCGTGGCTGATATAGGTTCTGCTGTCATCGTGGCCTGCTTTATCATTCCATCCATGAAAAAGCTGAATCAAAAGATACGTGAAAGTCAGGGACATGAAAGCATTTGATTGGGAGGACTTTAAGTATGGAGAAGATGGTTAAAAGAGGATATGTACACAGCGACAAAAGGGAATTTACCGAAGATGGGGTCAGGAAACTGCGTGCCGCGGGGAGTAATCTGTACTATTTGCTGAACCGGGGATATCCCATCAAGAGCGCCTCCGTATTTGTGGGAAACCATTATCTGTTGTCTGAAAGGCAGCGGCTGGCCCTGGTGAGGGCTGTCTCACCGAAAGAGAATATCCGTTTAAGGATGGATAAGGAATTAAAGGGCGGTCTGGAAGGCTGCACGGTAAATATTGACGGCTTTAACATCATCATAACATTGGAAGTGGCGCTCTCAGGCTCCCCGCTGTTAAAATGCATGGATGGCACCATAAGGGATCTGGCTGGACTTAGGGGAACCTACCGCTTAATTGATAAAACGGACATGGCAATTACACGGATTGGAAAGGTTCTGGAGTCCAACCAGATCCGCAAAGCTGTATTTTATCTGGATTCCCCGGTTTCTAATTCCGGCAGGCTGAAAGAACGGATTGTGGAGCTGCTGGGCGGCTTTGATTTTGAGGTCCAGGCAGTTACCATACACAACGTGGATTCCGTGTTAAAACAGCAGGATCATGTCATTACCAGCGACGCCATCATATTGGATGACTGCATAAGCTGGTTTAACCTGACCAGGGAAGCAATTGAGCAGGAATTTGGAGATTATCCGTATATTGATATGGGAATCAGCCGGATTACGGAATAAGCGGGGGTGAGGGTATCGTCATCTCTGATTCCGGCTGTTCCATCCATCTGCCGGACTTAATCATTCCATCCATCTGCTGGACTCAATCATTCCATCCATCTGCCAAACTCAACTATTACAATCAGCTGCTGGATTCAACCGCTGCAATCAACTGCCGGATTCATCTGCCACTTTTCTCCATACGCCCCCCTTGGGAAGACTACAATTCCCCAGGGGGTTTCATTTACGCAGAATCAAGACCATATCATGTAAACATTTCTTTACCCTTCAGCGAGGTAATCCATGTTTCAATTGACTGCGCCAATGCATATTGCTGCTGTAAAACAGCCATACCTGTTTCCGGTATATCCGGCGCTGTTTCTTTTTCTCGGATGTTTTCTTCCAAATAGGCCTTTAAGGTTTTCACATTATCCTCAATATTGTCCAGACAGGATTTCTGTCCTTCTGGCGGAAGACCGGACAGGTTCACAATCACGGCATTGAAATCCAGAAAAAAGTGAATGGGCTGGGAAGCAATCTCATGCATAAGGCATTCGAATTTTTCTTCCCCGGTGTCTGTCAGTGAGTAGACTGCCTTCTCTGGCATTTTTCCCTCTTTTACAGGACTGCTTTTAATGTAACCTTTTTCTTCCAACTGAATTACCTTTTTGTATATGGAAGGTGTACTGATTTTTACCCACTTGGAAATGTTGCGGTACTCGACTAATTTCTGGATGTCATAGGCGCTTAACGGCTTCTTTTTCAACATGCCCAATACAACTAAATCTATGGATGCCATGATTCCCTCCTGTTTTTGTGATTGACAAATAGTATAAATTATAGTAGTATAATCGACAACGACAAAATACTATAATTTATACTACTATATTTTGCACTGTGTGTCAAGTGAAAGGAGAGTTAAACATGAATGGACGTAATACAAAAATGGAACTGCTGGGAAGTGCGCCAATACCAAAAGCGCTTGCCGCACTGGGCCTTCCAACCATGATCGGTATGCTGATTAACGCACTCTATAATCTGGTGGACACCTATTTTGTAGGAGGCCTGGGTACCAACCAGATGGGAGCGGTCACAGTGGCCTTTCCTCTTGGGCAGATTGTGGTGGGACTTGGCCTGTTGTTTGGTAATGGCGCTGCCGCCTGTCTTTCAAGGCTGCTTGGACGGGGGGACAGGGATACTGCCAACAAAGTGGCCAGCACCGCTGTGTACAGCAGCATTTTCATTGGGGCGATTGTTATCTGTGGTTCCATGATTTTCCTGAAACCAATCCTGAAGCAGATTGGGGCAATGGAGGAAATCATGCCCTACGCAGTGACATATTCCAGCATTTATATCACATGTTCAATTTTTAATGTATTTAACGTTACCATGAATAACATCGTGTCAAGCGAGGGCGCGGCCAAAACAGCTATGTGTGCATTGATGGCAGGCGCTTTGCTGAATGTGGGATTGGATCCTGTATTTATTTATGGGCTGGACCTTGGGGTTGCCGGAGCAGCCATTGCTACAGCCATATCACAGATGGTTTCTACTTTCGTCTATCTGTGCTATATTTTCCGAAAGAAGAGTGTATTCAGTTTTAGTGTGAAGGAGTGTGACTTTTCCAAAGAAATCATGTCTGAGATTTTAAAGATAGGGATTCCCACACTGGTTTTTCAGCTGTTGACCAGTCTTTCAATCAGTATGATGAACGGCGCGGCCAGGGATTACGGAAGTTCCGCCCTTGCAGCCATGGGGCCTCTTACAAAAATCATGTCCATGGGCAGTCTGGTTGTATTTGGGTTTTTAAAAGGCTTCCAGCCCATTGCCGGGTTCAGTTATGGGGCAAAAAGGTTTGACCGTCTGAATGAAGCAATCAGGACGTCCATCCTCTGGTCTACCGCGTTCTGTGTGATATTCGGTTCCGTGGCCGCCCTATTTTCCACCAGCATCATGTCCCTGTTTACAAAAGACGATATGGAAATGGTCCGTGTGGGGTCCATTGCATTGAGGGCAAACGGTCTTTCTTTCATGCTTTTCGGCTTCTATACGGTCTATTCCTTCCTGTTCCTTGTGATGGGAAAAGCCAGGGAAGGCTGTATCCTTGGTGCATGCAGGCAGGGAATCTGCTTCGTGCCTGTCATCCTGGTGCTTCCCATGTTCTGGGGGCTTGGCGGGATTCTGTACGCCCAGCCCATTGCCGATGTTCTGTCTGGGATTATTACCGCGTGCATGGCGGTTCATTTACATAAAGAACTGGCGGCAGCCAAAACGCGGTTTCCCTCACCGGCGGTTTAGGACGTGTTTGAAAATTCATTCCCGCCATCTGTACGCCCCACTTCGCGGTATATTTGGTCCCAATTCGGTCAACGTAGCCCGCTACGCCTCCCTCATCGGGACCAAATCTCCCACAAAGTGGAACGCACAGCTGACGGAAAGCAATTTTCAAACACGCCCTAGAATTAATCCGTCATGATCCGGCCTCCCGGGCGTCTGTCAGTCATATTTCTGATGGACGCCCAGAAGGACCGTGTCCATGGCATCACATAACCCCTTCCTTGTTTCCTCAGGATTATTAAATGCAGAACGCAGCTGCAGGGTGGTATAGCCGTGTAACATGCCGGTGAGAAGATTTAATATTTCATCCACCTCTGGCGCCTTCAGATTTATGGAACGGATAAGGGTGGCCAGAAGAGTGGTGTAATCTCCGTAAATTATCGCAGTTTCATCATTTCCATGCCACGTGGCCCACTGAATGGTTTCATAAACCCCAGGGTGCTCTATCATGAAGTTAAGATATTCAATGCCCACGGACTTGATGGCCATGTCGCCGGATTTACCGATGGCGGCCCGGCACATCCTTTCATTCATGGTTCTCATTCCATTGTGGGCTACTTCCCGCAGCAGGTCTTCTAAACCGGCTATGTGGTTATAGAGTGACGGTGTGCGGATATTCAGTGCTTCAGCAACGGTTTTTAAGGAAATGCTGCCAAGCCCTTCTCTGTCGGCTATATCTGAAGCGGTTTGCACTACGGCTGCTTTTGTAACGCGCATGAGGAGTCCTCCCTTATTTAAAATGATTCTCTTTAGTAGTTTAACTAATAATATTAGCAGCGTCAATGGATATTAACCATGTCAATGAATCCGTTTGGATTCATTCGATTGTCAGGCTGTACGGATAGTGGAATCAAATTTTCAGACACGGCCTATCCTACATATTGACATCTGGCATATTTTCTTATAAAATACTAATTATATTAGTTTTTAAACTACAATAATTAGTATCACTACTACCATAAGAAACCAACCAGGAGGACAAAATGAAAACCCAAAGAATCCATATTATGCAGACCCCTGCAATCATCTGGGGCGCCCCATCAGAGAAAGTATACCTGTACATACACGGTCAAGGCGGATATAAGGAGGAAGCCGAAGCCTTTGCAGGCATAGCATGCCGCCATTCATGCCAGGTCCTGAGCATTGACCTGCCCGGACACGGCGAAAGGAAAACGGAAGCCGGTTCGTTTGTCCCGTGGCATGTGGTGCCGGAGCTGCTATCCGTCATGAAGTACATCCGCTTACATTGGCCCCATGTCTCCCTGTGCGCCAACAGTATCGGGGCGTGGTTCAGCCTGCTGGGCCTTGAAAGCAGGTGGCTGGAGGAATGCCTGATGGTATCCCCCGTACCTGACATGGAACGCCTGATTTTAAATATGATGGCGCAGGCCGATGTGTCAGAGGAGCGGTTAAAGCGTGAACAGGTAATCAGGACTTCCTTTGGCCAGACATTGTCATGGGAGTATCTGACGTATACCAGGACACATCCCGTTACCAGATGGGAAGTACCCACATATATATTGTATGGCAGCGCTGATAACCTGATAGAACGCAGTGCTGTGGACAGGTTTACCCGGCAATTTAACTGCAGCCTGACTGTTCTGGAGCATGGCGGACATTGGTTCCATACGGAAGAACAATTGGATTTTCTATATCATTGGATGGAGACCTGCCTACAGAACGGTTGACATGGAAAAGCCGCAAACCCGGAATCGGATTTACGGCTTTCTCTTTACCCGGAACAGGGGCGTGTTTGAAAAAGATGCCATGGCCTACTGCTTTTTGTACAGCTTCTCACGATAGGTCTGCACCGGCGTCGCGCCCTGGGGAATGGTATAAAAATAATTTAGCGCCGCCATCCTGCAGTGCTCGATATGGATCTTCATCTTCTCCGTGGCAGCGTCCACATTGTCCTCCAGCAGCAGTTTTAAAATCTCCAGGTTCTCTCCGGCGTCAATATGTACCGTGGCATGGTTCTGATGGACGAAATAAACAATCCGGCTGCTGATATCGTAAACACGGTGCATGACATCCACCATGTAACGGTTGCCGCAATGTTCTATGATGAACAGATGCATGGCGGTATCCAGCTGGATGCGGTCCATGGTTGTCTCATCAGGCTCCCCGTGTTCAAATCTCTGGCAGAAATACTGGATTTCCTCCTTGGGAAGCTGTGAGGCAGCCAGACGGAGGATGGCTGGCTCAAATTCCAGGCGTATCTGGTAAATCTGCAGCACGTCGCTTAAAAGGATATCAGTGACATAGATTCCCTTTTTAGGAATGACCTTGACAAAGCCCTCATTTTCCAGACGGCTGACCGCCTCCCGCACCGGGGTGCGGCTGAGCTTCAGGCCCGCGGTGAGATGCGCTTCATTTAAAATGCTTCCAGGTGCATAGGTACAATTTATCAGGCGTTCTTTTATTATGTTATAAGCGTAATTTTTCAAATCGTTCCCCACAGTCGTAATTGTATCTGTCATAACGTCATACCCCCAGCTCGGTCAAGGACCGGTAATATTCTAATTATATAGGGATGGATATGAAAATACAATCATTAATCAATGAATCAGCACATTCCCAGGTATCTCCACAGCGGCACGCTTGCAATCAAGCCTAATACATGGATGACCATATAGGCATAGGACATGGAGACCACGTTCTTATGGGTCACAAGTCCATCCACAACAGCTTCGGCCTGCAGGTAATATGGATTGTGGAAGGACAGGTTCCAGACCAGCATTGCCAGATAATCCGCAAACAGGGTGATGAAGGGATGGATTCCCAAAGGCGCCCCGATAGGCAGGAAAATGGCCGCAATGATGGCAAGCGTGGCAAGTCCGGTACACTCCAGGTACCGCAGCAGGTATGTAGTCACGCACAAGAGGATGATGAACACATATACATTGGGCACGAACCGGATGATGACCGGGGCAGCCACACTTGCCAGCCAGTGATTAACCCCCACCACACCAAGGAGGGCGGAGATGGACAGCAGGGAGGCAACCAGGGTAATCAGTCCGCCCCATGGCACCAGGTCCTGAAAATCCTTCATGGTAAAGATACCTTTGAGGAACATGGCGCAGAAGGCAAGGGCTGCCACTGTATATGGTTTCAGACCGGTATAGGAGCCGGTAATCCAGAGCAGTATGGACAGGATAAGGATAATGGACGCGGCCTTCTCATCGCTGCTCATGGGCTTTAATTCCGCTATCTTGCGGTTAATCAGTTCCTTGGATATGTTCAGTTTTTCCTTTGGCCTGTAATATACCAGGATGAACAGGAAGGTAAGGGCCAGGTTTACGGCAAACCACACGGAACAGCACATGAACCAGCCGAACCAGCTAAAGGAATATCCTTCCCCCATCATGCCGATTAATACAAAGGTCATGGCGCTTCCGGTGAGGAATGCCATGGTATGGATGGCGGCCGGGACAAAAAAGGCGCAGAACAGCCCGGCAGCTGCCTTGCTGCCTTTTTCAATGTTGTTGGCCTTGGCCACGGAAGCGGCAAACGGGCCTAACACCGCGCATTTTGAATAGGAGTTGGGCACAATGGGCGACAGGATGGTGGAGGTGGCCATGATTGCAACCACCATACCGGTATAAGTAGCCGGGAAAAACTTGATGATGTTAAATGCAATCCGGTCAATCAGCCCTGTCTTTGCAATACCCGTGGCAAAGATCATCATCAGGATAACGGTCCACATGGTATCCCCGCTCCAGGCAGAGAACGCCTCCGGGAAGGTGCACACGTGGAAGGTAACAAATGCAACACAGGCAAACAGCGCAACAAGAGGAGCCGGATAAAGCTGAAGGATTAACAGAAGGACAGCTGCCATGAAGATGCCGAGATAGCGCATGCTTTCAACGGTCAGTTCCCCTGGGGGCCGGCTCAGACCGATGGCCAGCCCAATCAATATACATAGGATGCTCAGAACATATTTCTTAATATTTGCAGATTTCATGAAAAACCTCTCCCTGATATTTTATATTCGTAGGACGCGCAAACGTAAAAACTCCATGCACCTATAGTAGTACCTGCTTTGGAATAAGTCAATAGGGTTTTGTGCAATAAGCTTATAAAACACGTATATATCACGTATATTTTAGTTATATTTTAAGGATATATGTAAAATATTTTGGTTTTATTTTCGATTTATTAGATAATGTGCATAAAAAATAAGATAAAAATTAGCAAAAACTATTAAAAATTACTTGCATTCCAAAAAACAGTGTGATACAATCAGTCTCGCAAACGTAAAGCGAGGCTCTGAATTAAAAAAGAAAATGGAGAAAGGGGTATGGACATACACAACATTGTACTGCTGGGGGAAGCAGGAAGCGGAAAAACAGAAATAGCCGCCAACATAGCAATCCGCCTGGCAGAAAAGGATGAAAAGCCAGTGTATCTGATTGACATGGACCAGACAAAGTGTCTGTTCCGGGCCAGGGATTTTTCATCTTTATTAGAGAAAAGGCAGGTACATATGGCAGAAAACCCGGAGCTGTGGGATTCGCCCCTGATGCCTTTGGGGGTCAGCGCCCTGTTAATGGATGAAGGAATCCGGTGCATATTTGATGCAGGCGGGAACGCGGCAGGCGCAGCCATGATGGGACAATTTGCCGGACAGCTGGCGGGGATGGCTACCGGTTATTACTATGTAATCAATCCCTGCCGTGCATTTTCAGGCACAAGGGAGGAGATTAAGGAAAGCCTGGATGCGATTATGGTATCAGCCCGTGTCCCGGCAGGACGGCTGGAAGTAATCGCCAACCCTTATATGGGCGGATACACAACAGCGGAGCTGATTGACGGATATTGCAGGAAGCTGGAACAGGAACTTGTGAAGCTGGATTTAAAAATCACGTGTCTGGCTGTTTCCAAATCATTTTCCAAAGAAGTCAGGAAACTGACAAGGCTTCCGCTGCTGGAACTGGATACCTTTGTAGACAAACTGTATGTATGAAGCATGGATTAAGTAAAAGAACATGATTCAAACATGATAACATCATTAAAAGGAGAGGAAGTGTGATTATGGCTAAACTGGAAATCAGCAAAGAAAGCTGCAAAAGCTGTGGGATATGTGTAAACGTATGCCCCAAACAGGTCCTGGAAATAGGGGAAGGAATCAATAAAAAGGGATACCGCCATGTGGTGGACGCCCACCCGGAAGCCTGCATTGCCTGCTGCATGTGCGCCCAGGTATGTCCGGATTGTGTCATTGAAGTATTTAAGTAAGAAAATGAAGGATTTAATAATGTAAAATGCACAGGAAAGGAAGAACAGTGATGGAAAGAAAATTTATGAAGGGCAATGAAGCCATTGCAGAGGCAGCCGTCAGGGCTGGCTGCCGGTTTTATGCCGGTTACCCCATTACACCCCAGAGCGAGGTACCGGAGTATCTGTCCCGGGCGCTGCCAAAGGCAGGCGGGATATTTGTCCAGGGCGAAAGCGAGGTTGCATCCATTAACATGGTTTACGGGGCAGGGGCAGGAGGCACCCTTGCCATGACATCCACCTCAGGTCCGGGAATCAGCCTTATGGCGGAAGGGATTTCCTCCCTGGCAGCTGCCCGGGTGCCATCGGTGATAGTGGATATCATGAGGGCCGGCCCCGGTACCGGTGTCATGAAGCCGGCCCAGTCCGACTATTTCCAGATTAACCGGGCTTCGGGCCATGGGGGGTATCAGACCATCAACTATGCCCCGGCAACCATCCAGGAAGCAGTGGACCTTGTGACCAAAGCATTCCAGGTAACCCAGAAGTACCGCATGCCTGTTTTCGTATTTGCAGACAGCCTTGTGGGCGGATTGATGGAGGCAGTGACCCTGCCCGAACCGCAGGAACCGCCAAAGACACCTGAGTGGGCGGTAATCGGCAAGGGATACCACGGCGGAAAGCCCAATATTGTGCTCAATGCCTCCTTTGTGGAAGAACAGCAGATGAAGAAGGCCCAGGAGTGGGCTGGGATTTACGAGGGATGGAAAAAGGATGAGGTCATGGTGGAAGAATACATGACAGAGGATGCGGATTTCGTGCTGACAGCATATGGCTCCTGCGGCCGCATCTGCCACACCTGTGTGGATGAACTGCGGGAAGCCGGTTATAAGGCGGGACTGGTACGCCCCATCACCACCAACCCGTTCCCGGCAGAGGCATACAGGAAGCTGATAGGAAAAGTACGGTTCATTCTGGATGTGGAGATGGCAATCCCGGCGCTGATGGCAGAAGATGTCCGGCTGGCCGTGGGGGACCACCTGCCAATCCACACCTGTCTGACTACAGGCGGTGTGATCGTGGATTCAGATGAAGTGGTCAGATGTGCAATCAGACTTGCGAAAGGAGAGTGAAACAATGGAAAAAGTATACAGCAGGCCAGAAAGCCTTGATATTTCAAATAATAAATTTTGCCCGGGCTGCATGCACAGCACCTTTATTAAAATCTGCATGCAGGTAATTGATGAACTGGGGATTGCGGACCGGGCGGTGGTAATCCAGCCCATTGGGTGCGCCAACAACAGCTCCCCCTGTATTGCCATTGACCAGGGCTGCGCCCTCCATGGCCGCGCCCCGGCCTATGCAACAGGATTAAAACGCTGCCACCCGGATTCAATCGTGTTTACATACCAGGGGGACGGGGACCTCAGCTCCATTGGCTTTGCAGAGGTAATGCACGCCGCGAACCGCGGTGAGAACATATGTGTTTTCTATATTAACAACTGTAACTACGGCATGACCGGAGGCCAGATGTCCCCAACCACACTCATTGGCCAGAAGACCACCACCTGTGTGGAGGGCAGGAACCCGGATCTGACCGGATATCCCATGCACATGGCGGAACTGGTGGCAACCCTGAAAGGGGTGGTGTATTCCGGGCGGTTTGCCCTTGATACCCCAGCCCATATCAAAAAGGCCAAGGACGCCCTTAAAAAGGCGTTTGAGAACCAGATTGACAACAAGGGATTTTCCTTTGTGGAAATGCTCAGCAACTGCCCGACCAACTGGGGCCTGTCACCGATTGAGAGCGTGAAAATGCTTCAGGAGCAGGTAATGAAGGAATTTCCCCTGGGTATCTACAAAGACAACGAGGAGGTGGAGAAATGATTAACCGTTTAATGATTGCCGGCTTTGGCGGGCAGGGTGTCATGATGATTGGAAAGTTAATCGGCCAGTGTGCCATGGAACAGGACCTGAATGCCACATTTTTCCCGTCCTACGGCGCTGAACAGAGGGGAGGCACTGCCAACTGTACGGTCATCCAGTCTGACCGGATGATAGGCTCCCCCACCTCCAGCAGGCTGGATGTACTGTGCGCCCTGAACCAGCCGTCCATGGTGGACTTCCTGCCCAGGCTGCGTCCCGGCGGGACCCTGCTGGTCAACAGTTCCATTGTGGATGTTTCCTCTGTGGAGAGGGACGACATCCAGATTGTGCAGGTGGATATCGACAACATGGCCTACGATTTGGGGAACCGGAAGGTGGCCAATGTTATCATGTTCGGGGCCTATATGGCCCTGGTCAACACCATACCCCTTGACAAGGCAGAGGAAATCGCCATGCACAAGCTGGGCAGGAAGCCGGAACTGATTGAATTAAACCGCAGGGCCTTCAAAGCCGGGGCTGATGTGGTGCGCAGATTAAAAGAGGCAGGTGAGTTCCGATGAACCGGTATCTGGAAGAATATAAGGCCAGACAATGCACGGTGGATGATGCCCTGGCAGCAATCCGGGACGGTGATTTCGTGGCCACCAGCGGCGGTGTGAATGCGCCTTTGTTATTTTACAAAAATCTCCATAAAGTTGCCCCAAGGCTGAAACAGGGAATCGATTTCTTTTACGGCACGACCTATAAAAAGGGCGACTTTGAGTTCCTGGAAAGCCAGGCGTGCAAGGGGAAAATCAGGACGCTGTCAGGCTTCGTGCTCTGCAAGGATGAGCGCGGGTACATCCAGGAAGGCCGGGTGGACTATGTACCCACCCATTACCACAGCCAGGGCATGAAAATGATTCAGGCCAGGGGCGGTCTGGATGTATATGTGGCGGCTGTCTGCCCCATGGATGAGCGGACCGGGTACTTCCGGACTTCCCTTTCCAATGTCAATGAAACGGATTTCCGCAATTCGGCAAAAAAGATATTCCTGGAAGTGGTCCCAAGCCTTCCGGTCATTTACGGCAATAATGAGATACATATCAGCGAGGCCGACGGAATTTACGAATACGACCATCCGCTTGAAACCATGGATCCGCTTCCCTTCGGGGAAGTGGAGAAACAGATTGGCAGTTATGTGGCCGGACTGGTGGAGGACGGATCCACCATCCAGCTTGGCATCGGTGCAATCCCGGATGCGGTGGCCCATGCGTTCATGGACAAAAAGGACCTGGGCGTGCACACGGAAATGATAACCAACAGCATACTGGAGCTGGTGGAGGCCGGGGTGGTGACCGGGCAGAGGAAAAGCATAAACAGGGGAATCATCATAGGCGCATTCAGCCGCGGTTCCCAGAAACTCTATGACTTCATGGACCGCAACCCCTGTGTGGCCATGAATCCCTGCAGCTATGTCAACAATCCCCATGTGATTGCCCAAAATTACAAAATGGTGTCCGTGAACACGGCCATGGGAATAGACCTGCTGGGCCAGGTGTCCTCAGAAAGCATCGGATACATGCAGTACAGCGGGAGCGGCGGCCAGGTTGACACGGTAACCGGCGCAATCCACGCCACGGGAGGCAAGTCCATCATTGCCCTGGCATCCACTGCTAAAAACGGCACGCTGTCAAAAATCTGTATATCCCATGCGCCCGGCACGGCAGTCACGCTGTCCAGGAACGATGTGGACTATGTGGCGACAGAGTACGGAATCGTGCGCCTGAGCGGTAGGACCGTTAAGGAGCGGGCAAAACTCCTTATCAGCATCGCCCATCCCAGGTTCCGCGATGAATTGACGGCGCAGGCCGGTAAGGCGGGGCTGCTTTTATAGGGGATACGGATGAATCATCGTATAATCTATAGGGTAGCCATCCTATAGTCAGTCATTCTCCTGCAACTGACAATGGAAAATCCTTCTGATTGTTGTTATAATATAAACAGACATTATGGTTTATGGACGGAATGTGTCTGGCAGACAATCCTATCCCGCAGCAGAGGGCATATCCTATCCTTCAGGGGGGAGGATATACATCCCTGCGGCGGACCGGGATTTCCGTCATGGAAACAGGAGGAGCTATATGGGCGGATGTATGAAAAGGCAAGTGGGAAAACATTACGGCAGGAATAAGCCATTCATCCTGCTGGTGCTGGCAATCTGTGCAGCATTAGCATCAGGCGGCTGCGCTGCGCCGGCCGGGACAGGAGAAAAGACAACATCTTTGTCAGACAATGGGGCCGGGAACCAGAAGGGGGAAGAGGACCAGGCGGAACAAGGCGTGGCGGATCCTGTCCAAAAGCCCTCCTATGTCTATTACATAAAAGATGCGGATCTCATGAGGGCGGATGTAAACGGCCCCATGGAGTCCGGAAAGAACCCATCCCTTGTCATGGCGGGAATAGGGAAAAACGTCAATCTCAAGGATTACTATGATGTAAGCCTGTCTGAAGACGGCAGCTTCCTCGCCTTTCAGTTTGAGACAGATGGGGGCCTGTTCCTTGATGATGCGGTACTGGTTGCTGTCAACAATGAGGACGGCACCTCCCAAATCATCCATGAGGGCTACGCCAACACCGCCATGTGCGGCAATAAACTGCTGTTTCAGGTTGAGCATGAAGCAGGAAATGAAGCGGGAAATGAAGCAGGGGGACTGGCTGATGTGCAGTATGACCTGTATTCCTATACGCCGGAGCAGGGGAAGAAGCTGGAGGCATCCGGCTTGTATAACTTCTTTCCTTCCAAGGACGGCTCCGCTGTCTGCATTACAAAAATGGATGAGGAGTGGGTTCAAGACCTGTACCTGGCTGAGGACGGCAGGGAAGTCCTCCTGGCAGATGAAATGAATTTTGCAGGCGCCAATGAGGATTACAGTGTCATCTATGCACAGCGTACGGTTGAGGAGGAGGATGGGTTTTACTATGAACTCCTTAAGCTGGGAAAAGACGGCGCCAAAGAGCCGGTCCTCACAAAAGAGGACCAGGCAGGGGCTTATTATCTGGATCCGGATTCCGGCAATCTATATACCTTTGTCTATGGAAAGGAAGGGCGGAACACCCTGTCCTATTCCTCGGAAGGGGAGAAGAAGCTGCTGTCGGACCAGGTATCCATGGTGTGGGAATACATAAGCGAACCTGAATGGCTGGATGGGAAGTCCATGGTTATCTATCAGTCCGGTCCGGCCGGAAAGGAGACGCTGTATGAGGCTGTGGACGGGAATGTCTGCGCATTCACGGTTCCCGGCATGCCGGAAGACTGGCTGGACGGATATTTTAAGAAAATCACAGGCATGGAAAATGGCATCTATCTGACCGTATCAAAACTGAATGATGCATATCAGGCAGAGGAAAGCTGGATATACAGATATAAGCTGTCCTCCGGTCAGCTGAGCCAGACGCTTGAATGCGTGGCACATGGAACCGACCTATATCTGGTTGATGAAAGGGATGGAAAAGCCTTTTACACAGACAGCATTTCCGGGAACCAGATTCTATATTGCGAAGGAAACAGGATCCTTGATAAGGTCAATCCCGAAACGCTGCGCCAGCTGGATGGCAGCGCCGGGGAGTATTTTGTATTCCAGGAAAAGGATGGGGCAGTGCCTGACCTTATGAGGATTACCACGGCCGGTTCATCCAAGGTATTCCGTGAAAATGTTGTCCAGTGCGAACCATATGCAGGAGGAATGCTTCTGCTTTCTGACTGCCGGGACAGTTATCCGTATCTGGGTACGCTTTCATTCTATAATACTGACGGGACACAGGTGATTGACGAAGACGTGACTGTATTTTTCCAGCACGACCGGAACCGGTTTGTGGATGTGGTGCCCTGGGACTGGAACTGGAGCGGACAGGATGAAAATGGAGCGCTTGGGGAGTATGCCAACAGTGACTTCGACCCGGGACGGGATTATCTGGACAGGGCATATATTGACGGTTCTGTATTTTATGATACGGAGTACGGATTCCATATAGACCTGAAGGAAAATGAGAATCAGGGATACTATCATGAGATACACGGTTTTGGAGATGCGGTGTCGCTGGCATGCTTTGATGAAGAAGGCAATGAACGATACAGTATCTATATGACGGATGGTTACACTGCCCTTAAGGAATACGACAATGCCGCCGCCTTTGGACAGTGGATGAAGGATGTATACGATTCCACCATGAAAGAATACGGCTATGATATAGGGGAAGATGACTTCACGGTGGAAAAGGCAGAGGACATCCTGCTGGATGGCAGAAAGGCAATTAAGCTTGTAACCCATACGGACAACGGCCTGATGACAGCCGGCTCCACATTCATCCGGTACTTTATTCCGGATGAGGAGAATGACCGTATGATAGAACTGTCCAGACAGTTTCTGGCGGATCTGGAGGACGAGGAGGATCTGGAGGCATATCAGATGTTTGTGGAGTCTTTGAAGTGGGATGATTGAAAGGATTTAGCTTGAGCAGCGTAAATGCTAAGATGTTACATAATGACTGATAAAAACAGAGGCTGTGCCGGCAATTATATCCGGTACAGCTTTTTTGTACCCCCATCCATTCTGCTATATGAATCACATTTACGCTATAGGAAAAACAATTCAACATCACACATGTATTGATAAATATGATAAAAAAACACAAAATCATTCAAAGTAGTTGTTGACAATTTCTAAAAAAGGTGTTATTTTAAGGATAGACAACGTGAACGTTCACGATAATTATATGCAAAAAATTCTTATATATTGTAGAAAATATGATAAATATCGTTGATATATAAGTTCAAAGTACGAAATCGTTCACGTTAATAAAAAAGAAATGAGGGATTGGTATTATGACGACCATAAAAGATATTGCAAAGATGGCCAACACTTCCATAGGAACTGTGGACCGGGCACTTAACAATAAACCAGGGGTCAGTGCTAAAACGCGGGAAAGGATTATGGCAATTGCAGAATCGCTGGACTATAAACCTAACAGGCTTGGCAAGGCCTTAGTGCTACGGAATAGGAATATGCAGCTTGGATTTATTGTAGAACCCATATCAAACCCCTTTTTTGAAGAACTGAAAAAAGGTGTGGAGCAGATGCGGGATGCGCTGAATGAATATGGAATTACAACCCACATATTTTGCATGAATACACATGAAGAAAAGGAGATGGTGGAACTATTAGACAGGTTGGAAGATATGGGTGTCTCAGGAATTGCCCTTAATGCAATCAATTCACCAGTTGTAATTGATAAGCTTGAGAATATGAAAAAAGCTGGAATCAGAATAGTGACTTGCAGCACGGACATCAGTAATGAGAAGCGGGACTGCTTTGTAGGTTTCTGCCATGAAAAGAGTGCAAGGGTGGCAGCGGAATTGTTGGCTAAGTTTAATGGTGGACAGGGGGAATTTCTGGTAACAATAGGTTACCGGTATATCATGGCACACATGCAAAGGCTGAATGGATTCGAATACAAAATTAAAGAAGCTTATCCCCAGATAAGCTTGGCGGGGGTATTGGAGGTGGAAGAGAATGATGAGATAGCTTTTAGGGAAACCCTTAAGGCATTGGAAACCAATGACCGGATCAACGGCATTTTCATAGCAGGATACGGGATTAAGGGTGTCGCTAAAGCAGTGGAAGTTAAGAACCGGAGCAAGGAAATCAAAATCATCTGTTATGACAATTCTGCATTTGTTACTGATTATGTAAAAAAGGGGGTTATTGATGCGGTTATCTGCCAGGATCCGGAAAAACAGGGATATATGGCACTAAAGATATTAAGCGACCTTATCATTGGGGATAAGGAGGTGAAAGCAGATACCTATATGACGAGTATTGATATAAGGCTATGTGAAAACATCGACAGGGATTTTCAAGAATGGGAAATTTGAGGAGGTTGTTATGAAGACAGAGGGAAAGAAGAGCAAGGGGAAGCGGTTCACTGAGATTGGGGTATTAGGGGCGCTGGTGTTGCTGTGCGTGGTCATCAGCGTTGCTAACCCGGCATTTTATTCAGCCAGTAATCTTATCAATCTGGCAAGGCAGACATCCTATGTGGTAATCATTGCCATATTCATGACAATGGTAATTATCGTTGGCGGCATGGATTTGTCCGTTGGTTCGGTTATAGGTGTCAGCGGGATTGCGGTTGCCATGTTTCTCAAGATGGGGCTTCCAATCCCCATAGCAG
This sequence comes from Clostridium pacaense, assembly GCF_020709765.2. Lineage (NCBI taxonomy): Bacteria > Bacillati > Bacillota > Clostridia > Eubacteriales > Clostridiaceae > Clostridium > Clostridium pacaense. Next base: position 438,118 of record NZ_JAJFEB020000003.1, read on the forward strand.
TAGTGGCATCCATGGTGGTGGCATCACTGGTGGGATTGTTTAATGGAACGCTCATTGTTCTTGTGAGGATGCCTGCATTCATCGTCACACTGGGGACTATGTACATAGCAAGGGGAATCTGCAATGGATTGACAAAGGGTGTACCGGTATATCCATTGCCGGAGAACTTTTCCGTCATAGGCAATGGAACCTTGTTTGGCGTGCCGGGGTCTGTTTTTTTTGTAATCATGGTTGCTTTCATACTGGACTTCATATTGAAAAACACCACATTTGGAAGGTCCGTATATGCAATTGGGGGAAATGAAGAGACGGCCAGGCTGTCAGGTATTAATGTGACTAGGATTAAAATCATGATTTATCTGCTCAGCAGCCTGGCCGCTGCTGCTGCGGGGGTTATCATGACATCCAGGATTGAGTCGGGACAGACTTCACTGGGACAGGGATGGGAGATGACGGTTATCGCATCCGCAATCATAGGCGGGACAAGTATGCTTGGCGGTTCAGGAACCGTACTGGGAACTGTATTGGGGGCAGCATTGATGTCGGTGATTTCTAATGGGATGATTATCATGAACGTATCTGTATACTGGCAGAACATCGCTATCGGAGCCATTATTGTATTATCTGTAGCCATTGACCTTATTAGCAAGAGACGCGCTGGCCTGGATGTGAAGTGATAAAGATATCAGGGGAAAGGAGGCTGTAGTAAGGGCATCTTGTTATGGGAACTATAAACAAACAATGAAAATAAACAACAGAAATTGGGAGGGTAAACATGTTCAAGAAGAGTTTGGGTTTATTACTATGTGTAGCAATGGTATCTGCATCACTGGCAGGGTGCGGCAATTCAGCTTCAAAGGCTGATAAGGGTGCGGCCCCCGGAACAACGGCAGCAGAAGCCAAAACAGAAAAGTCTGAAACAGCAGAGAAAACGGCGCCGGATAAGAACATAAAGATTATGTTTGACTGTCCGAAGGTAAATGACCCTGTGTGGCTGATTGCAAAAGCAGGTTTTGAGGCGGCCGGTAAGGACCTTGGATTTGAAGCCGTATGGACCGGAGCGGATGACCATTCAGTAGAGAAAACAGTGGAAGCCATTGAGAATACAATCGCAGCAGCGCCGGATGGGATTGTATGCTGTCCGTTTTCGCCAACTGCATTTTCCAATGTGCTTATGAAGGCCCAGGGCAGCGGGATAGTAGTAACTACTGTATGTGTAGATTCCGAGAGCGAGGATCAAAGAACCGCATTTGTGGGAATGGATCCTTATGCCTGTGGGCGTTCCCAGATGGAAGCAATTGTAGAAAAACTAGGCAGGGACAAAAAAGTGGTAATGGGCGTGCTTATGAGTAACATTGATGCGGCAAATCAGATTTCACAGCTTGAAGGCGCCGAAGCCTATATGAAGGAAATTGGAATCGAGTATGAGATTGTTGACAAACAGGCTGACAATGCAGACCCTGTACAGTCCCTGGATAAAGTGACCACCATGATTAAGGCAAATCCTGATATCAATGCTATTTTCAGCGGAGAGAGTGGTGGAACCCCTGGAGTCGGTAAAGCACTAGAGGAATTGGGGGTCATGGATCAGGTGGTTGCTGTGTGCATGGATGACACAGATATGAATCTGGATGCGGTGCGAAAAGGTCAGGTCTATGCAGTGGCAGCCCAGGATTTCTTCGAAATGGGTTATCTGGGAGCAGAACTTTGCTACAAAGCTATTCTAGGTGAGGAAGTTCCATCTTCCGTAGATTCTGGCGTAACCATTGTAACAGCTGAGAATGTGGAGACATATGAACATGATTCTGATTATCCGGAAGTGGATGCGGCCAGATAGGAGGCAGAATGAGGTGGAATCAGAAAAAGGTATAGGCCGTTGATTCATCATCATGTTTGGGGAAACAGTGCAGAATGAAGCAGGCTTATACCAGCTTTTATTATACCGAACCGAGTGTGAAAAGTCAAATTTCGCAATACAGATTGTAGGAGACTGGTCCATGAATAAATATGTTTTAGAGATGAAAGATATCACAAAAGAATTTCCAGGAGTAAAGGCGCTTAATCATGTCAATATCCAGGTCAAAGAAGGGGAGATTCACGCCTTGGTAGGTGAAAATGGTGCAGGTAAGTCCACACTCATGAAAGTGTTGAGCGGGGCGTATCCATGTAGTTCCTACACTGGGCAGATATTTATAGAGGGGGAGGAAAAGAAATTTTATATACCCTCTGATTCCTCCGGATGTGGGGTCGAGATGATTTATCAGGAGATTAGCTGTATGCTGGATATGAATATTGCAGAAAACATATTCATTGGCAGTTATTATAAAAAGCCAAATGGCACCGTGGACTGGAATCGGATTTACTCTGAATCGGAAGCAGCCTTAGCTAAGGTAGGGCTTGATGTTTCGTCCAGGGAAACCATGCGCAATTTAAGTGCAAGTGAACAGCAGCTGGTCCTGATTGCGAAGGCCATCAGAAAAAAGCCTAAGGTGCTGGTCTTAGACGAACCCACGTCCACGTTGACCCTGAAAGAAACCGATAATCTCCTAAAGATTCTACTGGAATTGAAAAAGGATAAAATCTCCTGCATTTACATATCCCACCGTCTGAATGAAGTGTTTGACATTGCAGATAAGATTACCGTTCTTAAGGATGGGGAAACTCAGGGCGGCTTTGACCGCCCGGAGTTTAATTCAAAGGCTGTTGTGGAAAAGATGATAGGACGCAAGATTGAAAACATGTATCCAAAGGAAAACGTGCCAATTGGGAAGGAAATCATGCGCGTGGAAGATGTAGTGGTCCAGCACCCCTATAACAAGCAGAAAAATATTGTAAACGGTGTCAGCTTTGCAGTACGGGAGGGAGAAATCCTTGGGCTTTCAGGCCTTGTGGGAGCTGGAAGAAGTGAACTGGTCAACGCTATTTTTGGGTCATATAAAGGAAAATACAGCAAAGTTATCTATATGGATGGAAAACAAGTGAAAATTGATTCCCCCCGCATAGCCATGCAATATGGAATCGGGCTTGTAACTGAAGACAGGAAAAAGGATGGTATCATAGCCATTGCTTCCATTAGGGATAATATTTCAATTGCCAGCTTAAAGAACGTGTCAAGGAAAGGTCTTATCGATAGGGTGAAAGAAAGAAAACATGCCCAAGGCATGAAGGAGACCCTGAATATAAAAGCAGAATCAATTGATACAAAAGTGTTGAATCTAAGCGGTGGAAATCAGCAGAAGGTGGTTCTTGCAAAATGTCTGAGTACTAATCCAAGAATCCTTATATTGGATGAACCCACTAGAGGAATTGATGTGGGAGCCAAGGTGGAAATCTATAAGACCATTTCCGGCCTGGCGGCAAAAGGCATCGGAATCATCATGATTTCTTCTGAACTCACTGAATTGATAGAGATGTGCGACCGTTTTCTTGTGATGACTAAGGGTACGATTACAGCGGAGTTTGATAGGACCAATGTCAGTGAAAATGCAATCATGATGGCCGCAACTGGTGCAGAGGGATAAATATGATACAAGTAAATAAAATGAATGGAAAGACATGGGATTACCTAATAAGTAACGGGTTTATTTCCACGGTTAGAAGCAGGGATGAACTATACAGCCTGCCAGAGAACAGAGCGCAGGTGGATATTGTACATGAATGCAATGCTTATGGTGGAAATAAGCTGATTAATGTTGGGATGAATCTTTCCTGGCCATCCATGTTCCACCATCATCCGGCCCATGAACAGGTATTTCTGATGTCCGGTATGAAAACCAAACCTTTATATATCGCCTTTGCCCTTAATGGGCTGGAAGGATTTATGAGAAGGAAGAATCAGGAGTGTCTGGGTGAGGAAGACTTCATCATAGTTGAGATGCTTTATAACAATCCGGAATGGAGCAGCTTTGCAATTAATCCAGGAGTACTTCACGGTGAATTCACCTGTTTGGGAGAAGGAACCAATCCGGTCCTGATAGTAACGGAACCTTCTGATATGGCCACGAATATGGTGGATATCTCGGAGGTAAAGGATTTATTTGTGGATGCAGTGAATGGAAAACAGGAGGCAGTATGAGACTGAAGGATAAAGTAGCAATTGTCACAGGCGCAAGCAGGGGAATTGGTGCCAAGACGGCATCCATGTTTGCGTCTGAGGGCGCCAAGGTGGTGCTGGCGGCCAGGAGTATGGAGGAAATGGAAACACTACAGCACTCAATCCGTGAACAGGGAGGTGAGAGCATATGTGTGTGTACGGATGTGTGCAGCAAGGACAGTATGAAAAACATGGTAAAGACCGCATATGATACTTATGGAGCCATTGATATATTGGTTAATAATGCGGGGTATCCCATGTTTGGATATGCTGTGGATGATGAGGATGAGGAAGCTGAAAAGCGGTATGAGGCCATAATGGAAACAAATGTAAGAGGATACTGGTTCGGAGCCAGATTTACGGTGCCTTATATGAAAATGGGAAATAAGGGCAGCATCATCAATATTTCGTCTGTCCGGGGGCATCTGGGCCTGTCTAATGAGACAGCATACTGTGCGGCCAAAGGAGCGGTTAAGATGATGACAAAGGCCTTGGCTGTAGAACTGGCGCCTTATAATATCCGGGTCAATTGTATATCACCAGGCGCTATCCAGGTGAAGGTAGGACACTGGGTATTATCCAGATATGGGCAGGAGGTCTATGATGAATATGTAGAGAAGTTCCGGGACATACATCTTTTGGGAATGGAGTGTAACCAGCCCCTGCATATGCTGGGGGAGCCAAAAGACATTGGATATACAGCGATATACCTTGCATCAGATGAGTCCAGGTTTGTAACAGGAAGCGATATTGTTGTGGATGGTGGATTGACATCCCTGCTTCCGGAACCAGGTGCCTTGGATATGGAGACTTTGATGGAATTACATAAAAAACAGGAACCGATGAACCAATGGTTCCAGTCCCTTGGGTGACAGGAACCAGGTTGGTTGGACAATAAGGAGAAACAGCATGCTGATTGAATCTATGGAGACAATTCTGACCTGCCCTGGCCGGAATTATCTAATTGTTAAGATAACAACCGAAGATGGTATCGTTGGGTATGGGGACGCCACACTCAATGGCCGGGAACTGTCAGTGAAAGCAGTCCTGGACCATCATTTGTCCAAATACCTGACAGGGATGGATGCAGAGCGGATTACGGATATATGGGAACTTGTTTACAGGGGAACCTACTGGAGGGGAGGTCCTGTGTTCATGACCGCATTGGCCGGCATAGACATGGCTTTATGGGATATCAAAGGCAAACGTTATCAGGCCCCGGTGTATCAGCTTCTGGGCGGCCGCTGCAGGGACAGGCTGAGGGCCTACTTCCATGTACATGGACATACAAAAGAGGAACTGGCCGAACGTATCAGGCAGCGTATGGATGACGGCTGCACCTGCTTCAGATACAGCTTTGATACTAGGGACCGGCGGGAGGAAGGACTTTCTTTTAACCAACCACATCAGGATATCAGCCTCGGAAAACGGATTGAAGTCACAGAGGGAAATGTTGGCAGGCCGGAAATATGGGATACGGAAGTATACTACCACGATCTGGTTGACGTGACAGCCTATCTCAGGGATACATTTGGTCCTGATATTGGTCTGATTCATGACAGCCATGAGCGTTTTACTCCTATACAGGCAGCGGCAGCAGCGAAACAACTGGAATCCTACGGACTGTACTTCCTGGAAGATCCCATTGAACCAGTGAATGTCCAAGGCTTGGAAATCATACGTCAGCATAGTGTGATGCCCATTGCCATGGGTGAGTTGTACAACAGTATGAAAGATTGCCTGATTCCTATTGAGAAGAACCTGATTGATTATCTAAGACTTGATATCAGTCACTATGGGGGAATTACACCGTCCATGAAGACGGCGGCAGCGGCAGATAACCATGGAGTGAAAATAGCATTCCATGGACCAAGTGATATATCACCGTTGGCTCATGCTGCCCTGGTTCATGTAGATTTTGCAATACCAAATTTTGGGATACAGGAATGGGTAGACCATAACGAAGAGTTGGACCAGGTGTTCCGTACAAATATACAGTATGAAAATGGATACATCACTATCAAAGACAATCCTGGATTAGGCGTGGAGGTGGATGAATGTGCGGCAAAGGAATATGTTTACAGCCCTAAGTTCCTTCCAACTATAAGGGATAGGGAAGGTGCAGTCCATAACTGGTAGCAGTTAACAGGCATAAAGGAGTGATGGGAAATGGATTTTAAAATAACATGGCTAGGGCAGGCGGGATATATTATGGATTTTATAGATTGCAGACTTTGTGTGGATCCATATTTGTCAGATGAAGTTGAGAAGATTGAGGGAATGAAACGTATGGTGCCAATTCCTGTAATGCCAGAAGAACTGGATGTGGATTATATCCTGTTCACCCATAATCATCTGGATCATTTTGATGAAATGTCCATTCGGCGTCTGGCAGGCCATCCTATTACATTCATTGGCCCTGAATCCTGTATGGAAAAGCTGAAAGACTGTAATATCCGCACGGGAATACGGCTGGAGCGTTATAATCAGGTGGTAATTGGCAACCGGATTGCCGTACGGGCTACATATGCGTGTCATACCAGGGACAGTATAGGTCTTCTGATCCAAGACAAGGAAAAATGTATGGGGGGGATGTATATGACTGGGGACACAGAATACTCAGAAGTACTGACAGAAGTAAAAAAATATGAACCGGATACAATGATAACATGTATCAATGGTAAACTAGGAAATATGGATTGTGAATCAGCTGCCAGGCTGGCCGGAGAAATAGGCGTAAAAATGGCTGTTCCATGCCACTATGGAATGTTTGAGGATAATACGGAGAATCCAGAGAGATTCAGGACGGCCCTGGAGGGTACAGGGATTTTATATAAGGAACTGAGGTTTATGGAAACTGTAGTTATGTCATTGTAGCTTGTTTAAAAAATTAATATGATTATATGGTTCATAGTACCATCCAAGCGCACCGGTAAGTGGATATCCCACATGACCGGTGCGCTTTTTATGTGGAATCAGGGGGAGATATAAATTTCCTGCACTGGGTTTCTGAAATCAATGGAATATGCTATACTAAACCTATTACGCATTATCATACACATTATTATAGAAGGAACAGACACAGCAATTAATATAGAAGAAACGGACGGAACAATCAATATGGAATTTTACATGGCCCCCATGGAGGGGCTTACGGGATATATCTATAGAAATGCATACCACACATGCTTTACCCCCATGGACTTATATTACACCCCCTTCATCTCCCCCAAAGCCAGGGGATGTTTAAGTTCCAGGGAGATAAACGACATCCTGCCGGAACACAATAAGGGTCTTCATGTGGTGCCGCAGATACTGACCAACCAGGCGGAGGATTTCCTTACCGTGGCCAGGATACTGAAAGACTATGGCTATCAGGAAGTCAACCTGAATCTGGGCTGTCCGTCAGGTACCGTGGTGTCCAAACACAAAGGCGCTGGTTTCCTGGCTTTAACCTGCGGTTTAAATTCATTTCTAAGTACGGTTACGGAACAGCTTGAGGCGCTGGGGATGGAGCTTTCGGTAAAGACAAGGCTGGGCATGGTGACACCGGATGAATTTTATGAACTGCTGGATATTTACAATCAGTATCATCTGAAGCGGCTGATCATACATCCCAGAATCCGCACGGATTACTACAGGAATACCCCCAATTGGGAAATGTTCCGGCATGGACTGGAGAACAGCGCAAACCATGTCTGTTACAATGGGGATATATTCACGGTGGAAGATTTTAAAAGGCTGTCCCGGTCATATCCGGAACTGGATGAGGTGATGCTGGGCCGCGGAATCATAGCCAATCCCGGACTGGTGGGTGGGATAAGGACAGGACGGCCCGTGGATAAGAAACAGCTCCGGGAATTCCATCAGCTCCTGTACGAGGGATACCGCGGGATTATGTCCGGAGACCGGAATGTTTTATTCAAGATGAAGGAAATCTGGGCTTCCATGATCCAGATATTCGCTGACTCTGAAAAGCATGGAAAGAAAATAAAAAAAGCCCAGCATCTCACCGAGTATGAAGCCGCGGTAAGCAGCATTTTCTCAGAACTGGACATCGCAGAAGGAGCAGGGTTCAAATTGTATTAAAATGGAAAGTGTGCTATACTTTTAGGAAACCGGACCAAACCCTGGCACGCCTGCAAAGCTAGCCGTAGGGACCACTACGCCGCCGCTTTGCAGACACGCTTCTGCTGCGGATATCAGGCACTGACTTCACCGGTATTTACGCAAGGCTGCTCTAGTCAGGATAATCCGCCTTTATAATGGTACCGCAGGCTATTTTACTCCCCGAATTGCCGGAAGGCTGACTGCGGAAATCATCGGCCTGGCTGTGGATGATGACAGACCTGCCGATAATTTCATCAATGCCAAAACGTTTGTCATAAAAGGCCGACCAGGCATACCCTTCATTGCCTAACACGGGAAGCAGGTCGCCTGCATGATTGGGGTGCGCGGCATTCGTTGGGTTATAATGTTCACCGGTGTTGGCGAAATTATCTGAACAGTCGCCGTTCTGATGGATGTGCATGGCATAGAAATTCGAAGAGCCGGCTACATTCTTATTGGGAAGATTAAAAATCTCGGCTTCCACCAGCACGCCCTGGTAGGGAGTCTGATAGAATTTAACAAGGCCGCTTATTGCGGGGGCGGATGCCCCGCCTCTTACCCAGGCAACAGCGGCAGGTGCCCTGAAACGCAGTAAATCTGCAAAGACGTCAGCGGGAGTGACAGACTGGTTATCCATGATGGTCTCCTGAAAAGGTTTATTCCCTATAGGATATGCTGACAAAAAAAGAATGTGACCAAACATGCACTGCCATTGCATGTCCAGGCCACATCCGTCATATAAAATGGAGGGGGCCGGCAGAAGGGGTGCTGCCGGCCATAGGTATGAAAAAGTGTCTTCCTGTATAGTAAAAGGTCTATCACCTTACAAGTAATACTATACAGGGAAAATGTGACTAAAATTTGAGCATACGCTAAAGAATCACTAAAGAAACTTAAGTAAACATAAACAATTTATAAAAGGCAGGAGTGATATCTATATGAAGGGACGTTTTTGGAAAATATTAGCGGTTTCAGCAGCTCTTAGCATCTGTTTATCCACCGCCGCCTATGCAGGCACCTGGATATCAGAAAGCGGACAGTGGAAATACAGGAATGATGACGGTTCCTTTGCAAAAGGATGGTTTCAGGATCTGGACAGCAAATGGTATTATTTTGATGCCAATGGACACATGCTGTCAGATACCGTCACGCCGGACGGATACCAGCTGGGTGCAGATGGGGCGTGGGTGGATATTGACCCCTATGCCTCATATGATGCCGATTATCCGTTAAAGGATTATGTGGACAAAGCCGGACTGCAGTACGTAGATGCGGTCATGGGCTACAACAAGAAAGGTGAGCCTATCATGGAACGCCGTCTGAGGCAGGATGGGATATACAGCCTTTACAATTACTTCGGTCTGTCAGACGACCTGTGCAAGGCGCTGTACGGCAAGGATACGGACCAGATTGGTACCGGGGAAAATGCCGTTGACGGGGACAGCCTTCTGGTCCTTGCCCAGACAGCCCTGTACCAGGAAGCAGTGGGAAGCGACACCTATAAACAGCAGCGCAATGCCCTGGCAATCGTGATACGGGATTATCTGGGCAGCTTCCAATGGCGCACGGTCAGCGAACTGGAGCGCGCCAGGAACGCTGCTTTCTATATTGCCTCCAACTGTACGTATGATAAAACCCTGTATGACCGGTTCGTTGCCGGTGAAAATACAAGCGGCGATCCGTCATTTACAGCCTATGGCTGTCTTGTGAACCACAAGGCGGTATGCGAAGGCATGTCGGTGGCGTATCAGCTTTTAGCCAGGGCAACCGGACTGAACAGTTTCTGCGCCCCGGATGATAATGACAAGGACCATATGTTTGTCTATGTACAGGCGGACGGGAACTGGTACAAGGTGGACCTGGCAGTGACCGGCCTTATGCCCCAGGCATTGGTAAAACGTTGCTTTACCAATACAGCCAATCAGGAAGTGGAACGGATCATGAAAACGTATTTCGATGAGGAAAATCCTCACAGGGAATATATGAACCTTGACAGCCTGGCGCCAGGGGCTGTGTATGAGCTTAAAAGCAGCAACCAGATGCGGGGATATCAATAGTATATCCATTATAGTGTATCAGAAAGGCAGTGATTTAGGATGTTTGATAATCTGACAAAAAGTGATATTGAAAAAATGCAGGAAGAGATAGAATACCGCAAGCTGGTGGTCCGGAAGGAAGCGCTGGAGGCGGTCAAGGAGGCCAGGGCCCATGGGGACCTAAGCGAGAACTTTGAGTACAAGGCTGCAAAGCAGGACAAGAACCGCAATGAAAGCCGTATCCGTTATCTGGAGAAGATGATAAAGACAGCCAGGATTATTTCCGATGAGTCCAAGGACAACGAAGTGGGGCTGGGAGACACGGTTGAAATATATATACCGGATGACGATGAGACAGAACGGTATAAGCTGGTGACAACCGTGCGGGGAAACTCCCTTCAGGGCCTGATCAGCATTGACTCGCCCCTGGGAAAGGCAATCCGCAGGCACAAGGTGGGGGACAGGGTACATGTGAAGGTGGATGACCGCTTTGGCTATGACGTGGAAATACGTTCCATTGATAAAAGCACGGGCGGGGAGGACGATAAACTGCGCAGCTTTTAACTGCGCAGTTTTATGATAAGAGTTAAGGTAATCTTAAGGAGAGACAATCATGGCTGCTGTAAACATGACAGAGGGAAATATAACAAATCATCTGGTCCGCTATTCGGTTCCGCTTATCCTGGGCAATCTGTTCCAGCTCACGTACAATGCAGTGGACTCCATCATAGCGGGCCGTTTCATAGGGAAGCAGGCCCTGGCAGCGGAAGGCACTGCCAGCCCGGTCATGAACATTGTCATCCTGGGCATTTCCGGCATCTGTATGGGAGCTTCCGTGCTGATGAGCGAATTCTATGGGGCAGGGCAGCATGATAAGCTGAAACGGGAAATGTCCACTACGGTCATATTCGGCTGTTATTTCTCGGTCATTGTTGCGATTCTTGGAGTGTTTTTCTCACGTCCACTTCTTGCCGTCCTGAATGTGCCGGATGAAATCCTTGGAATGGCCTCCACCTATCTGTCCATCATATTTTTAGGCGCGCCCTTTACTTACTTTTATAACGCTGTGTCGGCCGCGTTGAAAAGTGTGGGGGATTCCAAGACACCCCTTAAATTCCTCGCATTTTCTTCCATATTAAATGCGGTCCTGGATTTGATATTCATCGGCGGCCTGGGGTTTGGGATTGTGTGCTCTGCCGTCACCACCGTGATTGCGGAAGCAGCTTCTGCAATCCTGTGCATCATCTATGTATATAGGAAGATACCCATGCTGCAGCTCCGCAAGGGGGAATTCACCATGGACCGTCTGCTTCTCAAACAGACGTTGCGATACGGAAGCGTGACCGCTTTGCAGCAGTCCTGCCAGCCCATTGGAAAGCTGTTGATCCAGGGGGCCATTAATCCGCTGGGAGTGGATTTGATTGCCGCGTTTAACGCGGTAAACAGGATAGATGATTACGCATTCACTCCGGAGCAGAGTATTTCCCATGGAATAACAACTTTTGTGGCCCAGAACAGGGGAGCCGGGAAAACAGAACGTATCAGGAAAGGGTTTTCTCATGGGCTGCGGCTGGAATTCCTTTATTGGGTGTGTATCGGACTTATAATCACATTGTTCAAAAAGCCGTTGATGGGACTATTCGTCACTGCTGGCAATGAAGGGATTGTGAAGCTGGGCAGCAGTTATCTGGCTTTGATGGCGGTCTTTTACATATTCCCGGCATTTACTAATGGTATCCAGGGATTTTTCCGCGGAATGGGGAATATGAGCATAACGCTTCTGGGGACATTTGTCCAGACCGGCCTGCGGGTGGTGTTTGTATATCTTCTGGCGCCTGCTATTGGGATGCAGGGTGTGGCATATGCCTGCGCCATTGGATGGAGCGTAATGCTTTTGGTAGAGATTCCCTATTATTTCTGGTTCATGAGGGGGAAATAGGGGTAATTAGAGGAAAATTGGGAAGATTTGTAGAAAAAAGGCACGGAATAATGTACAATGGTGTTATATGCAATATAACGCTATTGTGCAGGGGGATACAAGATGGATACAGAGCAGGATGCCTATGTACCGGGGATGGAGCATGAAGGCATAACCGTATTTATGATGGGAACAGTCATGGTGGAGTACAACAGGAAGCCCATGCCGCTTATGGGGAATCCGCAGGGGAAGATGCTCCAGCTGTTCCTGATTCTTTTATACGCAGGGGATAAGGGCGTACTCAGGGAAGAACTATTAGACATGCTCTACGGCAATGGGGAGAATACGAATCCGTCCGGCAGCCTGAGGGCGGCGGTGTTCCGGCTGAGGAAGACCCTGGAGGGCTGTGGATTGCCGGAGCATGAATACATACGCACTGACAGCGGCATATACCGGTGGGACAGCGGAGGCGTACCTGTCTATATTGATGCAAAGGACTTTGAGTCAACAGCCCGCAAAGCGCTGAAACAAAAGGATGAATTCCTTTTAAAGAGGGCCTGCGGGTTATACCAGGGGGAATTCATGGCCCAGCTGGCAGGAGAGAAGTGGGTATCTGTCATCGGGGTCCGGTGCCAGGAACTGTATTTTGACTGTCTCAGGATGGCATATTATATCATGAAGGAGAACCGGGAATACACAGACCTGCTGGAGTTGTCCTCGGCCGCCTGTGAGCTTTATCCCTACGAAGAATGCCAGATCATGAAGATTGACTGTCTGATTGCCATGAAACGCTTCAAGGATGCAATGCAGGTATATGACCAGGCGGTGACCCAGTACTTTGAGGAACAGGGACTGCCTCCGTCTGAGAAGATGCTGGAACGGTTCAGGACCATGAGCGGCCAGATACGCTATACCTCTGATACGCTTAAGGACATAAGGGACAGCCTGCATGAGCGGGACCGGGTGAACGGCCCATACTATTGCTCCTATCCCGCGTTCATAGACTGCTACCGGCTCTTGGTCCGCATGTCGGAGAGGATTGATTTCACCAATGTGCTTCTGTGCTGCACCCTGCTGGACTCCAAAGGAAAGCCGCTGGATGCAGGAGGGGAACTCTTAAAGGCAGCATCCTCCAAGCTCCATGAAGCCATCGGCAAATCAATCAGGAAAGGGGATGTGTTCACCTGCTACAATCCCAGCCAGTACCTGGTGATGCTCAACGGCACCTCCCAGGAATACTGTCTCAGGATATACGAACGTATTGACAGGAACCTCCATCTGTGGGACGGAGGGAGAAGGGTGAAGCTGAACTATCAGGTAATGCCTGAAAGCCTGCTGTAACAGAAACTGAATATCAATAAGATACCTTAGGGCTGGCGCCATAACGCCCTTCCAGGTATTGCTTGCCATAGGCCTCATCGTTTCGCGGGATGAGGCCGTTTTCTTTTTTATACCATGAAAGGGGATAGAGCTGTGCATCCTCTCCCGTGGGGCGGGAGCAGAGCCATATCTCATCCCGTCTAAGAACGGCGGGCATCAGGATTGCAGTATTATGACTGGTAAATATAAGCTGCGAACCGTGAGGATTTTTCTCACAATTAGTATAAAGGCTGGTTATGTACCGGAGCAGATGGGGATGCAGTAAGGAATCCAGGTCATCCGCCACAACCAGATGTCCTTCCTTCAGGCTGAGGAGTATATCTGGCAGTATGGACAGAAGCTTTCTGGTGCCCTTTGATTCTTCGCTGCAGGGTAATTCATAACTGGCGGAAGCTGCCGGGGTATGGGTGATTAAAAGTTCCCTTCCATCTATTCCATCTCTCAGGATGGTCCTGTAACCGGTAATATCTAAATCCATGGCCTGCAGAGCAGAGCAGATTGCAGCCTGCATGTCCGGCTCATTGGGCAGCTGCGGGTACACCGGGCTGTCAGGAGACAGGAAATGGATGTCCCTGAACCAGGAAAATGCAGCCTGCACTGATTCACAGGCCATGGATCCGCAATCCAGGGAATGGAACAGAAGCGCAAGGAGAGGACGGTCCGGAGGAAGCTGTTCAATCTGAACCGCTGGCACGGTTTTCCCCAGATGAAAATCGGATTCCTTCCTATTAAAAAGAATACCTGCATCATCCTTGCCAAGGCGTCCATAGAAAAGGTTCTCTTCCTGGATGACTCCCCTCAGAAGATGAAGCTGATAGCGGAACAGGAATCCCTTATGACGGAACAGCACATCAAACTCAGTGGGAATGTGGGCACAATCCGGATCCATGCGGTATGAAAGATGCTGGGGTACGGATGGTATGGATGATGCGGATGCCGGGGCGGTAATAAGAGCGGACAGATACGAGAGTCCATAGAGGACCGTGGACTTCCCCCCGCTGTTTGGGCCATAGACGGAGATGACAGGAAGGAACTGTTCGCCATCCAGCGGATCCTTAATCAGGGATGCCTTATGCTCATTAATCGGACCGGGAATACAATCCAACAGGGTTTCCTCTTTGAATATCTTAAAATTCTTCAATGTAAGCTGAACCAGCATGGTATACCTCACTTTCTGAGAGAAAAAAACTCATAACAATCATTGGTAACATTGTACCATAGGAAGAGGGGGAAATGCAATAATGAACGAGAAAAAATCTCACGACAACAATTGCAGATATTATTTGACAATTTAAATCTGATGTACGTCCAAAAATGCAAAACCGGTTATAAAGTAAAATCTAAAATGGGGAAGAGGATTGAAATAGTAACAAAAAAGCTGTATGAAATAACGCCCCTTGTAACGCCGGGTTTGCTATGATTATTACAGAGGTTAGGAATGGGCAGAAATAATTTAAGAAAAATTTTAACTTTTCTTAATTTGTAACCCGTTTGTAACTGTCATTTGATATACTTGTTCCAGATAGTTGTAAATTATCCTAAGTTTGGAAAAGAAATATCATGAGAGGAGAATATGTATGGAAGGAAGAAAAAGGTCTAGGGCGCTGTCGCGGACAGTGTACAGCGTTCAGAAAAGACTTCTGGCGTTCGTGCTTGCAGCAGCCATGATCCTAACCAATGTGGGTGCGGATTTGAATACGGCCCTTGCAGCAACTTCGTCAGAATCCGTCACCTTCTCGATGAGCGGATCACAGCTTGTCAAAGCCATTGATGAAGCAATCGCCAATGGTAATGAAGTGACGGCAGAGGATCTCGATTTCACCAATGGAAAGATTGCTGAATTTGAGAAACTCTTCTTCGGGGAGGGGAAAATCTATGAGGCATTCCCTGATCCGGATGGCGGAAGTATGGACGCAGAACTAAGGGTGTTCGTACGGCTGCCGGAAGATGCTGATGACATGTATATGGTAACCGGCGATGAAGAGATTATCTTCTTATATGTGAATAACGGAGAAGATAGCATCAGCTGCACCACTGAAATCACAAGGATGGATGACGGTGTGGAAAAGGTCAAGAAGACCAAACGTGTTACTGTAAAGAGTTATGAGGCTGCTTATGGCGATGAGGAAGTGAATCTCATCTCCAAGCCAGTGGAAACACCTGCACCGTTACCTGAAGATACAAACAGGCCTGGCGCAGATGAAACAACGGCACCAGCAGAGACTGAGAGCCAGGTTGAGACCACGGCTCCATCTGTAGATGGGACCACGGCAGCACCGGACGATGCAACAGACGAAACCACAACAGCTCCGGATGAAACCACAGCTGCTGATGAGACGCAGGCAACCTTACCGGATGAGACAACAGCTGCTCCGGAGGAAAGCCAGACAGAAGAACCGGCGACAACGGAAGCTGCTGAGGAAAAAACTCAGGAAGCAACCGAGCCGGAGAAGACCGAAGCTCCTGAAACCGAAGCACCCGAAGCAGAAGCTCCTGAAGCCGAGGTAGGCGAACCTGTAGCATCCATCATCCGTCACAACGCACCATTGGTTGCTGACAATGAGAATGGGGACGCAGCCGGGACTAAGGAAGAAGCGGAAGCCAAGGAAGAAACAGAAGCTCCTGAACCTGAGAAAGAGGAAGCGCCAAAGGAGACTGAGGCTCCCACGAAGGAAGAGGCAACAACGGCTGAAGAGACTGATGCAACAGAGGCTCCGACCAAGGAGGAGTCAACAGAAGCAACAGATTCAACAGACCCGACAAAGCCGGCTCAGGATGCAACTGACGAAACCACTACTGCAGCTGATGGGGAAACCACCGTACCTGGTACGGATGAGACAACGGCAGCACCGGTGGAGAGCGGAAGCAGTTCTGCGGATGAAAGCGAAACTAAGGCGCCGGCACAGACGGTTCCGGATGTGGCTTCACCGTCAGAGGCTAAGCCGACCGAGGCACCTGCAAAAGATGATAATGTTTCTGCGGCAGGAACAAGTGATTTGGTTGGAATCGGTTATTGTTCCACTGCTAAGGTTTATGTGACTACCATCAACCAGCTGAAGGCTTTGGATGACTTTGAGGGATATAAGATTTCTTATGCCATCTACCCGGAAGCCAGCGCCCGCATCGTTGAAGGACCAAGAGGCGTTGAGGAAGGCCAGGCGTTAAGCTTTGGTGTTAAGAATCAGATTGGGTATGCGGTTGAGAGTGTGACTGCGAATGGAGAAATCCTCTCAGTTGATTCCATCACGGATAATGATGATGGTTCACAGACTGTCTGGTATTCTGTTCCTGAGATTTATGAGGAGCAGGAGGTTGAAGTCTATATGACGGAGACTGGGGAGCATCCGGAGTTTAGTGCAGAACTTCCGATGGAAGACGGAACTATAATTAGTCTGTATGCACCAGAAGGAGTATTGCCAGCAAATACAAAAGCAGTTGCAAGTGTTGTAACTGGTATTGAAGATGTAGTTAAGGAAAGTGTTGAAGCACAGGCGGCGGCTGAAGGGGAAACAAAGGAAGTAATTACTTCTTTGTCCTACAATATCGATTTGCTAGATGTGAGTGGTAATAAACTAGACGATGAAATTTGGAGTGGCGCTGTGCAGGTGACCTTTACAGGTGCTCCTATTGAGAAGAACAGTAAGGAAGCTGATTCAGTTGAGGTGCTATATGTTGCTACTACGAAAGAGGATGAACCTCAGGCGGATGTCAGCTCACATGACGTGATTTCAGTAGAAGCAGTGGCTGATGCGGTTGATGTATCCGGTGAACAAAGTATTAGTGAAATTGCATTTGAGGCTGAACATTTTTCTGTATATACAGTAACCTTTACAAATTCTTCCGGAAATAGTGAGAATATCATAAACTTTGTTCCTTTTAATGAGGCAACAGGCCGTGAGATATATCCTGATGGTTTAGATAAGAACAACTCTTATAAGTTGTCCTTTGGTATCGGTTGGGAGTCTACTTCAAAAAGTGTATCTGATATTTCTAAGGATATGGCGAAAGCTTTGGGAATAAATCAGACAGGATACAAGTTTGAAAAGGCTGTTTTAAGTACGAATGCTAATATAGAAGTTACACATATTGGATATACCAGAGAATATAAAAAAGGGTGGAAATACAATTTTGTGTACAGTTCTAATGGTGGTAGTACATGGAATGATTTAAAATCAGGAACCACTGTTAAGATGTTGTTCTCTGAGGAGAAATTAACGGTGACTTTTAATGCGAATAACGGGAGTGGTGAGGCTCCGGCCGCATTGAAAGTGAGTCCGGATTCTTCAATTGTTTTACCCGGGCAGGGGAGTTTGATGAAGAATCAATATCGATTCTTAGGATGGTCATTATCGAGTGATTCCAGCAAAATTGAATCTGGTGTGGATGGCGTTAATAAATTAGCACCGGAAGTTATAAAGCCAGGAGAATATTTTGGTGTTGGTAAAGATAATGTTACTCTTTATGCTGTGTGGGCACAGGATTCAGGAAGTAAATATTCAAAATTTAAGATTGCGGTATTTACAGATGGAACTGTGTATGCTGAACCATCAATACATTCTGGTGAACATATTACGGTATATGATTCATCCCCGGATTCTGTGAACATACTTAAATATATTAGATATGCACATACTACAACAGGAATTGATGATGTAAGCAACAATTTAACAAACAATTTTTATCAATTAGTAGAGCAACAGAATAACAAGTACCGTTGGTGGGATTCTGAAACTCAGTATATTGAATGGTATGTTATTAAAGATCAAAGAGGAACTGGGACGGATAATACATGGCATATAGATGGTGCATTGCGTAATTATGAAAGTGTATACTTGACGTATGATAGAAATGGTGCCCAAGGCAAGGAACCCGATAGCCAGCAGGAAATAGTAGGTGGTAGCGTTTTTGTTCAAGGTCAAAATACAATGTATCGTTCAGGCTATGAGTTTGTTGGTTGGAATACCGAGAGGGATGGTAGTGGTATTTCTTATTCCCCAGGTAATCGTATAAAACTTACTAGCAATATGATATTATACGCTCAATGGAACCCTAAAAACAGTGTTGAAATTAAATATGCTGTGGTTGGTATCATAGGAAGTGGAACGGTTGGACCACAAAATGAATGGCTAAATCCAGACATTGGCGTATCTAATGGTTCTACAGCAAAGGCGAATTACGGATACAGATTTGTAGGATGGTATAGTGATAAGAGCTGTGAGGAAAAGTATAAATTATCCTCCGATTTGCTTTATAAACCTATACGTCCTGAAAATGGATGGAAAAATGGAACGACATTCTATGCCAAATTTGAAAAGGATCTCAGCCAGTGGGTGACTATAACTTTTGATAAAGGATTACATGGAGAACTTGAAGGAGTATTAACTCAAGAAGTTCTAAAGGGAACCGATTTCAGTGAGATTAGAGTGCCAACTATCAAGGCGGCTTTCGGATACCAGGTGGCGGAACAGCCATGGAGCCCGGAGCTGCCGGGTGGGACAACGGCCATAACCAGTAATGCGACCTATACGGCACAGTATGAGGAGAATGCGGAAGACTGGGCAACGGTGACCTTCTTGGCAGGGGAACATGGAAGCCTGGAGGGAAGCGTGAGCCAGAAGGTGCTGAAGGGCACGGAGTTCAGTGCCATCGAGGTACCGGCCATCAAGGCGGCCTTCGGATAC